>JBAXEO010000093.1:0-8440 GCA_037140395.1 Coriobacteriia bacterium
TTAGGACTTCTGAAAAGAACGCCGTCGACCATCATGCACCTTCGCCCCGGGAATACGACGGAGATTACGCAACTGTAAACTCGCGGTCCCCGATGCCTGGCCTCGCTGCAGCCGAGGGCAGATTCAGGAGATTCCTCGTGCTGCTGCAGAGAGGCTCTGCACGAACGCGCGCAGTTCTCCTGGGTCGGCCTGCCGCTTCACAATCGCGCTGCCGACGATGACTCCGTCGGCACTGCGGGCGACGACCGCGGCCTGAGCGGGCGTCGATACCCCGAATCCCACAGCGACAGGCAGCTCCGTGGCAGCTTTCACCCGGGCGACGAGCTCCGCGAGCTCTTCGGGCAGCTCGGCGCGATCGCCAGTAACGCCCGTACTCGAGACGCAGTAGACAAACCCGCTCGACGCCGACCCAACCTTGGCGAGGCGCTCTGGCGTCGACGTCGGAGCCACCAGGAACACCGTGTCAATGCCCTCTGAGGCCGCGAGCCACGGTCCGGCCATCTCGGGCGGTAGATCGGGAACGATGACGCCGCCGATTCCGGCATCGCGCATCGAGGCCGCGACGCGGGGCATGCCGGCGCGCATGAGCGGATTGAGGTAGGTCATGAGCGCGACAGGCGGTGCATCATCGCCTGCATCGGCGATGAACTCGCGGGCGAGGTCGATGGTCTCGGCGAGGCCGAAGGTGCCGCCGGCTGCCGCACGTGCAGCGTCGGCCGCGTCGCGGATGACGGGACCGTCGGCGAGCGGATCGGAGTACGGGACGCCGAGCTCGATCAGGTCTGCGCCTGCTTCGGCCAGAATGCGGAGCGCGGCCAGCGACTCCTCACGCGTGGGATACCCGGCCATCAGGTAGGCGACAAGCGCGGGACGCCCGTGCGAGAACGCGCGGGAAAGGCCGCGGTCAGCCAACGCCGAGCCCGGCCTCGCGCACGATATCGATGTCTTTGTCCCCTCGGCCCGACACCGTCACGACCACGACCGCATCGGGGCCGAGCTCCTCGGCAAGCCGTGGGAGCAGTGCGAGCGCATGCGACGACTCGATGGCGGGAATGATGCCCTCGAGCACCGTGAGCTGCTCAAAGGCAGCCAACGCCTCGGCGTCGGTCACCGGCTCGTAGCGAACGATTCCCTCGTCCTTGAAGTACGCGTGCTCGGGGCCCACGCCGGGATAGTCGAGCCCCGCCGAGATGGAGTACGCCTCGAGCGGATTGCCGGCATCGTCTTGGAGCAGGTAGCTGTAGAAGCCATGCATGACTCCCGGCGAGCCAAGCGTCATTGAGGCGCCAGTCTTGTCGGTATCGATTCCCAGACCGGCGGCTTCGGCGCCTACGAGGAGCGGCGAACCGAGTACGCCCGAGTTGAGCACGAAGGGGTAGAAGGTCCCAATCGCATTGCTGCCTCCACCAACGCACGCCACGACCGCGTCGACGGCGAGAACCTCGCGCGCCTGCAGCTGATCGATGATCTCTGTGCCGATGACGCTCTGAAAGTCGCGCACCATCATCGGATACGGGTGCGGCCCAACCGCCGAGCCGAGCACGTAGAACGTGTCCTCGACCCGCTCGACCCAGTGGCGAAGCGCTGCGGTCACCGCGTTTGCCAGCGTGCCCGCTCCTTCGTCGACGGGAATGACCTCGGCGCCCAGCAGTCGCATCTTGTAGACGTTGAGCGACTGGCGCCGGATGTCCTCGGTGCCCATGAAGACAGCGCACTCCATGTCCATCAGCGCGGCTGCGGTTGCAGTTGCGACGCCGTGCTGGCCCGCGCCTGTCTCGGCGATGACGCGCTTCTTGCCCATCCGCTTGGCGAGAAGGCACTGGCCGAGCGTGTTGTTGATCTTGTGCGCGCCGGTATGGCACAGGTCCTCGCGCTTGAGGTAGACGGTCTTCAGGCCGACCGCCTGAGCAAGACGCTTGGCTTCGTAGAGTGGCGTTGCTCGTCCAACGTAGTCGCGCCGGAGATCGTCTAGCTCGGCCTCAAACTCCGGATCGTTGCGCGCATCCGCATAGGCAGCGGTGAGCTCTTCCAGAGCGGGAACGACCGTCTCGGGCACGAATCGTCCACCGTAGGGCCCAAAGAAGCCCGCAGCATCTGGCCCGGCATAGACGGACTCCGCAGACGGCAATAGATCTCTCATTCCCCAACCTCCAGATCAGCCGCTCGAACCGCGGCGCAGAACGCGGACAGCTTCGCGTGGTCCTTGTGACCAGGGCTGCATTCCACCCCGGAAGAAGCATCGACAGCGTACGGATGCAGTGCGGCGATGCACGCGCCGACGTTATCAGGCGTCAGTCCCCCAGCAACAAACAAGGGAGCCCATCCGGGGACCGTGCCAAGAGATTGCCAATCAAACGTTTGCGAGGTACCGCCCGCTTTGTCAGCGTGGAATGTGTCGAGAAGAAGGGCGGCGACGTGGCCCCGGAAGGGCTCCGCGGCCTCCAAACCGAAATCCATGCCAATGGCAACCGTCCTGATGACCGGCACCGCGACCGAGTCGCAGTCCTCTGGCGACTCGGCGCCGCAGAACTGCACGGCCGTCAGCCCGCAAGCCGAGACCGCGGCCGCGACCTCCTCGGCCGACGCATCCACAAACACCCCCACGCGAGCGACGGCTGGCGGCACGGCAGCGAGCGCCAACGCAGCCTGCGCAAGCGTCACCTGCCGAGGAGAAGCGGCAAAGACGACACCAACGGCGTCGGCTCCAGCCGCCACGGCCGCCGCCGCGTCCGCAGCGTTGGTGATGCCACAAATCTTGATCCGCGTGCGTGTCATAGAGGCTTCCTCTTGGATGTTGCGAGCCGGCACGGAGTCGGCGGACCTTCGCTCGTGGTCCTCGGCGCGGTCACCGCGGGTGCGGTGACCGCGCCTGCGGAGTACTCGCTACGGCCCGCCTACTCCGTGCTCAAGCGACTATTCGTCTGAAAGCGTGGTGCCGGCGGCGAAGTCGAAGTCTTGCAGATCGCCAGAGTTGTAAGCAGCGTAGGCGGCTAGGTCGAAGTGGCCGTGACCGGAGAGGTTGAAGAGGATGACGCGATCCTCGCCGGCGTTCGCAGCTTCGAGCGCCTGGTCGATTGCAGCGCGAATCGCGTGACTGGACTCGGGCGCAGGCAGAATACCTTCGGCCCGCGCGAACTGCACTGCTGCCGCAAAGCACGCGGTCTGGTCGACGGCGATCGCCTCGGCCTCGCCCTCGTGCACCAGCTGCGAGACGAGCGGCGAATCGCCGTGGTAGCGCAGGCCACCCGCATGGATACCTGCGGGAACGAAGTCGTGGCCGAGGGTGTACATGAGCATCTGCGGCGTCATGCCGGCCTCGTCGCCCAGGTCGTAGCGGTACTCGCCGGCGGTTAGTGTCGGGCACGCCTTGGGCTCGACAGCCAGCAGGCGCGCATTCGACAGGCCCTGCAGCTTGCGCTGGTAGTACGGGAACGCGAGGCCGGCGAAGTTGGAGCCGCCGCCCACACACGCGATGACGACGTCGGGCTCTTCCTCGGCGAGCTTCATCTGCTCGATGGCCTCGAGGCCAATGATGGTCTGGTGCAGGCACACGTGGTTGAGTACCGAGCCGAGCGCGTAGTGCGTACCCGGGTCCTTGAGCGCAACCTCGCAGGCCTCGGAGATGGCGATGCCGAGCGAACCGGTGGAGTCCGGATCCATGGCGAGCACATGACGGCCGGCGTCGGTGAGGTTTGTCGGCGAGGAGTGCACGGTGCCGCCGTACGTCTCCATCAGGATGCGGCGGTACGGCTTCTGGTCGTAGGAGACCTTGACCATGAACACCTCGACGTCGATGCCGTAAAGTGCGCCGGCGATCGACATGGCGCTTCCCCACTGGCCGGCGCCTGTCTCGGTCGAAATCTTGAGGATGCCTTCCTGCTTGTTGTAGTAGGCCTGCGGGATGGCGGTGTTGGGCTTGTGTGAGCCGGCCGGGCTGACGCCCTCGTACTTGTAGAAAATCTTCACGCCGGACGGCAGGTTCAAGTCCTTCTCGAGCTGCTTGGCGCGCAGCAGAGGAGCCGGACGGTATGTCTTGTAGACGTCGATCACCGCGCCGGGGATGTCGATCCAGCTGTCCGTCGACATCTCCTGCTTGAGGATCTCCATCGGGAAGAGCGAGGCAAGTCGCTCGCCGATCTGATCCATGCCGAGCTCGGTGCCGTCGGGCGCGAACGCCTTTGGCGGGGCCGGTGGGGTCTTGAGGTCCGGCATGATGTTGTACCAGGCTTCAGGAATCCTAGTCTCGTCGAGCCCAAACCTTGTCTTGTCTGACATTGGTGGCGCTCCTTTCATCTCCGTGTCCATGTCACGTGCTGCCGAGCAGGCAATGCGGTCGTGCGGTCTTCAAAGCTTGCGTTAGTGCTATCCGTTCACGGACGCTCGTGCCACGCCCGTCAACTCCTGCAATACGTCCTCCGGAAACTCCGCGCGCATGAGCACCTCGCCGACAAGGACGGCATCAGCGCCGCAGCGAGCGGCAGCCTCCACGTCTGCGCGGCCACGCACACCGCTTGCCGCCACAACAACCACCCCGGCTCGTTTGGCCTCGGCCACGACCTGTCGCGCAGCCTCGGGGTCGACCTCGAGCGTATGCAGGTTGCGGCTGTTGACCGCGATGAGCTCTGCCCCCGCAGCGAGCGCTGTGGATAGCTCGCCTAGATCGACGACCTCGACAAGCGGCGTCAGGCCGAGCGTGGTAGCGATGTCGAAGTACTCGCTGGTCTGGTCGGCAAGAACGCTGACCATCAGCAGGATTGCGTCGGCGCCATGCCCGCGGGCGACGAAGAGCTGCACGGGATCGACAACGAAGTCCTTGCACAGGACCGGGATGTCGACGGCATCCGCCACGTCGGAGAGGTCGCTGAAGCTGCCGCCGAACGACTCCGGCTCGGTCAACACGCTGATCGCCGAGGCGCCGCCGTCCTGGTAGTGGAGCGCCTGCTTGGACGCGTCGATGTCGGGCGCGATCGGCCCCGCGCTGGGCGATGCCTTCTTGACCTCGGCGATGACAGCGACGTCGGTGCGGTTGTGCAGGCTGGCCGCGAAATCGCGCACCGGACGACCGCAGCAGGCGAGGCGCTCGCGGTCGCCGGCCGAAAGCTCGCCATACTCGGCGGCAATACGAGCGGTTCTGCGCGCGATCATGCCCTCGAGGAAGCTCGTCACGAGGCGGCCTCCTCGGCGGCGAGGCGCTGGGAGACGGCGGCGAGTGCGTCAAGGGCGGCGAGCGCGCGGCCGGAGTCGATGGATTCGCGAGCGAGAGTGACACCCTCGGCCAGGTCGGCGGCCTTGCCTGCGGCGAGCAGAGCAGCGGCAGCGTTCATGACGACGACGTCTCGGCGCGGGCCGATCTCGCCGCCGAGCACCGCGCGCACGATCGCGGCATTCTCGGCTGCGTCGCCACCGGCGATGTCGGCAAGCGTTCCGCGCGCGATGCCCACCGACTCGGGCGTGATTTCGTAGGTGCGCACGACGCCGGTCTCGGCGTCGAACTCAGATACTGTCGTGGGGCCGCTGCCCGAGACCTCGTCCATGCCGGGATGGCCGTTGACGACGAGCACGCGCTCGGCGCCCAGACGTCCGGCGACCTCGGCCATTACGGGTGCGAGCCGCGCGTCGTACACGCCGAGCAGCTGGCGCTTGGCACCGGCCGGGTTGGTGAGCGGCCCCAGAATGTTGAAGACCGTGCGGATGCCGATCTCTCGGCGAGTGGGCCCCGCGTGACGCATCGAAGCATGCAGCGACTGCGCGAACAGAAAGCCGACGCCGGCCTCATCCACGCAGCGGCCGACGTCGGTGGCGTTCAGCGTCAAGTCGATTCCGAGGGCCTCCAGCACGTCGGCACTCCCCGCTGCCGAGGAGACCGCGCGATTGCCGTGCTTGGCGACCGGCACGCCAGCGCCAGCGACCACAAACGCAGTCGAGGTTGAGATGTTGAACGTGTGCAGCCCGTCGCCGCCGGTCCCGCAGGTGTCGATGTAGCCCTGCACGGTGGGCCGCACCGGAGTCGCGTGCTCGCGCATCGCCCGAGCGAAGCCGACAATCTCGTCGACGGTCTCACCCTTCATGCGCATCCCGGTGATGAGCGCGCTGATCTGCGAAGGCGTCGCCTCGCCGTCCATGATCTGATTCATGACGACGTGCGCTTCGTCCTCGGTAAGCGAGGCTCCGGTTGCGACGCGTCCGATTGCGGCTGCGGCAGTCGCAACCTCGGCCGCTCCCGCACTCGCGCGGGCGGCTCCGCCGGCGGCCGCTACGATCGCGGGCGTCCCCGACGCGCCGCGCGCGAGCGGGACTTCGCCGGCGACATCGAGGAAGTTGGCGAGGAGCTTTGTACCCTCGGGGGTCAGTACGCTCTCCGGATGGAACTGGACGCCAAAGATGGGCAGCTCACGGTGGTGGAGCCCCATGATGACGCCATCCGGCGTGTGGGCCTGCACCTCCAGTACATCAGGCACCGTACCCGCGTCGACACACAGCGAGTGGTAGCGAGTGGCCGTGAACGGGCTGGGGATGCCGGCGAAGAGGTGCTGGCCGTCGTGGGTGATCTGGTCGGTCTTGCCGTGCACCGGTTTGGGAGCGCGGCAGATGCTGGCACCGTAGACCTCGGCGATGCACTGGTGCCCGAGACACACGCCGAGAAGCGGCACGCCCGCCTCGGCGGCCAGTCGGATGACGTCGCAGCTGATGCCGGCGTCCTTTGGAGTGCCCGGTCCCGGCGAGACGACGATTCCGGCGGGCGCGAGCGCTAGCGCCTCCTCGGCTGTCAGTGCGTCGTTGCGGCGCACCTCGACCTCTGCCCCGAGTGCCGCGAGAAGCTGCACCAGGTTGTAGGTGAAGCTGTCGTAGTTGTCGACGACCAGAATCATCTCGCAGCCACCTCCTCCTCGGCGTTCATGCCTGCTGCCAATTCCAGAGCCTGGTGTAGTGCGCGCGCCTTGTGCATGCACTCCTCGTATTCACTCTCGGGGTCGGAGTCGGCGACGATGCCGGCGCCGGACTGAACATAGGCGCGACCGTTGGCGATGACGACGGTGCGAATCGTGATGCACATGTCCATCGCGCCATCGAGCCCCACGTAGCCGACCGTTCCCGCGTAGGGCCCGCGCGCCTCGGGTTCCAGCTCGGCGATCAGCTCCATGGCGCGAACCTTTGGAGCGCCCGAAACCGTTCCGGCTGGGAACGTTGCCTCGAGGGCGTCGAACGCGTCCTTGCCCGGCGCAAGTTCGCCGGTCACGTTGCTGACGATATGCATCACATGGGAGTAGTACTCAACCTCCATGAGCTCATCGACGCTCACCGAGCCCGGCGCCGAGATGCGGCCGAGGTCGTTTCGGCCCAGATCGACGAGCATGACGTGCTCGGCACGCTCTTTCTCGTCGGCAAGGAGATCGGCTCGCAGGCGGCCGTCCTCGGCGGCAGTGGCACCGCGGGGACGTGTACCGGCGAGGGGACGCGTGAGCACGGTATCGCCTTCGACGCGCACCAGCGGCTCGGGACTCGAACCCACGAGCGTCACGTCGCGCGTGCGGAGGTAGAACATGTACGGCGAGGGGTTCACCGCGCGCAAGACGCGGTAGAGGTCCAGTCCGTCGCCCTCGTACGGCGCCGAGTAGCGCTGTGAAAGGACGATCTGGAATACCTCGCCCGCGACGATGTATTCCTTGGCGCGCTTCACCTGCTCGATGAAGTCCTCGCGCGTGGTGTGCGCTTCCATCGGCACCGGCCGCGCAACGCCATAGGCACCAAGTTCCACCCCGCGCGGACCCGCGTCGATGCGCTTGAGATAGGTATCGATACGCTTGAGCGCAGCGTCGTAGGCCAGATCAGGTGCGCCGCCGGGACGAACCGGCGCGATAACCTGCATCACTCGGCGAGCGTGATCAAACGCCACGACCACGTCGGCCATCATGAAGGTGAAGTCGGGCACGTCGAGCACGTCGACGCCATGCCGAGGAACCCGCTCGAAGGTGGTAGCAGTCTCGTAGCCGACATAGCCGACGGCGCCGCCAACGAACAGCGGCAGCCCCGGCACGCGCGCCACGCTGCCAGCGGCGAGTTCTCGAGCCACGACGCGCAGCGGATCGTCGGCCAGCTCACCGGAAAGTCCCCCGCTCTCGACAACCACTTGGTTGCCTCGGCCGGTGATGACCGCGCCATCGCCGACACCAAGGAAGCTGTAGCGACCGAGACGTTCGCCTCCGATGACGCTCTCGAGCAGAAACGCATGCTCGGCGCCGTCGGCCAGCGCAAGAAACGCGCTTATGGGCGTGGCGAGGTCAGCGTAGACCTCGCGGGCCACCGGGACCACGTCGTGGTCGGCGGCCAGCGCTGCGAACTCTTCTCTGCTCGGCAATATCATGCTTGCTCGTTTCCTTCCTACTCAGTGGTCTGCATCAAGGGCCCAAAAAATACAGAGGCCCCCCGTCCGGCAAGGGAC
>JBAXEO010000094.1:0-8322 GCA_037140395.1 Coriobacteriia bacterium
TGGGCAGGCCGGGAGCCACGCCGGGCGGCGTCGGAGCGCGCAGCATGTCGACGGCGGGTGCGATGGTCGGTCCTCCGTGGGTCTCGGCGAGGCGCCGTTGCTGACGATACTAGTTCGATACTCATCGAACTGTCAACGTCGCGCGTTTCCGCCAAAATGGCTCGATTCTCACGGCACTCAGTGCGAGACTCTCGGGTATGGTTCGATGGGCGCAACCGCCTCGTCGGAGCGCACTCACGGCAAAGGAGCGGCACCATGTGGAAAGAGTTCAAACAGTTCGCGTTCAAGGGCAACGTGGTTGATCTGGCAATCGGCCTGGTCATCGGCGCGGCGTTTGGCGCAATCATCACCTCGTTTGTGAACAACATCATCAATCCGCTGATCGGCCTGCTCGGCGGAGGTAAGGCGGCGCTCGACGGGATGCGTCTCGTCATCACGCCCACGGTCTCGATCCAGTACGGCGCATTCGTGAGTGCCATCCTCAACTTCCTCATCATCGCCTTGGCGCTCTTCTTGGTGATCAAGGCGGTCAGCCGGTTTAGAAAGACCGAGGAGTCCAAGGAGCGAGAATGCCCCTACTGCCTCACGCTGGTGCCCAAAGCCGCGACCAAATGCTCGGCGTGCACGTCGGAGCTGGTCGCCGAGTAGCGCTCCGACCGCGCGGAGATTTCGTGGAGAGACGCACGCCGAGGCGTTCGGCGGCGTAGAGTTGGCTGTGCTCGGCATGCCCCATGCGAATCTCAAGGGAGATACTGCGAATGGCCGCTGAAACCCGTCGAATCCTCCTCGTCGAAGACGAGAAGACCATCCGCACCACCGTCGGGGCCTACCTCGAGCGCGAGGGATACTGGGTCACGCCTGCTGCCGATGGCCAAGTGGCGCTCGATGAGTTCGAGAAGCACCGCTTTGATCTGATCGTGCTCGACCTCATGCTGCCCAAGGTCAGTGGTGAGGAAGTCTGCCGAGCCATTCGTGACGCTTCAGATGTCCCCATCATCATGCTCACCGCCAAAGGCGAAGAACAGGACCGCATCGCCGGTCTGGAGCTGGGTGCCGATGACTATCTGGTCAAGCCCTTCTCGCCGCGCGAACTCGTGGCACGCGTGCGGGCGCTGCTCAGGCGCGCTCACGTTGAGACCGAACCGCAGCGCGACCGGCTGGTCTTTGGCGACTTGGTGATTGATATCGCAGGTCACAAAGCGTTTCTTGGCGGCCAAGAACTCGACCTGACCGCCAGCGAGTTCAAGCTCCTCACCACGCTCTCACGCTACCCCGGGCGTGTCTATTCGCGCATGGAGCTCGTCGAGAAGGTGCTCGGCTACGACTTCGAAGGCTACGAGCGCACTATCGACAGCCACGTGAAGAACCTACGCGCCAAACTTGACGACGATCCGCGTGAGCCGCGCTTCATCTACACCGTCCACGGCGTGGGCTACCGCTTTGAGGCACCCAAGACGGACGCGGATGAGTAGCGCCGAGACACCCTTGCCGCTCGCCGCCGACGAGAACGACGCCGAGCCGCCGCATCCGCCCAAGAGCCCCCACACGTTCAGCCGCCGGCTGGCGCTCGCCTTCGCTGTCGTCGCAGCGCTGACCGCAGCGCTTGCGGGTTTGCTGCTCTCGGCGGTCTGGAACTACCAGTTCACGCAGTATGTGCAGGCCAATCTCCAGGTCACCGCCGACGGCGTTGCCCAGATATCGGCGCAGGCCTATCCCCAGCTCGGCGGTTGGACGATTCAGACGATGTCGCAGATTCCCCGCTTTGGTCCTGCGACCGGCATCGGTGTGCAAATCCTGGATCCCAGCGGCAAGATCGTCTACGACGATGCCAGCATGAGCGCCCACATCCGAGAGATCGTCGGTCTGGGTGGCGCGCAGAACAAGGACCCTGAGTCCGAGGTGGTGTTGGAGCCCAGAGGCTCGGTTGTGACCTCAAAGGTCATGGTCGGGGGCCGGCAGGTCGGGACCGTGCGCGTGTGGGCGTACAGCGCTGGTGCGCTGATGACCGATCGGGACCAGAAGTTCAAGCGCGGATCGCTCGCCGGTCTGACAATCGCGGCGCTCGTTGCCATCGCCTTCGCCTCGCTCGGCGGCGTTTGGTATGCAAGCCGGCTGGTCCGACCGATCGAGCGCATCACTGAGACCGCCCAAGCGATGAAGGCGGGCGACCGCGAGGCTCGCACACGGCTCGAAGGCAACGACGAGATCGGTTTTCTGGGCCAGACGTTTGATGAGATGGCCGATGCCATCGAGGCTGACCGTGAGATGGAACGCCGGCTCACCGCAGACGTCGCTCACGAGCTGCGCACCCCGCTCCAGGCGATTCAGGCCACCGTTGAGGCGATGCAAGACGGCGTTCTGCCCGCCGACGAGGAGCGCCTAGGAATCGTTCGCGACGAGACCATGCGCCTTGCCCGACTTGCCGACGGCATCCTCGAGCTCACGCGCCTTGAGCGCGGTTCCGTGCCGTTCACGTGCGTGCGCATTGACCTCGCGGGGCCGGTGCGGGCAGCCGTCGACACCCACGAGGCGCTCATTGAGACGCGCCAGATCGTGCTCTCGGTTGACATCGCCGAGCGAACCTACGCCTGCGTGGACTCCGACCGCTTGCAGCAGGCCGTCGGCAATCTGCTGAGCAACGCCGCTCGCTACACACCGGCCGGCGGACGCATTGAGGTCAGCGTGCGTCGCGACGCGGGACAGGCCGTCATCGAGGTCGCCGACACCGGCATGGGCATCGCCGAGAAGGACCTGCCGTTGGTGTTCTCACGCTTTTGGCGGGCCGATGAAGCGCGCGCTACCACCAGTGGCGGCCTAGGTATCGGCCTCGCCGTCACGAAGGAAATCGTCGAGCGTCATAAGGGCACGATCGGCGTCTCGCGGCGAAGTGGCGGGGGCAGTGTGTTTGCGATTCGGTTGCCGCTGGCCTAGCTCGGTCGCGTCGGCGCGCGATCCGCCGTCCCTCTTGCTGGCGGATAGCCCCACCCGCGGGTACGGTGTGTGCAGATCTCCTCGGCGAAGGGAGCCTGCGTGTTCTTCGGCCTGACGATTACGCTTCGAACCTTGATGGTGTTTGGGATCGTCATTTTCGCGCTCCTGGTTGCCCAGATGCTCATCGGGCTGCGCGTAATCAAGCTCGGCAAGGTGCACCGGGTGTGGCATCGGCGGTTGGCGTTTGCGATTGTCGCGCTGGCGGCGCTCCATGGCCTCGCGGGCATGGCGCTCTATTTCGGTTGGCAAATCCTGTAGATCTCCGCGGCCGGCGGCCTGTGGGCGGCGTCTGTTCTCGCGTGCTACGCAAAGTAGGTACGATCGTACCTACTTTGCGTAGCACGAGTTGTAGGCCTCCGGACGCCTCGCCCGCAGCCGCGGCTTCGCCTACAATGACGGGCGTACCGCGCCAGCCTCATCGCCGCACGAATCGCACCCCGGGCCGGCCGTCTTTCTCCAACCGACGACCCCTTCAAGGAGCCACTCGTGCCGCAGCTTCTACCGACGCCCGACTCGCAGGGCAAAGTCCGCGACCTCTACGACCTAGGCGACCGTCTGCTACTCGTCGCCAGCGACCGCATCAGCGCCTTCGATGTGGTGCTCCCAGACCCGATTCCCTTCAAGGGAGAGGTTCTCACCAAGCTGTCGCTCTTTTGGTTCGAGCTGCTCGGCGATGTGGTTCCCAACCATCTGCTTTCGGCCGACGTGGCCGATCTGCCAGCCGAGTTCGCGCCGATGGCCGAGTACCTACGAGGCCGCTTCATGCTCGTGAAGAAGGCGCGCGTCTTCCCGGTCGAGTGCATCGTGCGTGGTTATCTCGCTGGAAGCGGCTGGGCAGAGTACCAGCGCGCCGGCACGGTCTGTGGCATTCCGCTCGCCCAGGGCCTCGTCGAGTCCGACCGACTTCCCGAGCCCATCTTCACGCCGTCCACCAAGGCCGAAATCGGCTCGCATGACGAGAATGTCAGCTTCGAGCACGCTGCCCAGATCATCGGCCTCGAGGCCGCCGAGGAGCTGCGCGACAAGTCGCTCGCGGTCTACTCGGCAGCGCGTGAGCATGCCGCCGAGCGCGGGATCATCATCGCCGACACCAAGTTCGAGTTCGGCGTCATCGAAGGCCAGGTCACGTTGGTCGACGAGGTGCTGACGCCCGATTCGAGCCGATTCTGGCCCGCGGCAAGCTATTCCCCCGGTGGCGGGCAGCCGAGCTTTGACAAGCAGTTTGTCCGAGACTGGCTCACAAAGAGCGGCTGGGACAAGAACCCGCCCGCGCCGGCGCTTCCCGTCGACGTCATCGAGCAGACCAGCAAGATGTACATTCAGGCGTACGAGCTGATTACCGGCCGTGCGTTCGTTCCGGAAGGGTAGGCCGATTCACCCGTGGCAAGACGCAGCCCCACAAACGCCCGCTACCAGAAGTTCCAAGAGCCACCAGGAAAGACTCGCAAGTCCGCAGCCGCCGCCAAGCCGTCGCGCAAGGCGACTGGAGCCCCCGCAACCGCGTCCAAGTCCACGACTGCGTCGGGACGCAAGACGTCGCGCCTCGACCCGCAGACACCTGAGTTCAAGGCGCTGCGCAAGCAATGGTGGATTTTGTTGGGGACCGGCGTCGTGCTCGTCTCGGTATCGTGGGGAGTGCGCTATATCGACAAACCCGGGGGCATCTTGGGAACGGGACATCTCATCGTCGGCTCCTTTAACGCGCCCTACGCGGGGCTGCTCGCCTCGACGACGCTGGGGTTGGCGAACGCGTGTATCTTCTACGCGCTTTATCTCGACTTCGCTAAGATGCGTCCGATGCGCACAGCAGCCTCTTCCGCAGCCAAGTCCGGCTCCAAGAGCGACTGATCGCCCGCCTGACCGCCCGCCTGACCGCCCGACCGAAAGGACGAGATACGGATGGCACGCTACGAGATCTACGTCACCTACAAGCCCGGCATCTTCGACCCTCCCGGCGCCACAGCTGAGCGGGCGCTGACAAACCTGGGCTACGAGGGCGTCCGCGAGGTCAAGATCGGCAAGTACATCCGCATGGACGCCGACGCTGACCTGGCGACCGTCTCGGAGATGTGCCAGAAGCTGCTCGCCAACCCGGTCATCGAGGACTATCGCATCGAAGTCGTCGGGGAGGCGTGAGGGGCATGCGCTTTGGCGTCGTCATCTTCCCTGGTTCCAACTGCGAGCAAGACGTCATCCGCGCCACGCATTTTCTCGGCTTTGAGAGCGAGTACATCTGGCACGGCGACACCGACCTGTCCGGCTTTGACGCGATCGTGCTGCCGGGTGGCTTCTCCTACGGCGACTACATCCGTACCGGAGCCGTGGCGCGCTTTTCCCCGGTCATGGCCGAGGTCGTGCGCTTTGCCGATGCGGGCGGGCCGGTGCTGGGCATCTGCAACGGCCTCCAGATTCTGACCGAGGCGCATCTACTGCCCGGCGCGATGCTCCGTAACGAGGGCCTCAAGTTCATCTGCAAGCAGGTGAGCTTGCGTGTCGAGGACAACACCTGCCAGTGGCTCGATCAGCCCGCCGGCACCATCCTCGAGATTCCCATCAATCACAACGAAGGCAACTACTACTGCGATGCCGAGACGCTCGCGCGCATGGAGGCCAACGGCCAGGTGGTCCTGCGCTACGTCGAGCCCGACGGTTCCACTGCCGAGGGCGGCAGCGCTCCCAATGGCTCGCTCGACGACATTGCGGGCGTCTGCAACGAGCGCGGCAACGTCTTTGGTCTCATGCCGCACCCCGAGCGCGCCGTCGATCCGCTCACGGGCGGAACCGATGGCCAGCCATTCTTCACGACCGTCGTGCGCGCGCTCGCCGAGATGGCCGGCTAGATGTCAGGCGGCGCTACCGAACTCCGCGGACTCGACTTCTTCTCCGGCGGGCCTGTCGGCTGGTACTTCCTGTTCGTCTACGCAGCAGCGATGCTGCTGGCCGTCTATGTTGCTGTCGACTCTTTGCGGCCCAAGCGCCGCGCGCGCATGGCCGCGCTGCCGGAGCCGTGGTGGCTCTACTTCAGCTTTCAGGCGGCATTCCTCGTCTTCGCGCTGTTTGGTTGGGTGCCGCCTCTGCCGCGCTGGGTCGCGGTGATCTCGGTGGCGATGACGCCATTTGCGCTCGTCGAGCAGGTCGCCTACCTGCTGCGCGTTGTGTTTCCCAAGCCGGCGCCGGCCCCAGTCCACGCACTTGGCGATGAGCCCACAGCCGGCGGTCTCGGCCAGGGCGATTTGCCGCATCCGGAATCCTGAGAAGGAATCGTCTCCGGTGCGCCGAAACTCCCCCCCTATGGCCCGGGTCAGCCCGGACCCATACCAGGGACGAGCAGACGTGGATTCGCCCGAAGAGATGAGAGCTGATCCCGCGCAGCTGTGCGGGTTGCCCACCGACCAGGTCTACGAGGCGCTCGACACCTCACGCAAGGGGCTGACCGACGAGGAGGCCGCGCGTCGGCTCGCGGCCTATGGCGAGAACGTTCTCACCGCTAAGAAGCCCAAGCCCATGTGGATGCGGTTCGGTGCGCACCTGGTCAACATGTTCGCCCTGCTGCTCTGGGTCGCAACCATCCTCGCGTTCTTCTCGGACCAGACTGCCCTTGGCGTCGCGGTCATCATCGTCATCCTGGTCAACGCCATCTTTGCGTTCGTGCAGGAGTATCGCGCCGAGAAGGCGATCGAGGCCCTCCGCAACATGCTCCCGCCCAAAGCCAAGGTCATTCGCGGTGGGCAGCGCATCGAGATTGACGCCCGCACGCTCGTTCCCGGCGATCTCATGGTCGTCGAGGAGGGCGATCTGATTTCGGCGGACTCGCGCCTGGTCTACTCGGCTGAGCTGCGCGTCGATAACTCGGCGCTCACCGGCGAGGTCGATCCCGTCATCCGCCGCGCCGACGTTGTCTGCGTGGACCCGCCGTCGATCACCGACGTCGAGAGCTTCATCTTCACCGGTAGCACGGCGGTGCTCGGCGCGGGGCGCGGGGTGGTGTACGCGACGGGGATGAGCACGGAGTTCGGTAAGATCGCGGGACTCACGCAGGGCGTGGCCGAGCGTCTCTCGCCACTGCAGAAGAACATCTCGCGGCTGAGCAAGCTCATCTCCATTATCGCGGTCAGCCTAGGCATCTTCTTCTTCGCGATCAGCAAGATCTTCGTCGGCATGGAAACGCTGGCGGCGGTCGTGTTTGCGATCGGCATCATCGTCGCCAACGTCCCCGAGGGGCTACTGCCCACGCTCACGATGGCGCTCTCAGTCGCTGCCCAGCGCATGGCAAAGCGCAACGTGCTCGTCAAGAAGCTCTCCAGCGTCGAGACACTCGGTTCGACCACCGTCATCTGTACCGACAAGACCGGCACGCTGACCGCCAACCAGATGACGGTGCGCGAGGTCTGGCTGCCGGGCCTGACGGTAGAGGTTGGCGGCGTCGGCTACGCCCCCACGGGCGAGTTCACGCTGGATGGCAAGGCCGTAACCGGCGACGCCAAGACGCGCCTCGACGACTGCTTGGCCGCCGCCGTGCTCTGCAACAACGCCCGCCTTCGAGCACCCGCTGAGGACACCGACCTCTGGACGATTCTCGGCGATCCTACTGAGGCCGCGATGCTGGTCTCGGCGGCCAAGGCCGGATTCGACATCGAGGAGCTTGAGGCCGAGCGTCCACGCCGCTTCGAGTTCCCGTTCGACTCCACGCGCAAGCGCATGACGGTTGTGTGCGACCTGAACGGCAAGCTCGTCGCCTACGTCAAGGGTGCGCCCAAGGAAACCATCGAGCTGTGCACGCACATCCGCGCCGCCGACGGAATCCGCCCGATCACCGACGCCGACAAGGCCGAGGCGTTCGCGGCCAACGATCGACTTGCCAGCGAGGCGCTGCGCGTCATCGCCGTCACCGAACGTGCCATTGCCCGCGGCGAGGATGCGCAGGATATGGCCGCGATGGAGCAGGGCCTCACGCTTCTGGGCCTCGAGGCAATGCAGGATCCGCCGCGTCCGGAGGTCATCGGCGCCGTTACCGAGTGCCACACGGCCGGCATCCGCATCATCATGATCACCGGCGACTATGGCCTGACCGCCGAGGCCATCGCGCGCAAGATAGGTATCATCACCAGCCCTGATGCGCACGTGATCACCGGCGCGATGCTCGAGACCATGAGCGAGCAGGATCTCAAGGATGCGCTGGGCGGCGAGGTCGTCTTTGCGCGCGTCGTGCCCGAGCACAAGATGCTCATCGCGCAGACGCTGCAGTCGATGCACGAGGTCGTCGCCATGACCGGCGACGGCGTTAACGACGCGCCTGCCCTCAAGGCCGCCGACATCGGCATCGCGATGGGC
>JBAXEO010000095.1:0-8194 GCA_037140395.1 Coriobacteriia bacterium
CAGCTCGCGCTTGCCGGGATAGTGCACGTAGATCGTCTTCATGGAGATGCGCATGGACCGCGATTGTCCGGCAGCGTCTTCGACTGACTGCATCGGCCGACTTGACGAAGCGAACACCTGTTCGTATCCTAGCTATTGACGTCGGGCCGCCGGGGTGGGTAAATGATTCATAGATTACCCCTGTGCTTCGGCGCAGGGCGCGAAACCGCCCTTCGAGGCGGTTTCTGCTTTTTTGGGACCAGGGGGGTGACTGTGGGAGACAAGAAGGGCCGGGCGATTCTCTATGTGGACGGATTCAACCTGTTCTACGGTTCGCTCAAGGGGACACCATACCGGTGGCTCGATCTGCGGCACCTTGCCCAACTCATGCTGCCCGATCAGGACGTCATCGCGGTCAAGTACTTCACGGCGACAGTCGACAGCCCCTCCGGAAGCGTGAAGCAGCAGCTCTACATGGCAGCTCTGGAACAGTCGGGAGTTCAGATCTACCGAGGCCACTTCTTGTCTCACGCGAAGCTGCGGCCGTTGAAAGCAGCGTGTGCGCAGTGCGGCAAAACCAAGGTCGAAGTGATCATCACGGAGGAGAAGGGCACCGACGTCAACCTCGCAACGCATCTCGTCTACGATGCTTGCAGTGACGCGTTCGATGTCGCCGCCGTGCTGTCAAACGACTCCGACCTTGTGACGCCGATCGCGTTCGCCCGCGAGAAGTGCCGAAAGGTCGTCGGCGTCATCAATCCACAACGCAACCCCGCGCGTGCACTGCTGAAGGCCGCCAGCTTCTACAAGAAGCTCAGGACCGGCGTCCTCGCGGCGAGCCAGCTCCCGTCGGTTGTCGAGCACGCCGGACGGCGGCTCGAGAAGCCGCGCGGCTGGTGACTCAACCCGTCCACTCCCACACGTCAGCCTTCACGCGCTCGTAGTTGGCATCGAGCTCGGGCTGCATGAGCACGAGCGCGGCGATGCGGCGCACCATCTCGGTGACGTAGCGCGCCTCCTCGGGCTTGAGGTCGCGGCCGAGCAGCGCGCGCTCGCGGTACGAGAGCCACTTCTTGATGACCTGATAGCCGCCGATCGTGTAGCGCCACACGTTGGCTGGCACGCAGCGCCAGTACGCGACGTCGTTGAGGTAGATGTCGAAGCACGTCTCGCCGAGGAGGGCGATCGCGGTCTCGGTCGACATGCCGAGCGACTCGGCGCCCTCGGCGATGGCTGCGCGCTCGTCGTCGGTGTAGGGGCGCTCGGTGAGCTTGCCTTTTGACGGCGTAATCACGCCTTCGCGCTGTCGCAGCCCCCACTGCGCCGTGATTCCCAGATCCTTCTCCGAGAGCACCTGGGAATCGGACGACGATAGCGGCCCGAGACCGCCCGGTACCTGGTGCTCGAAAGCACTATCAGCGTCCAGGAGTCTAGAGATGCTCACTCCGAGACGGGCTGAGTCGCTCAATTCTGAAGCGGCCTTGGGCAATGGAATCCTTGGCCAACCGGATGCGATTCCGTGAGCATTCGCGTGCAGGTAGGCAGGAGAATAGCCGACGGCCAGCGAGTGCATCCAGACAAGGCGAGAAGCAGCGAGCATGTCGTCTAGTTCGAGTTCCCCTGCATAGCGCAGAGCCCGCTCACTCAGATTCGGCCGTGCGACAGCCGCGCTAGATTCGAATAGGGACGCTGTACCGGCGGTTGGCGCCAGAACCACCGGGAACGCGTAGGCGTCCTTGTGAAGAGCGTGCTGATCGATAGCACCCGTCGCAAAGCTGACGGCCGCGCCATCGCGCTCCTTTGGCGCTCGTACTCGCGCCAGAATGAACTCCCCGCACTCGGCCAGGTGTGACTGGTAGTCGGGCCTCGGCTCATTCCACAGTGGCCTAGCCGCATCGAGATACGCCCACTTCCAGTCGAGCGGCTTGACCTGGAATCGCCGGATTCGCTGCGACGAGAACTCCGTTGAACCTAGAAGGCGACGGCGCGCGGCTGCGGCGTCGAAGCGCGCCCAGTCGCGCTTCAGTCCGTTCAGGTCTGCAGGAAGGTCAGCCAGGTCCGTCTCTGCGGCGAAGTACGGTTCAATGCGCAGGGCCAAGCGGCTCGGGTCGTCAGCGATGAGGGTCTCGCCACGATTCTCGTTGAGGCCAAGCATCGGGGCGCTGGCACTCAACTCGACCAACTCGGGCCAACTCATGTAGGACTCGTCTACCTCAAACGGCTTGAACGACAGGTTGTTCTCGATCGTCGGAGTCAGCTGAGAGTACGCCGCGTCGAATTGCGGGTCGTTCAGCGTCTTGAGCAAATGTGTCCGCCGAGCTACGGCATCCGACTCGTTGATATCGCTTCGGTAGAGGATGCACGCCAACTCATCAGTGGTGCCACCTCGCTTCACCCAGGTCGAGATCGCGACGCCCTGTCGAATCCCGGGGGAGAACCCGGGCACGGCGAACACCGTCTGGCTCGTCCGCCCGTCAGGTCCGTACTCGGACATACCGCGGTCACCGTGCATTCCCTCGATCCAGAAGGCATCAAAGGTCTCTGCGAGTCGTTCTCTGACAGTCACATAGGAAGGACCGGCCAGCCACGAGTCGTTTGAGATGAAAGAGACAACTCCACGGCCAGTCATCACACCAATTCGATGGAGTGCAAGGGCGAAGAACCTCACATAGAGATCGTCGAGCTTGTTCTTCTTCACGCCCCAGTGCTCTCGTCGCTCCTTGAACGGTTGGAGTAGGCCTGCTTCCTCGTCTTGCGCGACACTAGCGAACCCGTTGTACGGCGGGTTCCCGATCACTACGAGAATCTGCTCTTCTCGCTTGATCCTGTCGGCCGCATCCCGCTCCTCGGCGAACTCCGGGAACAGCATCGTCGAGTGCATCTGCCCCTCGCCCGCGCGCTTGTCCTTCGGCGGCGCCAACGTTGTCCCATCGCCCCAGCCAGTCAGCGCATTCGTCAGGTAGATCGCGGCGCGCTCATCGGCATCCCTCAGCGGCACGCCCAGCTCGGCGAGCAGGATCCCCATCTGCAGGTGCGCGACAACGAATGGCGCCGGCATGATCTCGAAGCCGATGATGCGGTTCATCGCAGCGCGCTTCACGTCCTGGCGCGTGAGCGCGTCGGCGCCCTTTGCGGTCAGCGTCTCGTCGATCTTGCGGAGCACCTCTACCAGGTAGGCGCCGGTACCGCAGCAGGGGTCGAGGACCACCACGCTCTCGTCGGCGAGTCCATCGGCGATGCCCAGTTCCTCGCGAAGCACCGTGTCGACGCGGGCGACCATGTACTTGACCACCTCGTCGGGCGTGTACCAGACGCCGAGCTCCTTTCGCAGCTGCGGGTCGAAGGCCTCGAGGAACGGCTCGTAGAAGTACTGGACTGCGTGGTCCTCGCGGAACTTCTCGAAGAAGGCGGCGCGGTCGATGCGCCAGATGACCTCCTCGGCCCACTCGAGAACCTCTGAGATGGCCAAGTCGCGCAGGCGACCGGGGTTGGAGAACTGGTAGAAGAGCTCGGCGACCATGGGGACGTGCAGCGTCTGGCTCGCTGTCTCCCACTGGAAACGCTGGTCCCACGGGATCGGCACTGTGTGGTCCTTGTCGCGGGCCCAGAGCACCCAGCTCGCGAACATGCCGTAGAAGAGCGTCTGCACGAGGGTGGAGCGGAAGAAGTGGTCGCCCTTGTCGCCTTCGAACTTGAGGCCCAGCGAGTCCTCGAGCTGGCTCCTGAGCTGGTCGAGAGCGGGTAGCTCGTGGCGCTGCTCGAGGCGCAGGCGCGCGGTGCGCGCGTAGCTCGCGAGGAACCAGGCGATGTCCTTGGGGTCGGAGAGCGGTGCGTTGTGGAGGAGCACTCGGCGCAGGAACTCGGTCAGGCCCTCACCGGCCTCCTCGGCGAACTTGCGCGGGGTGGCGACGTGCGCCCAGAAGCTGGCCTCGTTGGCGGCCAGGCGGCAGGACTCCAGCTCGCGGACTCCGGTGCCGTCGGCGGCACGGCCCACGAGCACGAAGTCGCGCAGGTTGGTGACGAGCACCAGGCCGTAGCGCTCGACGTAGCGGGCGACCTGCTCGGAAGCGGCGATTGCGAAGGCGTCGTCGGCGGTGCCTTTGACCTCGATGGCGCCGCGCGCGGGGAGCTGGCCCTGGAGCGGATCGGTGGCGATGTCCCAGCCCTTGAGCTGCTGTGCCGTGAACAGCCCGCCGTCGGGGATGCCGCCGCCGGTGTTTCGCAGGTTGATGATGGCGCTGACCTTGGGCTTGAGGCGCGACCCTTCGGCGTTGAGGAGCTCGGCGAGTGGGCCGTAGTAGCTGGTCTCGGCGACGCCGGCACCCGAGCCTCGGATGTCGCGCAGGTGCGTGAAGTACGCCTCGACCGAAACGCTCAAGAAGAGCCCCCTCGATATTCGGAACTGCTACGCGGACAGCGTACCAGTGTGGTCAGCAACTCACTCGCCTGAAACGCGATTCCTCAACCCCTCAACCGGGAGGAATGCGAATGACTTCCCTTGCCGATGCTGCTCAAGATACCCGCGGTCAACCAGGTCCAGAAGATCTGCTCGTGCTGTGGCGTAGGCAACGTCATGCGAAGCTCGGTGGGATTCAATCGTGAAGATCGCTCCCGAGTCACCGATGGCGCGACCTAGGAGGGCCCGCTGCCGGTAGTTCAGGGTGGGATCGTGGCGGAGTGTGTCCGACAGCTCTCGGTCCTCGGCTCCCTTCCGGTCCAAGTACTCCCACAATCCGCGGACCGCCTTCTCGATCGCGTGCACGTGGAAGTGAACGAAGTACGTCATGTCGCAGTCGTCGAGCTCCGCGTAGAGATAGGCGCGGTCGTATGCAGACCGCGCCCCCAAGATCACGCGCGAAACGGACAGGTACTCGAAGAGCCAGTAGTTCTTCTTCAGCATGAACAGATAGAAGAGAGCCCTGGCGGTCCTTCCATTTCCGTCGGCGAACGGGTGTAGATAGGCGAGCCAGAAGTGCAGGACGGTTCCTTTGATGACCGGGTGGACAAACGCGCCGGTGTCGTCGTTGGCGTACCTACACAGCCGCTCGAGTTCCGCGGGGAGCTGAGATGCTTTGGGCGGAACGTGGAGTACTTGCCCAAGCTCGTCGTGGACAAGGATGTCGTCGCTCTCCCGGACTCTCCCAACGTCCTCCGGATGATCCAACGTGCCCTCGGTGAGCATCGCCTGGATGCGAACGATCAGGTCTGGGGTTACAGGTTCGTCCCTCAGCTCGTTCAGCTTTGAGACCGCGCGGTAGTTGTTGACGATCATTCGCTCGCCGATGCTCTTTGGAGGCCTGCCCGTCCGCAGCATCTCCTTGGCGACGCGTCTGGTTGTTGACGCGCCTTCGATGCGGCTGGAAGCAATCGCCTCTTCCATGAGCGAACTCACGAGATACCGTGAACGCGCGTCCGGCGAGCCAACGGTGCCGGAAACGGTCACCGGTCCACCGGCCTGTTGGTCGATTACGTGCAGGCAGCGTTGCACTTCTTCAGTGAGAAGGTAGCTGAATCTGTCGCCGTGAACGTCGACGACGGGAGTCTGGACTCGCCCAAGGCCTCGCATCAACTTCAAGAACCGCCATGCGTCCGCGGGATCGACTCCCTGCGGGATTGCCTTGTACTTGAAATCGTCCCAGTACAGGTACTTCTTGTTCGCCTCTTGCACGAGTTGAGCAAGGACCGGCTGGCCGGACTTCATGAGCAGCTCAAACGCTTCCGGTCCCAGTTCTCCCGCGGGAGCAGGTTGTGGCTTCTTGGGCATCTATCAACTCCTATCAATCTGGAACGTATTGATAGTAACGCGTGTGACCGTTTCTATCAATCTGTTTTGAGTTGATAGTTACTGATAGATCAAGTTGCCAGTAACAGAGAGCCCCTACATCCCCCGCTCGCGCATCATCTCCACGATGCAGCTCGCGACGTCGACGCCCTTGGTCCTGCGGCCGAACCCGGCGTCCATGCCCCACCCGCGGGCCTGCTCGTCGGTGACCTGCGTGCCGCCGGCGATCAGCAGCAGCTTGTCTCGGACACCCTTCTCCACGGCCAGGTCGGCGAGCTTCTCCATGTTGGTCCGGTGCATGTCGCCGTGCGTGATGATCGTCGAGACCAGCACCACCTGCGCGCCGTGCTCGATGGCGGCGTCGAGGACCTTCTCGACCGGTACCGACGTTCCCAGGTAGGTGCAGCCAAAGCCCCACTTCTCCAGGCCGCCGTGCTTGATGTCGATGATCTCGAGCATGCCCACCGAGTGCTCGTCCATGCCCACGGTCGCGGCGATGCAGCGCAAGTTCTTCTCGGCGACGAAGGCTCGGATCTCCTCGTCGGAGAGCGGCACCACCGGCTCGGGGATGACCAGCTTGGAGACGTCGATGGCCACGTCCAGCACGCCCTTGATCTCGACCAGCGTGCCCTCGGCGGGGTGCATGACGCTTCGGTGGATGACCTCGGGGCAGATGAGGTTCATCTTGCGGCCGATCTCGAGCGCGGCGGCCTCGGCGATCGCCTGCGGCACCGGCAGGAACATGGTGACCGACACGATGCCGTCGCCGGCCCACTCGACCTCGGGCGTCACGAGCCCGGCGGCGCGTGCCTCGGCGGTCTTGGCGAGCCGCACGTTGACGTTGTCCTCGGGATCGAGCTCGTCGATGAACGGCACCTTGTCGCGGTCGCAAAGCGTGCAGCCGCCTATTGAATGGCACGGCTTCTCGACGCTGCGCGGAAGGTTGTTGTAGCCGAAGTGGTGGCAGACCGGCGCCAGGTAGTCCTCGGCGCGCTCCACGATGGTGCCCTCGGCCAGACCGCCGTCGGCGGTGCGGCGGATGCCGTCGTCGTGCGTCTCGGGATACTCGCCCGAGTCGACAAAGTACGCCTCTTCGACCGCGGCGAAGTAGCCGCCGTCGGCGATCATCGCCTCGAGGAAGAGCACCGCGCGCTCCTTGAGCTCGCGGATGCGGTTGCGCAGCTCCGGGTTCTCCCGGTCGAGCTTGACCATCTCGCGGATGCCGTCCATGCCCAGCAGCGACTGCTTGGCGGTGTCGACGGCGGCGATGTTGTTGTAGTGCCACGGCACGTTGCGGCCCTCGTCGGGCGTGATCGTGGACTGGATGTCGGCGCTGGTGAGGCGCGAGATCATCAGGTTCATCACGTGGCTGACGGTCGCGTCGCGGCTGTCGCTCTCCATGTAGCGCGTGTTCTGCTGGGCGCGCATCTTGTAGTCGCCAAAGAGGTCGCGCAGCGCCACGGCGTACGGCAGGTCCATGCGCATGCACGGCGCGGGAGCAGCGTCGGGCGGCACGGTCGACAGCGCGATGTCTTCCTTGGGCATCCCCACGCTCACGCTGAACGCGCAGTTGATCGCGTGCTGCACCAGCAGCTCCGGCATGACCTTCCACGCCTTGACCGCGGTGGCGTTGGCGTTGTGCGCGCCGTCGATCTGCAGCATGCGCACCGAGCGCATGATGCGCTTGGCCACGGCCGCGTCGACAAAGCTGCGGAACATGTTGATGTTGCGGTAGAGCACGTTGTACTGCGGGTCCTGGTGCGCGCCGTTGACGCCCTCCTCGGCGAACATGACGGCGATCTCAGGCCCGGCCACGCCGCTCACGTAGCTGTGGTAGTTGATCGGCCGGCCGACCTCGTCCTCGATGAGGTCGAGCGCGCGGCGGGTTACTCGGCACTGCTTGCGGGTCACGGCGATGCCGCCGACGCCCTCGGGCGTGCCCTCGAGCAGGCCGTCGATGTGGCTCTGGCCGGCGGTGCGGATGACCATCATGTGGTCGGCGCCGTGCCAGGCCGCCATGCGCATGCGGCGGATGTCGTCCTCGAAGCGCCCCGAGGCGATCTCGGTGGTCACCACGCAGTCGGGCTGCGGGTCGATGTCGCCGAAGTAGTGGGCGGCCGGCAGCGGGATGCTGTTCGTGAGGCCCTTCGAGGTCTCCTTGTAGACGAACTTGTGCAGCTTCTGGTCGGGCAGCTGCTCGCGCCAGTGCCAGCCTCTGCGCCGCGGGCGGTAGTCGGCGATGCCTTCAAGGAGCCTGGCGATGTCGATCTTCTCGTCGGGGTCGAGGGGTGCGAGGCCGGCGTCGGCGCCCGCGACACCGCCGGCCGGGCGGGGCGTCTGCTCGCTCATGCCTCCCCTCCCCACTTCTGCGCGACCATGTCCCAGCCCTCGCCGGCGGCGAGGCGCCGCGCGGCTTCGGGCGCGGGGCAGCCC
>JBAXEO010000096.1:0-8051 GCA_037140395.1 Coriobacteriia bacterium
ACAGGACGCTCTCGAGCGGCTCTCGGCTTCCTCTCCGCTTCGGCTTGAGCGTCAGCCCGGCAACGAGTTCGACGCCAACGCAATCGCGCTCTTCGACCCCTACGGTGCGCAGGTCGGCTTCTTCAACCGCAGGCTTGCGGCTGCGCTCGCTCCTGCCGTCGACGCCGGTGTCGCCTACGACATTCAGGTGACCGAGGTGACCGGCGGTGAAGAGGGTCGGTCCCTCGGCGTCAACGTGCTCGTCTCACGCCGAGATGCGAGTCGCGCCGAGGAGGACCGCGCCGAGCAACGTGCCGCGCGGCGCTCCGAACTGTCGCAGATGACCGCCGAGGGCCTCGATGCCGAGCTGACCGCCTGCTTCATCGGCGAACGCTCGCTCCATGACGCGCAGGCCACCGCGCTTACCCACCTCTCGGCAGGGGAGAGCACGCTTTGCGTCATGGCGACCGGGCGGGGCAAGTCGCTGATCTTCCATCTGCACGCGGCCCGCACGGCGCTCAAGCATGGGCAGGCCAGCGTGTTCGTCTACCCGCTTCGCGCGCTTGTGGCCGATCAGGCGTTTCACCTCGAGGAGGTCTTCGCCGAGGTCGGACTCGCCGTCCGCACCGTTACCGGCGAAACCACCCTGCCTGATCGCGACGATGCGTTCTCGGCGCTCAAGGCAGGGACGCTCGACGTGGTGCTCACGACACCGGAGTTCCTGCACCTCTACGCTCCGCGCTTCGCCGCGAGCGGCCGCATCGGCTTTCTCGTCATCGACGAAGCGCACCATGTCGGCATGGCGCGCGCTGGGCATCGGCCCGCCTACGCACGTCTGGGCGAGGCGGCCGAGGTGCTCGGCAATCCGACGGTGCTGGCTGTCACGGCGACCGCTGATACAGCTACCGCGCAGTCCATACGCGAGCTTCTGGGCGTCACGGCGGTGGTGCTCGATCCGACCATCCGAGAGAACCTCGAAGTGGTCGACAAACGAGACGTGCAGGACAAAGACGGCTACTTGGCTACGCTTGTTGCCAGAGGCGGCAAGACCGTCATCTACGTGAACTCTCGCGAGCAGTCCGTCAAGCTCGCGAGAATGCTGCGCAAGCGTGTCCCCGACGTTGCCATGCGGACGGCGTTCTACAACGGCGGGCTTGTGCGCTCGGCCCGCCACGCCGTTGAGCGTGCATTTAGGGCCAGCGAAGTCGTGGTGATCGTGGCAACCAGCGCGTTCGGCGAAGGAGTCAACATCCCCGACATCCGCAACGTCGTCCTTTACCACTTGCCTTTCAACGACGTGGAATTCAACCAGATGTCAGGCCGCTCGGGGAGGGATGGCGCGCAAGCTCGCGTCCACCTGCTCTACGGCGGCCGCGATGCACGGATCAACGAGATGATCCTGTCGTCGCTTGCTCCGGCTCGCGACGACATGGCGGCGCTCTACGTTGTGCTGCGCGAACTGTCGACCGCCGAGGGCCCCGGATTCGAGATCACCAACGCGGAGCTCGCCTCGCGCTGCAAGAAGGCCCAGCCCAAGTTCTCGCTCGACGAGCGGGGGGTTTCCTCGGCGCTGGGAATCTTTCGCGACTTGGGCTTTGTGGTCGGGGAGGGGCACGGGGCGTTTCGGCGACTCACATTCATGCCCTCCGCGGGCAAGGTCGAGTTGGAATCGAGCGTGCGCTACGCCGAGGGACTCGAGGAGATAGGCGAGTTCGCACAGTTCAAGTCGTGGGCACTGACTGCGGAATCCGATGACTTACTGGCCAGGTTCAATCGGCCGATTCTGCCATCGGCGGTACACTAGCACCCTGCAATTTACGCCCGCGTGCAACAAAGGGACGAGATGCCGGCAACTCTCGAACAGATAGAAGCCAAGGTCAGGGCGTATAACCCTGACGCGGATTTGACCGGTCTTGATGAGGCCTACGACTTCGCTGGGCTCGCGCACGAGGGGCAGAGTCGCAAAAGCGGCGAACCGTTCGTCAATCACCCCATCGAAGTCGCTCTCATCCTAGCCGAGCTCCACATGGATACCGCCACACTCAAAGCCGCGCTTCTCCATGATGTGGTCGAGGACTCCGAGGTCTCGCTCGGCGAGATTCGAAAGCGTTTTGGCGACGAAGTTGCGGATCTGGTTGACGGGGTCACTAAGCTCGGCAAGATCGAGTTCGAGTCGCTCTCCGAGGCCCAATCCAACAACCTGCGCAAGATGCTCATCGCCATGGCCAAAGACATCCGAGTCATTCTCATCAAACTCGCCGACCGACTGCACAATATGCGCACGCTGGCAGCACTTCCCGAGGAGCGGCGCTACGACAAGGCCCGCGAGACGATGGAAATCTACGCCCCGCTCGCAAACCGTCTCGGCATCTCCAGCATCAAGTGGGAACTCGAGGATCTGGCTTTCTACTATCTTGAGCCGCACAAGTTCCACCAGGTCTCGCGCATGGTGGCAGAGAGCCGAGAAGCCCGCGAAGAGTACCTGGCCAAAGTAATCGCCCAGCTCAAAGAAGAGCTCGCAGATGTCGGTATTGTCGCCAAGATATCGGGGCGCCCCAAGCACCTCTACAGCGTCTACCAGAAGATGACCCAGAAGGGCAAAGACTTCAACGAGATCCACGATCTCATAGCCCTGCGGGTCATTGTCGACTCGGTCAAGGACGTCTACGGCGCTCTGGGCACCGTGCATTCTATCTGGAAGCCGATGCCGGGCCGGTTCAAAGACTACGTCGCGATGCCCAAGTTCAACATGTACCAGTCGCTGCACACCACGGTCATTGGTCCGTCAGGCAGCCCACTGGAGATCCAGATCCGCTCGGAGGAGATGCATCGAACCGCCGAGTATGGCGTAGCGGCCCACTGGCGCTACAAAGAGGGTTTGCGCGGCGACGACGCCTTTGACGAGCGCCTCGCGTGGCTGCGCCAGATGCTGGAGTGGCAGACCGAACTCAAGGATCCGCGAGAGTTCATGGAGGCGCTGAAGATCGACCTCTTTGAGGAGGAGGTCTTCGTCTTCAGCCCCAAAGGCGACGTCATCAGCCTCAAGCGCGGATCGACTCCCATCGACTTCGCCTACGCGATTCACACTGAGGTGGGAAACCACTGCGTGGGAGCCAAGGTCAACGGGTCGATTGTTCCTCTGGGCTACGAGCTGCAGATGGGCGACCGCATCGAGGTACTCACAAACAAGAACTCGCGGCCTTCGCGCGACTGGCTCAATATCGTCAGGACTTCCTCGGCCAAGAGCAAGATCCGCAACTTCTTCTCCAAAGTTACGCGCGAAGACGATCTGGTGCGAGGCAGAGATGAGCTTGCCAAGGTGATGCGCAAGCACGGCCTGGGCATTGGCAGTAAGACCGCCGAAAAGGCCATCGAGGCGGTCTCCAAGGAGATGAACTACGCACATCCGGATGACATCCTGGCCGCTATCGGTGCTGGGAAGATCTCTGCCAAGCAGGTGGGCACCAAGCTCCTGAAGCTGATGGCGAAGGACGGCGAGGTACCTAAGCCTGAACCTGAGGTAGAGGATTTCACGCTCGACAAGCCGATGATTCCGCCGCGCGGTCACCGCCGCAAGAGCGGCGGGGGCGTGAAGGTGAAAGGCATCGACGACGTGCTCGTGCGACTCGCCCGCTGCTGCACGCCCGTCCCGGGCGACAAGATCATCGGCTTTGTGACGCGGGGCAGAGGCGTGTCGGTCCACCGCCACGATTGTCCCAACGCTAGCGAGTTGCTCAGCGCGCCCGAGCGGATCATCGAGGTGGAGTGGGATCTCGGCTCCAACACCACCTTTCAAGTCGAGATCTTTGTCGAAGCGATGGATCGCCTGCGGCTGCTCCAAGACGTCACCGCGTCGCTGGCCGAGTCCGGTGTCAATATCCTCGCGTCCTCCACCTCAACGCACCGCGACGGGATTGTCGACATGCGATTCCTCTTTGAGTTGGGTGATCTCGCTCGACTCGACACCGTACTCCGAGACGTCCGTGGTACTGATGGCGTCTTTGAGGCTCGCCGGATGATGTCCGGAGAGGCCACGCAGCGCAGGCGGGGAGACCGCTGATGCAGATTACTCGCCTCGTGCTCGGTCCGCTCGAGACCAACTGCTGGGTTGTATCGGATGATGATGGTGGCCCTGTGATCGTCATCGACCCCGCTGACGACGTCGACCGCATCGTTGCCGCGGTTGGTGAGCGAGTAGTCGAGTCGGTCGTTCTGACCCACGGGCACTTCGACCACATCGGCGCCGTCACGGCACTTCTCGCGCTCACGGGCGCGCCGTTGGTGGTGCACCACGACGACGCTGACTCGATCACGACATCTCGGGGCACCGGCGGAGAGGCGTTTGGCTTCGACGTCGTCGCGCCGCCAGCCGACCAACTCCTCGCCGACGGGGACGTTGTCAGCGCTGGAAGCCTGCGGCTCAGCGTGCTTCACACGCCGGGCCACACACCAGGCGGGATCTGTCTCTTCTCTCAAGGCGCTGAAGGAGTTACCCCCCAGCTCTTCTCAGGCGACACGCTCTTTGCGGGCAGCGTCGGACGCACCGACTTCCCGGGCGGAGATGGCAGAGCGCTCTCGCTCTCAATCGCCGAGAAGCTAGCCCCGCTTCCTCCCGAGACGGTCGTGCATCCGGGTCACGGACCTGATTCCACCATCGGGCGCGAGCGCAGGCTCAACCCGTTCTTCCCCAGGGCGTGAGGGTCGGCGCGTGATATAGTTCGTGGTTGCACGAGCCCCCGACCGGCAAGGATTCTGCGCATCGCCATGGCCTCTCAGATGAACGCACGCGCACCCAAAGGCACTGCCGACATGCTTCCTCCCACCGCGCGTGCCTGGGAGCACCTGACTCGGACTGCGCAAGAGCTCTTTGCGCGCTACGGCTACGAGCCGGTCTACACGCCGCTCTTTGAGAACACCGAAGTATTCACACGCGGCATCGGCGAGGCGACCGATATCGTCTCCAAAGAGATGTACACGTTTCTGGACAAGGGCAACCCGCCTCGGTCGCTGACGCTGCGTCCGGAGGGAACTGCGAGTGTCGTGCGCGCGGCGCTCGAGCACAATCTCATTCCCAGCGGTGGCCCGGTGGTCAAGCTCTACTACGCTGGCCCGATGTTTCGCTACGAGCGCCCGCAAAAGGGCCGCATGCGCCAGTTCTGGCAGATTGGCGCCGAGATGCTGGGCGCCGCCGAGCCGTCCGCCGACGCCGAGCTCATCACACTGCTGTGGCGCTTCTACGAGGCCGTCGGCATTCCGGCTTCCAGCATGCGCTTGCTCATCAACTCGATGGGTGACGAGACCTGCCGCCCGGCCTATCGCGACAAGATCGCCGCCTACATTCGCGATCACGCCGACGGCATGTGTGAGGAGTGCAATCGTCGCGTCGAGACCAACCCGCTGCGCGCCTTCGACTGCAAGAACCCCGCGTGCAAAGAGATCATGAGTGGTGCGCCGCTCCTGCGCGATGAGCTGTGCGATGAATGCGCCGAGCACTACTCGGCGGTCAAGGGGCACTTGGACTCGCTGGGAATTCCGTATGTCGAGGATCCTTCGCTTGTGCGTGGCCTCGACTACTACACGCGGACCGTCTTTGAGGTCCAGGTTGATGCCGGGCTCGGATCACAAAATGCGATTGGCGGCGGCGGACGCTACGACCGCCTGATGCAGGAGTACGACGGCCCACCCACGCCGGGTCTCGGCTTCGCACTCGGCTTTGAGCGCACTCTGCTCGCGATGGAAGCTCTCGGCGGCGGAGCAGAGGGAATTGCCAAGACCGAGGTCTACGTCGCGCGAGTGGACGGGAGCGTTTCCGGCGCCGTGTTCTCGCTCGTCTCGGCGTTGCGCGACTCAGGCGTTGCTGCCGAGACTGACCATCAGGGTCGTAGCCTCAAGTCGCAGTTCAAGCAGGCCGATCGGCTGGGCGCTCGTGTCGTGGCGGTTCTGGGCCCGGACGAAGTGGCCGCCGGACAGGTCAAGCTCCGCGACATGACATCCAAGGAAGAGACGACCGTTTCGATGAGCGAGGCTGCTTCGGCGATCTCGGCACTACTGGGCCGCCAGCGGGATTAGCGCCCGGCACCATCGCGTATACTCGGCGACGCCGAGCCCGCCACCTCAAGACAGAAGAGGACCACCATGCTGGATGCTCGCTACTCGATGCGCTCACACACCTGCGGCGCCGTCACGGCGGCCGTAATTGGCGAGGAAGTTCGGCTTGCGGGGTGGGTGGCCAAGCGCCGCGACCACGGTGGACTCGTCTTTCTCGACATCCGCGACCGCACCGGCATCATCCAGTGCACCTTCGATCCCGAAGCCTCGCGTGAGGCATTCCCCGTCGCCGAAATGGTGCGTCCCGAGTGGGTCGTGCTGCTTCGTGGCACGGTCAGGCGTCGCCCCGATGGCACCGAGAATCCCAACATGGCCACCGGCGAGGTCGAGGTCGTGATCCATGCGGCCGAGGTCCTGAACCGCTCGGAGACACCGCCGTTTGAGATCGAGGCTGGCATTGAGACCGACGAGCTCACGCGCCTCAAGTGGCGCTATCTCGACATCCGCCGCCCCGAGGTGCTCGCCGCGCTGCAGCTGCGTGACCGCGTGACGCAGCGCTTCCGCAAGTCGCTCGAGCACCGCGGCTTCATGGAGGTTGAAACGCCGATTCTGGGCAAGTCCACGCCCGAGGGCGCCCGCGACTTCATCGTCCCGAGTCGGCTGAACCCCGGCAAGTTCTACGCGCTGCCGCAGTCGCCGCAGCTCTTCAAGCAGCTGCTGATGGTTGGCGGCGTCGAGCGCTACTACCAGATCGCTCGCTGCTTCCGAGACGAGGACCTGCGCGCCGATCGCCAGCCCGAGTTCACCCAAGTCGACGTCGAGATGTCGTTTGCGACGCAGGAAGACATCCTCTCGATGATGGAAGACGTCATGCACGAGGTGATGCATGAGGCCGGAGTTGACTTGCAGACTCCGCTGCCGCGCATGACGTGGCACGAGGCGATGGAGCGTTACGGCTCCGATCGTCCCGACGTGCGCTTCGGCCTCGAGCTGGTGGACGTCTCACCGGTCTTCTCGGCAAGCGAGTTCAAGGTGTTTTCCGGCGCGCTGTCGGGCGGGGGAGCGATCAAGGCGCTTAACGCCCAGGGTGCCGGCGACTGGAGCCGAGGCAAGATCGACGCGCTCAACCAGACGGCCATCGACGCGGGAGCCAAGGGCCTAGCGTGGGTCGCCTTCATGAGTAACGGCGAGGTCAAGAGCCCGGTCGCGAAGTTCTTCACTGACGACGAGATGGCCGCGCTGAAGGCCGCAACCGGCGCGCAGCCAGGCGACCTGGTCTGCATGGTCGCTGACGCCCGCGACGTTGCCAACGAGGTTCTCGGCGTGCTGCGCCTCAAGCTTGCCGACGAGCTGAGCATCGAACGCAAAGGTTACGCGACGCTGTGGGTCGTGGACTTCCCAATGTTTGTCTACGACGCCGATGAAGAGAGCTGGACGGCGAACCATCACCCGTTCACCCTGCCGTACCTCGCGCACCTCGACTTGATCGAGAAGGATCCGGGAGCGGTGCTCTCGCACAGCTACGACCTGGTCATGAACGGCCTCGAGATCGGCGGTGGCACCCTGCGCATCCACGACGCCGATGTTCAGCTGCGCGTGCTGCAACGCCTGGGCCACTCCGAGGAAGGCGCGCGCGAGGAATTCGGCTTTCTGCTGGAAGCGCTCTCGTTTGGCGCCCCGCCGCACGGCGGAATCGCGCTGGGACTCGACCGGCTCATCATGGTGCTCGCTGGCGCGCATTCCATTCGCGACGTCATCGCGTTCCCCAAGACCTCCTCGGGAGGCGATCCGATGACGTCGGCGCCGGGGTCGGTCTCGGCGCGTCAACTCAAGGACGTGCATTTGCGGGTCGACTGACGGTGTCGTCGGCGACGCGTGTCGGGAATGAAAGTCCAATCGCGACGGGAGCGATGTTGGCGGGCGGTACAGACCGCGCTACACTTTGGCCAGGCTTCGCCTTCGTCGTGGCACGGCACTTACGGTCGAACCAACACTTCTTCACCGGGAGCCCTAGATCCCGAGGC
>JBAXEO010000097.1:0-7979 GCA_037140395.1 Coriobacteriia bacterium
GCATCAGACCGGTTCGTGGCGGCGCGATCCCGGGATCCATGGCCGTCTCGCTAACAATGTATCTGCGGTCTGTAGTCACAATAGTCCAACAGCCTAAAGAACACAGGTATACGGAACAATCCGCGATTCCCGCCCTGCGGCACTGTCCCCTGTATCGTGGACCCCCAGTCCGCGTAAGCGGCCGATCAGAAGCGCGGCACACTCACAACCGGTCCAACGGGCTCCGCACGCCTTGGCCACCCTTGTTGAGTACGTGGGTGTAGATCATCGTAGTGTTCACGCTCTTATGGCCAAGCAGCTCCTGGATCGTGCGGATGTCGTATCCGGCCTCGAGTAAGTGCGTGGCGAAGGAGTGCCGGAACGTGTGGCAACCGGCGCGCTTCGCCACTCCCGAGCGGCGTACGGCGTCCTTCACTGCTCGCTGCAGAATCGTCGCGTGCACGTGATGTCTACCCTGCTCGCCAGTCTCCGCATTGCGCCACCGCCGTTGCTGAGGAAAGACCCACTGCCAGCTCCACTCTCTCGGCGCGTTGGGGTACTTGCGGCATAGGGCGTCAGGCAGCACAGTCCTTCCCCATCCCTCTGTCAGATCGCGCTGATGCACTCGGCGTGCATGCTCAAACTGCTCTTTCAACGGCGCCTTGAGCGCCTCTGGGAGCATTGTCACTCGGTCCTTGTTACCCTTCCCGTCGCGAATGGCGAGCTCGCCTCTCGCGAGTTCCACATCCTGAATCCTAAGTCGCAGACATTCAGTCAGCCGCAGGCCTGAGCCGTAGAGCAGCGACGCCATCAGCCAGCTCTCACCTTCCAACTCGGCTAGGACTGAACGCACTTCTTCTTGGGTCAGCACCACAGGAAGGTGGTGGCTCTTGCGGGCTCGCACCACGTCGCCAACGTCGCCGATGTCAAAACCGTACACATACCGGTAGAGGAACAGCAGTGCAGAGAGGGCTTGGTTCTGCGTCGACGCGCTCACCTTCTGCTCAACGGCGAGGTTTGTGAGGAAGGCGTTGATTTCGGGAGCGCCCATGTCGGCGGGGTGTCTGAGCTTGTGAAAGTGCACGTAGCGCCTCACCCACAGGCAATACGCCTGCTCGGTGCGCTTGCTGTAGTGGCGCGAGCGCAGCTCATCTCTGAGCAAGTCCATGAGTTTTCGCTGCGGCATGGGCCCTGCCTCGGAAGATTTCGGCGAATGGATGTCACCGGCATCCTCGCGCAGCCACCTTACTGAGGACTTACCGCCCCATAAACAATCCGGTGAACGGATGGGTGCGCTTGAACGTGCCGACGCAGCGCCCGGGCTAGCGCGACGTCCGCCAACAGTCAAAACTGCCCAATCACGTGCCACTACTGTAGCGGCCCCGCCTCCCTCTCGGGAAACGGGGCCGCAATCAGTGCGCTATGCGTTGGTGCCGTCCGGTTCGTCCCTAGTGCTGACGCCTCGGCTTGCGATCTCCGCCGCCACCGCCGCTACCCTCGCGACGTGGGCCACGGTCGCCACCTGAGCGGTCGCCGCCACCGCCGCCACCGCTGCTGGGCGGGGCTACTGGCTTGTCGAGACGATCGAGGCTGACCTTGCCGCGGTCGTCGATGTCGATGATCTTAACGTGGACGGCATCGCCCACGGCTAGAACGTCCTCGACCTTGTCCACGCGGCCCTGGGCGACGCGGCTGACGTGCAGCAGGCCGTCCTTGCCGGGGATGAGCTCGATGAACGCACCAAACGGCTGGATTGAGACCACGCGGCCGTGGTACTCCTCGCCGATCTCCGGCTCTTTCACGATGGCCTTGATGCGCTGAGCAGCCTCTTCTCCACCCAGGTCGCGCGACGCGATGAAGATCGTGCCGTCTTCCTGGATGTCGATCTGGGCGCCCGTGTCGGCCTGGATGGAGCGGATGACCTTGCCGCCGGACCCGATGACGTCACGGATCTTGTCGGTCGGGATCTTGATGGTGATGATGCGCGGAGCGTACTTGCTCATCTCCTCGCGCGGAACCTGGATCGACTCCATCATCTTGCCCAGGATGAAGGCGCGACCTTCCTTGGCCTGCATCAGCGCGGCACGCAGGATGTCGACGGACAGGCCCTTGGCCTTGTTGTCCATCTGCATCGCGGTGATGCCGTTCTCGGTACCGGCGACCTTGAAGTCCATGTCGCCGAGGAAGTCCTCGAGGCCCTGGATGTCGGTCAGGATGGCGACGTCGTCACCCTCCTTGATGAGGCCCATCGCGATACCCGAGACCGGGTTGCTGATCGGAACGCCGGCATCCATGAGCGCGAGGCTCGAACCGCAAACCGAACCCATGGAGCTGGAGCCGTTGGACTCGAGCACCTCGGACACAATGCGGATGGTGTAAGGGAATACGTCCTCGGCGGGGATGACCGGCAGCAGGGCGCGCTCGGCGAGCGCACCGTGGCCAATGTCGCGACGCTTCGGACCGCGCATGAAACCTGTCTCCCCGGTGGAGAACGGCGGGAAGTTGTAGTGGTGCAGGTAGCGCTTGCCCTCCGACACGTCGATCGTGTCGATGCGCTGCCACTCACTGAGCATGCCCAGTGTCAGAACCGACAGCACCTGGGTCTGACCGCGGGTAAAGAGGCCTGATCCGTGGCTGCGCGGCAGGTAGCCGGCGGTGGTGGTGATCTGGCGGACCTCGTCGAGCTTACGGCCGTCGGCGCGCTCGCCTTCTTCGAGGACCATCGTGCGCATGGTCTTCTTCTCGAGCTTCTTCAGCGTCGCCTTGATGTCCTTGCCGTCTGCAGCCATCTCCTCGGGCGTGAACGTGGCGATGATATCGTCCTTGACCGCCTGAACGCCCGCCATGCGAGCGTGCTTGTCGGCGTTATGCAGCGCGACCTTCATCTTCTCGGCACCAGCCGAGAAGATGCGATCGACGAGCGCGGGGTCGACGCTGTGCATCTCGACGATCTGCGGGGTGATGTCGAGCTTGGCGAGGAACTGCATCTGCACGTCGCAGAAGGCGCCGATGGCCTCCTGGGCGAACATGAGCGCAGCAAGCATGTCCTCTTCCGTGACTTCCTTGGCGCCGGCCTCGAGCATGTACACGGCATCCTTGGAGCCTGCGACCACTAGGTCGAGATCGGAATCCTCGGCCTGATCGAAGCTCGGGTTGACCAAGAACTCGCCGGTCTCCATGTCGCGGCAGATGCGCACGCCGGCCAGCGGGCCCTCGAAGGGCAAGCCAGCAGCCATGAGAGCAGCGCTCGCGCCCATGATCGAGATGATGTCAGGCTGGTTGATCTGGTCGGCGCTGAGGACGGTCGCGATGACCTGGACCTCGTTACGGAACCCGTCTGCAAACGAGCTGCGGATCGGGCGGTCGATCATCCGAGCGGTCAGCGTAGCCTTCTCGGACGGGCGGGACTCGCGCTTGATGAATCCGCCGGGGAGCTTGCCCGCGGCGTACATGCGCTCTTCGAAATCGACCGTCAGCGGGAAGAAGTCCAGATCCTTCGGGAACTTCGACGCGGTGGCGGTGACGAGAACGATGGTCTCGCCCTGACGAACCAGGATGGCGCCCCCGGCCTGCTTGGCCAACTCCCCGGTCTCGAGCACGTACTCCTTGCCGTAAAGCTCAAACGTTTCTACTACTTTAGCCATAAAGCTTCTCTCTTCTTCCCTCTACCGCACCGGGCGCCCCATGCGCCGCGGCCCACTATCGCCTCTCCCCTTATTGCGCTTCGATGCGCACCCGGGGTCGGTCTACCCGTATCGGACGGGTCTGACGTCGTGAGACGTGCCGACGCCAACAAAACAAGAAGGCGGGGAGTGATCCCCGCCTTCAGGTCTCTAGTAGTTGTTACCCACGAATTTGCAGGTCTGCAATGACCTTGCGGTACCTCTCGATGTCGCTCTTCTTGAGGTAGTTCAGAAGGCGGCGACGCTGGCCGACCATCTGCAGAAGGCCACGGCGGGTGTGGTGGTCCTTCGAGTGGATCTTGAGGTGCTCGGTAAGGTCGCGGATGCGCTGCGTAAGCAGAGCGACCTGAACCTCAGTCGAACCGGTGTCCGTGTCGCTGCGCTTGTACTGCGCAATAATGCCGGACTTGACGTCCTTTTCTAGCGGCATATTCGTTTCCACCTTTCACGTGGATTCGCCCCGGTCCGAGACGGCCGTCGGTGAGTCGTACCTCACAGGCCGGGGTAGCGGTTCTAGCCGAGGTATTGTAGCACACACGGTTCGGGGCGTGGCCCACGCCGGCCAGGCGCCGGTCGGAGCTGCTCTGTCGGTCTGGAGTCGGCCGGTCGGGCTACCAGAATGCGCTAGGCTCCGTCGCTCCGGTCGTCGCGTGCGTCAACTTCGCCTATCAGTTCTCTCGCAGCATCCACATCTTCCTGCGGCACGCGGATCGCAAACTTCGTCTCGCGCAACCCAAACAGCTTGAGTAGCGGCGCTTCTGTCGGCGAGAAGGGCTTCCACTCGGCAGGAATACCGGCTGCCGCGAAGGCGTATTCGATGGCGCCAAGGCGCGGCCGGTCGTAGCCAATGTCGCGGGCGATGGTCGTCCACCCGTCCAGCGGCTCCGGCGACAGTGCCCGCGCGGGGCGGTCTACGGCACGAACCGCCTGCTCGGCGGCCTCGAGGGCCGCCGGATCGTCGATGTAGCCGTCGGAGTCAACTCTCGGCGCAGATTCTGCGGCCAGTGCCTCCTGCGTCAGCTGACGAGCTTCCTCATACGAGCCAACCGGAACGAGCAGCGTGAACGGCTGGTCGAAGGATCCTGCGCCGGGCAGTCCCAACGGGCGCTGATCGGGCGGATACGGATCCCACGCGAACGGAATACCGGCAGCCTCGAGTGGGGCCGTGACCATAAACGCCTTGGCACCGGCGCCCAGCGACCCATAGAACTCGACCGGTCCCACGACAGCGGTCCACTCCCCCGTGGCGATGTCGTCGAAATAGACCGGGGCGCTGTTTGACGCCGCCTGCTCGGCCCTCTCCAGCGCTTCAGGGTCCGACACAACCGGCGAACCGTCCGAAAGCGAGTCGTGGAACGGTGCGTCGTTGGGATCAGTTTCGTCGGCAGGTTCATCGACTGGGAACCCTGCAATCTGCAAGCTCGCGTCGATATCGGCCGCAATTGCAGCCTTCAGCTCATCGTTCGACGCATAGGCTTCTTGCGCGCGGAGACGAGTCAAGAACAGCAGCGTCAGCGGCTCACCGTACAGATCGCCGTCGAAGCCAATAAGATGAGCTTCCAGGTAGTCGCGAGCTTCGGGGAAGGTCGGGGGCGTGCCGACCGAAATCGCGGCCGCCCAAGGCGTGCCGTCGGGCAGAATCGCGCGGCCCGCATACACTCCGGCTGCTGGAAGCGCGGCAAACTCCACGGGCACCACATTGGCCGTCGGAAAGCCGAGGGTAGCGCCCTCCCCCCGCCCGCGGTGCACGCGCCCGACGACAGCAGTGGCTCGGCCCAGAAGCTCACCGGCCGCAACAACATCACCTTGTTCGACGAGCACACGGATGCGACTAGAAGTAACAGCAGCGCCGCCCACCGAGACCAGCTCGTGAGCGCACACCTCGAGTCCGTGCTCGACTCCAATCCGCTGAAGCGTCGCGACATCCCCGCCTGCTCGAGCGCCAAACCGGAAATCGCCTCCCACGTGCACAGCGAGCGGCTTGACCGCACGAAGCAGCACTGAGTCGAGAAACTCCTCCGGGCTCATCTCGGCAAGTTCGGGGGTGAAGGGAATCACGAGGATTGCGCCGATGCCCGTCTCGGAGATGAAGGCAATCTTGTCGGCGAGAGTGAGGAGCTGAGGGGCTGCCGTCTCGGGCGATACTACCTGGTCGGGGTCGCGATCAAAGGTCACTGCGACGGAATCCACGTTGCGAGCGGCCGCGTCGGCGACGGTGTCAGCCAGTAGCGCTTGATGCCCCAGGTGCACGCCGTCAAAGACGCCTATGGCGACCACCGCCGAGCCCATGGGCGTCATATCCGGATCCCACGACACGATTCTGGCACTCATCGCACTCCCCCGACTCCACCAGCGATGATGGCCAGCGGCTTGAGCATCGTCTCAGTTCGAGCGTACACGCCTAGCAGAACTCCGTCATGTGTGATTCCCACGCTGGCGTGCGGCGCCAAGTCAGCCGCTCCATACGCTTCCGCATCCAGTGCCGCCCCGTTGCGCACGCGCGTAGCAGCCTCCTCGGTAACTTCGAGTACGGGAATGCCTAGTGCAGCAATCGGATCGGTGAAGAGGTCCGTGACGTCGAGCGCAGACTCAATCTGCTCCAGCGTGCATGAGTCGGCAACGTCCATGCTGCCCGAGTGTGTGCGCCTCAGCGCGCCCAGATGTGCGACCGTGTCCAGCGCCCGGCCCAAATCGCGCGCAAGTGCTCGAATATACGTCCCCTTCGAGACAGCGAACTCAACGTCCCACACGACTTCGCGGCCGCATTCCACGCCCAGCAGCCGAGCCGACGCAATCTCGATAGTGCGAGGCTCCAGTTCCATAGCCTCACCCGCTCGAGCGGCCCGATAGGCAACCATGCCGCCACGCTTGATTGCCGAGTAGGCCGGCGGAACCTGCTCGTGTACGCCGACAAGTGAAGCGACGGTTCCGGCAGCGAAGAAGGGGTCTGCGACTTCGTCGGGCACCCGAGCACTTCTGGTGACGCGGCCATCGGCATCATCGGTGTCGGTCTCAGAGCCAAACACGATGGAAGCGTCGTAGGTCTTGTGCGCGGCCGTCAGGAATGGTGCGAGCCGCGCAGCAGGGCCGACGAGCACCACGAGGAGCCCCGTCGCCATCGGGTCAAGCGTCCCCGCGTGGCCGACGCGTCGCTCACCGGTGGCGCGCCGAACGCGGTCGACAACGTCGTGGCTCGTCATCCCGGATGGCTTGTCGACGAGCAGAATGCCGGAGTAGTCAGTCTGGCCACGCTTGGTGCTCACGCCTGGTCTCCACCAGGGAGCAGCGGCATCAGAAGCGGCATCAGTGTCTCTATGTCACCGTCATAGGTAAACCCGGAGGCCGCCTTGTGGCCGCCTCCCCCAAAACGGGCCGCGATCGAGCCCACATCGGCTCCAGTCTTGGAGCGAAGATTGACCCGCACCTCAGATCCATGCTGCCGAAGCAGCACGGCAGCATCGATTCCGCCGATGACCCGAATAGCATCGGAGAGATTCTCGGCGTCCTGCGGCAGCACATCGAGCTCCGCAAAATCCGCGTCAGTAAGCCAGGTGTAGGCAACGTGACCATCGTTGACCAGAGTAAGCCGAGAGAGCGCTCGAGACTCGATGGCAAGCGACGCAGAGGTGCGGCTCTGGTAGACGTGACGGGCAATCTCGGCGGGATCCACACCGGCGTCGATCATTTCCGCCGCGTCACGATGCGCAGCCGCCGACGTATTGCCGTACGAGAAGCGGCCTGTATCGGTGACCAGCCCCACGTAACAGCACTCGGCAACGTCGGTGCTCGGGTCCCCAAGCGTGCGAGCGAACTGCCACACAAGTTGCGCGGTGGCCGAAGCTGAGGAATCCACAACGTTGATCGCTCCGTAGCTATCGCCGTTGGGATGATGATCAAAAACGATGACCGTTTCGGCAGTCTTCGCGAGAGGCTCCCCCGCGCCCAACCGAGCCAAGGTGGGGGTGTCCATCGCGATGAACACGTCGGGGGCCTCGAGCTGATCAGCCGAAACATAAAGTCCGAAACCCGGGAGAAACCCATAGGAAGAAGGAGGCTCCTCCGGATCAGCAAGCGTCGGAACCGCCGAAATGCCGTTTTCGCGCAAGGCCAGTGTCATCGCAAGGACCGAGCCCATTGCATCGCCATCAGGGCGCACGTGTCCGCATATCACCACCGAGGAAGCACGCCTGAGTGCGACAAGCGCGTGGTGGAGCTCAGCGAGCACGGGAGTCTTAGGCCTCCTCGGCGTCTTCGGGATTCGAAACAACGTCCGAATCGCCTTCGCCTGCAGCCTCGGCCGCGCGCTCAGCTGCGAGC
>JBAXEO010000098.1:0-7954 GCA_037140395.1 Coriobacteriia bacterium
GCATCTCGGCTGATGACAGCGAGCCCGAGCACCTCTTCCGCATCGGCTCGCAGGGAGTCATCGGCATTCTGGCCGGGCAGCGTGGCCTCGTGGCGCAGTTCGCGCCGGACTACCCGGAGATCAACTATCTGGTGAAGATGAACAGCAAAACGCACTTGGTCAAAACGAGCCAGGACGATCCGTATTCGCCGCAGCTCTACGACATCCAGGCCGTGCTCGACCTGCGTGACAACGGCGTCAACGTGGTCGGTATCGGCTACACCATCTACCTGGGCTCGGAGTACGAGTCCACCATGATGACTGAGGCCGGTCAGCTGATCGCCGACGCTCACGCCAACGGACTCCTCGTCGTGCTCTGGATCTACCCCCGCGGCAAGGCCGTCGGTGACGAGAAGGATGCGCACCTCATCGCAGGCGCTGCCGGAACTGCCGCGTGTCTGGGCGCCGACTTCGTCAAGTGCAATCCGCCCAAGGGCGACGACACTGCGTCGTCGGCCCAGAAGCTCGTCGAGGCCTCCAAGGCGTCGGGACGCACTGGTCTGGTGTGCGCCGGCGGTTCAACCGTGGACGCGACGACGTTCCTCACTCAGCTTCACGAGCAGATCCACGTCGGCGGTGCTGTGGGTAACGCCACCGGTCGCAACCTTCACCAGCGCTCGCTCGACGAGGCGGTTCGCCTCACCAAGGCCATCAGCGCGATTACGATCGGCGACTACGACGTCGACCGAGCGGTCGCGGTGTTCAACGGCACTGAGGACTTCTCGCTGTAGCGCTAGAGCGCAGCTTCTCGGACTCGGTTCCGCGGCACCGTTCGGCATCTGCGCCGGGCGGTGCCGCAGTAGCATTGCAGGAATAGTAGACCGATCAGTCTATGAGTCAGGACGTCGCTACCGATGCCAATTGCAGATTGGTTCTCAGCACGCGAGACCAAACGCTATACCCGGGTTGCCGAGCAGAGCGCGGTTGCCGGCGCCGACATTCCCGATGGCGTCTGGGTCAAGTGCGACGGCTGCAAGCGCACCATCTACGAGGGCGAGCTCGTGCAGTCGCTGCGCGTCTGCCCCACCTGCGGCTTCCATTTCGACCTCACCGCGCCTCAGCGAATCGACATGCTTGCCGACGAGGGCTCGTTTGCCCAGATCGACGGGGACTTGGCTCCGTGTGATCCGCTGGAGTTCGTCGCAGCGAAGGCCTACACCGATCAACTCGCCGCCGCCGCCGAGAAGAGCGGCCTGCCCGAGGCCATTATCACGGGTACCGTCCTGATCGAGTCACAGGCGGCGGTACTCGGCGTCATGGACTTCCGATTCATCGGAGCCTCCATGGGATCGGTCGTGGGCGAGAAGGTGACCCGCGCCTTTGAGTTGGCCACCGCGCGCAGACTTCCCATCGTGTTCGTGACGGCGTCCGGCGGCGCACGTATGCAAGAAGGCATGCTCTCGCTCATGCAGATGGCCAAGACCAGCGCTGCTGCGAGGCGACACGCGGATGCGGGCCTGGCCTACATTTCCGTGCTCACCAACCCCACCTTTGGGGGCGTGACCGCCTCGTTTGCGGTGCTCGGTGACGTCATCATCGCGGAGCCGGGCGCACTCGTCGGCTTTGCGGGACCTAAGATCGTTGAGCAGGCCACTCGCCAAAAGCTCCCCAAGGACTTCCAGACCAGCGAGTCGCTCATGCGCCACGGGATGATCGATGAGATCGTCCCCCGCTCCGACCTCAAGGAGCACGTCGGCCTGATACTGGGCTACCTGCAGCCACGACTGACGGCGGGTGTGGCGTCGTGAGCAAGCCACGCTTCGTCATGGAGTTCGAGCGCCCGCTGCTGGAGCTAGAAGCCAAGCTCGACGAGCTGCGCCATTTGGAGCTCGCAGACAATGCTGATCTGGCCGAGGAGATCGATGACCTCGCCGCTCAGATCGAGCGTCTGCACATCGAGACATATCGCCACCTGTCGCCTTGGGACCGGGTCCAGATATCGCGGCACCCTGAGCGCCCCAAGACGCAGCACTATGTCGATGCACTGTTCACCGACGTGATCGAGTTGCGTGGTGACAGGAACTTCGGCGATGACGAAGCCATCATCGCGGCGCTGGCCACTCTCGACGGACGTCGTGTCGTGGTGGTCGGCCATCGCAAAGGTACCGACACCAAGGAGAACATCCGCCGCAACTTCGGCAGTCCGCACCCCGAGGGATTTCGCAAGGCGATGCGCGCCTTCGACCTTGCCGAGAAGTTCGGCCTGCCGGTCGTCAGCTTCCTTGACACGGCCGGGGCATCTCCCGGTATCGAGGACGAGGAGCGCGGCCAGGCTTGGGCCATCGCCGAGTCGCTCGCCAAGCTCTCGGCGTTGAGGGTGCCGGTGGTGGTTGTAGGCATCGGCGAAGGCGGCAGTGGGGGAGCGCTCGCCATCGGCTTTGGCGATCGTCTGCTCATGCTGGAGAACGCCTACTACTCGGTCATCAGTCCCGAGATGTGCGCCCAGATCCTGTACCGGGACTCACGTCAGGCCGAGGCCGCCTCGGCTTGCCTTCGCATGACGGCCGACGACCTGGTGGGGCTCGGCATCGTCGACGAGGTGCTGCCGGAGCCGCTCGGCGGCGCTCACCGCGATCGTGCTGCCGTCTTCGCGAGCGTGGGCCAGGCGGTTGCCACCGCATTGGACCAACTCGCCGCTGTCCCTACCGATGAGCTCGTGACGCAACGCTATGATCGGTTGCGGGCCATCGGTGAGTTTTGCATGCTACCCGGGTCTTAACGCTTCGGCCTCGGAAGAGGCACCGCTTGTCCGCCCATCTCAGTTGGAGGTCGTAGGCACATGTCGCCAGACAACTCGATCAAGCGCGTCGGCATTCTGTTCTCGGGTGGGCCGGCTCCGGCTGCCAATGCCGTCATCTCGGCGGCGGCCCTGGCGTTCATCAACGCGGGCATCTCGGTCGTGGGGTTCTACGACGGCTTTGAGAATCTGGAGCAGTTCTCGGCACAGAGACCGCTCGTCGAGGGGCGCGACTTTGTGCGCTTCACGCGTGACGACGTTTCCGGAATCCGCAACGCCAACGCCATCGTCCTGCGCACGGCGCGGGCCAACCCGGGCAAGGCGGTCGTGTCCTTTGACGACTTGGCCGATGCCGAGAAGAATGCGCGCCTCCGAGCGGTGTTCGGTGCCTTCGAGCAGCTCGAGGTCGACGCGCTCATCACCATCGGCGGCGACGACACGCTCAAGACCGCGAACTACCTCTTCCGCATACAGGAAGTGGTGCCAGGCCTGCGGTCCGTTCGCTTTGTCCACCTGCCAAAGACTATCGACAACGACTACAACGGCATCGACTGGACATTCGGCTTCATGACCGCCGCGGACTTCGCCGCCAAGGAGATTCTCAACATCGGCGCCGATGCCAAGTCGACCAGCGCGTGGTATGTGCTCGAGGTCATGGGCCGCAAGGCCGGGTGGCTCACCTACGCCGCAGGCATCGCGGGCGAGGCCACAAAGATGATCTCGGTCGAGGACTTCGACGAGGTCTTTGACGTCGAGATCGCCGCCGAGGAGGTCGCACGCCTCATGGCCGCTCGTGCCGCTGATGGACGCGCGTACGGCGTCGTCTGCGTCGCGGAGGGTCTGGCCGACATGCTGCCGGAAAGCCAGCGTCCGCAGACAGTCGACGAGCACGGCAACACCGTTCTGGCCGGAGCCCAGATTGGCCGGACGTTCGCCGAGGCAATCGGTCGCAAGTTCACTGAGCTCACGGGCAAGAAAGCGACGCTTCGGCACAAGCAGATCGGCTATGAGGCCCGTTGTGCCGACCCCAACGCATTCGACGTTGTGCTGGGCACACAGCTGGGCGTCGGCGCTTGCCGCGCGCTGGTGGCCGAAGGGCTCACCGGCGTGATGGTGAGCGTCGAAGGGCAGTTCCAGCTCACGTACGTCCCGTTCGCCGAACTGATCGACCCCGAGACGCTCAAGACGGTGGTGCGGTTCATCCAGCGCGACAGCGACTTCTATCGGCTGGCTCGGGCACTGGAGTACCAGTAGAGCGAGTGCCCAGAGGCGAGCCCGAGCGGGGACCACTGGCAGCAGGACCCGTTTACTGTTTTGCCCGGTACTCGACGCTGTCCAAGCCTGCGAAATGTGCATCCTGCGTCCACAAGACCGCGCTCTCGGAGCGCGCAGTGGCAAGGATGATGGAATCGGCCATCGGTAGCCCCTCATCCAAGGAGATGCGGGCTGCATCGAGCGCCAGGGCCGTGGATACATCGACGACGCGTCCTTGCAGCATGAGCGCTGCCGCTTCAAGCGCCACCGTCTCGCCTGTGAGCTGGAACGTTCGCTTGAAGACTTCGTACACGGTCAAGGCGGGCACGACCAGATCCGCGGTATTCTCGATGGGCGAAGCGAACTCGGGTGCGCACGGTCCGTCACCCAAGTACTCAAGCCATGCCGAGGAGTCGACGACGTTCATACACGGTCCTCTTCGTCGCGGATGAACGTGGTGTCCATCCCGCGAAGCATTCCGCGCAGTTCGCGAGCGGGGCGCACCGGCACGAGCCTGACTTCACCGGCGTAGGGCACCGGCTGAAACTTGCGGCCATCGAATGCGACTCGGATCATGTCGAGCTCGCCAACAAGTTGCTCGCGTGCAACTTCAGCGTCGTATGCGGCCTGAGCCTGAAGCCAGTAGCCGTTCGAAAGCCCGAAGAAGCGGCATAAACGCACGTCGGTATCGGCTGTGATGCTGCGTCGGCCCGAGATAACCTCCCCGACGCGGGTGGCGGATACGCCGATTTCCTTGGCGAGACGGTACCGCGTGATTCCGGACGGCAGCATGAACTCCTCAAGCAGTAGTTGGCCGGGGGCTACGGGCTGGCTAGTGTTCGAATTCATGGTCATCTCCTCGTACCGATAGTAACGAGATACGATACTACCGTCAAGCGTTACTATTACCATCGGTTACCGCCAAGCGTGTGGCATCCGTTGCACGTCGATACCCTCGCATCCACCTCGCCCCCGCATTCTGCTAGCATCTATCCCGCCGCCGCTGCACGCTCGGCAGCCGCCTCGATACGCACCCGACACTCGGAGGAACCGACATGTCTTGGGGACTTGAGAACCGTCTCTCCCGCATCATCCAGCCACAAGATGGCCGCACTGTCATGCTCGCCGTCGACCACGGCTACTTCCTCGGCCCCACAAGCGGGTTGGAATCCATCCGTGAGTCCATCGTGCCGCTGGCGCCGTACGCCGATACGCTCATGCTTACGCGCGGCATCCTTCGCTCCGACATCCCCACCTCGCTTGACACGCCGGTGGTGCTCCGCGTCTCGGGCGGCAACAGCGTGCTCGACGATGACCTCTCCAACGAGACGATCATCACCGACATTGACGAGGTCATCCGCCTGAATGCTGCCGGTATGGCGCTCTCGATCTTCGTGGGTTCGGCCTACCAGCATCAGACGATCGCCAACCTCGCCAAGCTCGTCGACCTCGGCGAGCGCTACGGCATCCCGGTCATCGCCGTGACGGCGGTGGGCAAGGAGATGGTGCGCGACGCACGCTATCTCGCGTTGGCCACGCGCATCGCCGCCGAGATGGGCGCACACATCGTCAAGACGTACTACGTGGAGGACGACTTCGAGCGCATCACGTCGACGTGCTCGGTGCCGGTGGTCATGGCCGGCGGCAAGAAGCTTCCGGAGCGCGAAGCACTACAGATGACGTACAACGCCATCGCGCGTGGCGCATCCGGAGTGGACATGGGCCGCAATATCTTCCAGAGCGACTCTCCGCTGGGGATGATCAAGGCCGTCAACGCCGTGGTGCACGGCAACGCAAGCGTGGACGATGCCTACGCGGTCTACGAGGACGAGAAGTCTGCGAGCGGCAAGAGCGCGGCGGCTGGCGTCTCGGCCGACGACGCCCGCAAGATCTAACCGTGCGCGCCGCCGTCTACCACAACAACTCCGACGTCCGCATCGAGGAGCTGCCGGTCCCAAAGATCGGTCCCGGCGAGACGCTCGTGCATATCCGCGCGAGTGGCATCTGCGGTTCCGACGTGTTGGAGTGGTACCGCGTGCCCAAAGCCCCAATCGTACTTGGCCACGAGGTCGCCGGAGACGTGGTCGCGGTGGGCGAGGGCGTTGCGAGCGTGGCAGTGGGCGACCGCGTCGTCGTCTCACATCACGTCCCGTGCAACACCTGCCGATACTGCCTCGCCGGCAGCCATACGGCCTGCCACACGCTCCACACCACCAACTTCGATCCCGGCGGATTTGCCGACTACGTGCGCGTGCCCGCGCTGCAGACCGACCGCGGCATCCTGAAGATGCCCGACTCGATGACCTATGAGCAGGGCAGCTTCGTCGAGCCGCTCGGGTGCGTGGTGCGCGCGCAGATGCGTGCTGGCGTGCGTCCGGGCTCGACAGTGCTCGTGATGGGCAGCGGCATCTCTGGTCTGCTCCACATCCGCCTCGCGCTGGCGCTGGGCGCCGGCCGCGTGTTCGCGACCGACGTGAGCGAATACCGCCTCGACTGGGCGCGCAAGAGCGGCGCGACGCAGGTTTTCGACGCAATCGCCGCTGGCGACAAGCTGCCTGATCTCCTCCGTGAGACCAACGACGGTAACCTCGCCGACCTCGTCATCTTGGGCACCGGTGCTCCGAGTGCGATCGATCAAGGCCTCGCGTGTCTCGAGAACGGTGCGACGTTCGTGGTCTTCGCCGTGCCCGCTCCTGGAGGCGACCATCCGATGCCCCTGAACGACCTCTGGCGCCGAGAAGTCATCGTGCGCACCGCCTACGGCGCGGCGCCGGCCGACCTTGCGATGGCGATGGACCTGATCGCGACGGGGCGGGTGCAGGTCGACGACCTCATCACGCATCGGCTCCCGCTGGAGCGGGCGCAGGATGGATTCGCGCTGGTGGCGAGTGCGGGGGAGAGTGTGAAGGTTGTGCTAGAGGGGTAGGGCGGAGCACCAACTTCGTCTTCCCCGATGCACGCCCTCTCACCGTGTCATGCTCTACGCCGCGTCTATCCGCACATTGTCGCCGTTCTTGGCATTGACCTCGGCGTAGAGGAACTTCGGCAGCGCCCCGATCAGCGGACCGGGGTCTTCCTTCATGGCCGGTCCCGCAATCTGAGCGCCTATTCTCGCGCGCTCGTCGAGCAGTCACTCGTATCGATAGAGTCCTAAGCGAGGCCTACCCGCCGAGCTACCCGAGCGCGACCAGCACAATCCCGCTGATGAACGCCGCCATCCAGAGTGCCCAGACATGCACGCTGAACTTTCGGAAGCTGCGAAGCACGTTCTCTTGCTTGAAGACCAGCGCGACAGTCGCCCACATCGAGTGAATCAGCATCAGAGCCACTGCGGTCAGGCCGATGACTCCGTGGATGTCCCACTTCCAGCCACCGGCGATCCGGGACATCAGTGTGGTCCCGAAGGTGTCGAAGGCCAGCCCGAGCCAGAACAGGCCCAGGTGCCAGGGCTTGAGAATCCCCGCGGCGCGCTCAGAGAAGACCGCAATCGTATAGAGGGTCGCCGCGAGTAGCATCGAGATGATTGCGACCAGTAGTGTTGTGCTCATGGATGATCTCCCTAGTGGGGGGTGGGGTGTTGCGTGCCCGCGGTTTCGCCGGCCGGCTCGAACGTGGGCTTCATGCAATCCCAGCCAGCACGCTCTACTTGAAACGCGATTTGGGTGAGCCACTCGAGTTCGTCGGAAAGCCTCTTGGTGACCCTTGCGAGGATGATCGCCGGGAAGCCACCGACCTCGCTGCCGGCAGCTGGGTTCCCGGCCGATTGGGCAAGGTAGCCAAGAGTCTCTTCGAGGCAATCGCTGCGTCGCTTGAGGATCGCGCTCTTAGCCTCGTCGTCGAGAGCGTCGGTGTAGCTCACCATGCCCAATAAGACGTCGAACTCCGAGTACGGCATGGCTTGGACGAGGTTCTCGGCGGTCATCA
>JBAXEO010000099.1:0-7786 GCA_037140395.1 Coriobacteriia bacterium
CAACGACGTGTTGGGCAACAAGGGCCGCATCGCAGGCCTTTCCGGCCCCAACCACGCCGAGGAAGTCTCGCGCGGAATCCCCTCAGCGACGGTTGTCGCGGCCTACGAGGAGCGCGTCGGCCTGCTGTTCCAGGACATCTTCATGACTCGCTTCTTCCGCGTCTACACCAACCCCGATGTTGTCGGCGTCGAACTGTGTGGCGCCAGCAAGAACGTCGTTGCAGTTGCCGCGGGCATCTGCGACGGCCTCGGCTACGGCGACAACACCAAGGCGACACTGATGACCCGTGGCCTTGCCGAGATGAGCCGCCTCGGGCGAGCCGTCGGCGCTAACCCGCTCACCTACATGGGCTTGGCGGGCATGGGGGACCTAATCGCGACGTGCACCTCGCGTCATTCGCGCAATCGTGGCCTAGGCGAGCTGGTCGCGAAGGGCGGCACCATGGAAGAGTTCTACGAGAAGACCCACATGGTTGCCGAGGGCGCCATAGCCTGCATCACCGTTGACGAGCTGGGCAGGAGAGAAGGCCTCGAGCTGCCCATTACCCAGCAGGTGCGTGCTGTCCTGTACGAGGGTCAGCCTGTCGCTTTCGCCGAGGAAGCGCTGCTCGGCAGAGAGGCTCGCGACGAGCTGCACGGACTCGGGCTCGTCGAAGACTAGCATCGTCCGCGACGTCGAAGGAGACCGTCCATGAGCGACCCAATCCTGATCGCCCCATCGCTTCTCTCGGCGGATTTCACGCGCCTTGCGGACGCTATCGCCCTCATCGAGCGCGGTGGCGCCGATCTTATTCATGTCGACGTGATGGATGGCCATTTCGTTCCCAACCTCACGATCGGACCGCCGGTGGTGGCTGCGTTGAAGAAGGTCGCGACCAAACCTCTCGACGTTCACCTCATGATCGACAACGCCGACGACACCGTCGGCTGGTATCTCGACGCAGGAGCGGATCTTGTCACCGTGCACGCCGAAGGCACGTGGCATCTGCACCGCATCATCCAGCGAGTCCGGCAACACGGCGCGCTGCCGGGCGTGTCGCTGAACCCGGCCACTCCGGTGTCAACGCTGCGAGATGTGCTCGGCGACCTGTACATGGTTCTGCTCATGAGCGTGAACCCGGGCTTTGGTGGACAGGCCTTCATTCCGCGGGTGATAGACAAGACGCGTGAGATCGTGGCGCTCTGCGGTGAGCTGGGCGTGCCCGTGCCTCTGATCCAGATCGACGGCGGCATCAACGCCGAGACCATCGTGCCGTGCGTCGAGGCAGGAGCACGCTGTTTCGTTGCCGGAAACGCGGTTTTTGGGGCTTCGGACCCGATCGCTGCCATCGCCGAGATCCGCACGGCGGGGGAGCGCGCAAGCCGCTGACCAGCGTGCTTGCTGCACGTGCGCTATACTGACGGAGCTTTCTTCAGGGCGGGGTGAGATTCCCCACCGGCGGTGACAGCCCGCGAACCCCGAAAGGGGCCGACCCGGTGTGATTCCGGGGCCGACGGTTAGAGTCCGGATGGAAGAAGGAAGGTCGCTGTCGTTGCGTCTGTTCTCAGACGTGTCACCCGGGGTCTCTGACCCGTATCTCGCGCGTGCTGTCATGCTTGCCGAGCGTGGCCGTGGCTTCACAGCGCCCAATCCGCTGGTCGGGTGTGTAATCGTTGCTGACGGCCGCATTGTCGGCGAGGGCTTCCACCCGCGCGCCGGAGAGCCGCACGCTGAGGTATTCGCCCTGCGTGAGGCGGGGGCTGATGCTCGTGGTGCCGACGTCTACGTCACGCTTGAGCCCTGTAACCATCACGGCAAGACCCCGCCCTGCACGGATGCGCTGATTGCGGCATGCGTCGCACGCGTCGTGATCGGGATGCGCGACCCCAATCCGGGATCGGCTCACGGCGCGACGCGGCTTCGCGAGGCTGGCATTCAGGTCGACTTCGCTCCCGACCCGCAACCCTTTGCGGCCCAGAATGAGGGCTGGCTCAAGCGGATCGCCGTCGGTATCCCGTTCGTAACTGCCAAGATCGCGCTGTCCCTCGACGGCCACGGCGCCTTCCAAGCCGGAACTCGCGCTGCGATCACCGGCTCATCGGGCGCCCAAGTGACCCGCATGCTGCGCTCGGCGTCGGACGCCGTGATGGTGTCGGCGGCAACCGTTGTCGCCGATGATCCAGCCCTGACTGTTCGCGACTCTGAGGGCAATCGAGCCGTACGCCAGCCGCTGCGGGTGGTTCTGGTGCGCGAGACGCTTCCACCCCCAAGCGCCGCGGTCTTCACTGACGGCCTCGCTGAGACCAAGCTCGTCGTCACTGGTACGGGCTCTCATAATCTCGGCGCTACCTACGCAGGCACGGAAGTCGTGCATGCCGAGGGCCCCGAACTTGTCGACGCGCTCCGCGTGCTCGGCGACCTTGGCGTCGACGAGGTGCTGATCGAACCCGGCCCCCGGCTCTTCACGGCGCTGTGGGAAGCTGGAGTTCTCGACCAGCTGGTCACCGTCACGGCCGCAGGATGTGCGGGAGCCGTTGCGCCGCCGCTCTTCTCGGGAGAGTCGGATCGTATCGGCGACGCACTTGTTGGTCGCATGCGGCCGCATGAAGTAGGTATCGTGTCAGACGTGTCGGTCACCGCGTGGCGCCCTGTTGGGTAGCCGCGCGAGCAGGAGAGAGGGAACGAGAGCTCATGTTCACAGGACTGATCGAAACGCAGGGAATCGTCACGCAGGTGGAACGTGCGAACGGAGGCGCTCGGCTTCAGGTGTACGCGCCGGAGTTCGGCCGAGACATGGCGCTGGGGGATTCGATCGCCGTGGACGGCGCCTGCCTCACCGTTGCGCAGTTCCAGCGGGGAGCGTTCGTGACAGACGTCAGCGAGGAGACTCTTGGCAAGACGACGCTCGGCGACCTCAGGCAAGGCGGCAAGGTTAACCTCGAGCGCGCGCTACGGCTTTCCGACCGGCTCGGCGGGCACATGGTCACCGGGCACGTCGAGGGGATTGGCAAGCTCCTGCTTCGGCACTCCTCGGGCAACTCGACGATCTACCAGTTCCAAGTGCCATTCGCGCTCATGGAATTCCTTGTCCCCAAGGGCTCAATCGCCATCGACGGAATCTCGCTCACGGTCGCGCAGATTCGGGGCGAGAGCTTCGCGGCGGCAGTCGTTCCGCATACTGAGGAGATCACGACGCTCAAAGAGAAGCCAATTGGCGCTGCGGTCAACGTCGAGGTCGACATGATGGCCAAGTACGTCAAGCGTTTCGTCGATCTGTACGCCGGTGGCGCCGAGTCATCGTTTGACCCCAAGCGTCGCGGTCTAGGCGACATGCTTCGCGACTTCGCGGACGGGAAGTGAGTACCGTGAATGCAGGTGGCGCACACCCGCCGTTCTCGGCGATAGAAGAGGGGATTGCCGAGCTGGCGGCCGGCAGAATGCTCATCGTGGTCGATGACGAGGACCGCGAGAACGAAGGCGACCTGGTCATGGCCGCTGAGAAGGTCACGCCCGATGCCGTCAACTTCATGGCGCGTTACGGGCGCGGGCTGATCTGCATGCCGCTGACCGGCAGCCGCATGGACGCGCTCGGAATCCCTCCCATGGCCGACGAGAACACCTCCGAGCAGGGCACGGCGTTTCACTGCTCGATCGGTGCCAAGGGCAAGATCACCACGGGCATATCGGCCAGTGACCGGGCGGTGACGATTACGACGGCGATTTCAGAAGACACGCGGCCCGAGGATATCTCGATGCCAGGGCACGTGTTTCCGCTGCGTGCGCGTCCGGGTGGCGTGCTTGAGCGCGCAGGCCATACGGAGGCGGCCGTCGATCTGGCGCGGCTCGCGGGCTTTGCCCCCGCCGGTGTCATCTGCGAGATCATGAACGACGACGGCACGATGGCACGCCGGCCCGAGCTCGAGGCCTTCTCGGCTGCGCACGGGCTCAAGATGATCACGGTTGCTGACCTGATTCGGTATCGGAGACGCACCGAGCGGCTGGTCGTGCAGGAGTCAAAGGTCAAGCTGCCGACCCGTTTTGGCGAGTTCGTGGGCTATGGATTCCGGAGCCTTGTGGATGATCGCACTCACATGGCGCTGGTTGTCGGAGAGGTTTCCGGCGAGGAGAACGTGCTCGTGCGCGTGCACTCCGAGTGCCTGACCGGCGACGTCTTCCACTCGCTGCGATGTGATTGCGGCGCTCAGCTCGAGGAAGCGATGCGCCGCGTACAGGCTGAGGGCCGCGGAGTCGTCCTCTACATCGTCGGGCACGAGGGGCGCGGAATCGGCCTGGCAAACAAGCTCAAGGCATACGAGCTGCAGGAACAGGGTGCCGACACCGTGGAGGCCAACGAGGCACTTGGCTTTCCCGCCGATCTGCGCGACTACGGCATCGGTGCGCAGATTCTCTGCGACCTGGGGCTGCGCTCATTGCGTCTGATGACCAACAATCCACGCAAGATCGTCGGACTCGAGGGCTACGGCCTCAAGATCACCGAGCAGGTACCACTCGAAGTCGAATCTTGCGACACGAACATTCGCTACCTACAGACCAAGAAGGACAAGATGTCGCACACGCTCATCCTGGGCGAGGTCGCGGCACACGAGAAAGGAGTTTCTTAAGATGAGCACCTACGAAGGAAACCTGATTGCGACCGGCGAGAAGTTCGGCATCGTGGTAGCCCGCTTCAACGATCTGTTGTCGAGCAGGCTGCTATCCGGAGCCAAGGATGCCCTGATCCGGCACGGAGCGGTCGAGTCTGACATCGACGTGGCCTGGGTCCCCGGAGCATTCGAGATTCCGCTGGTTGCGAGCAAGCTCGCCGCATCCGGTCGCTATGACGCCATCATCGCGCTGGGCGTCGTCATCCGCGGTGGCACGCCTCACTTCGAGTACGTGTCGTCCGAGGTCAGCAAAGGCGTGGCGAAGGTCACGATGGACACCGGCGTTCCCGTCATGTTTGGCGTGATCACCGCCGACACAATCGATCAAGCCGTGGAGCGCTCCGGCACCAAGGCTGGTAACAAGGGGTGGGAGGCCGCAGAGGCCGCCATCGAGATGGCCAATCTGGTCAAAGCGATGGGCTGAGCAGGCCTTTTCCGCCGCAACACTCTCAAGAATCAGCAGAGGCCCGGTCGCCGGATGGCGGTCGGGCCTCGCTTTGGGTTCAGTGGGTTCTGGCCATCCTGTGGCTGTCAACCATGGACCCTGTTCCCCGTACAGGGTCGCCTCCAAGGAGGCGGGGAGCCATCGTATTCGATGCGCGCTGAGCCGACAACCGAACACCCGCTCGATTTGATAAGTGGGCCGATTGAGGGTCTCGGCGGTAGGGCGGCAGGCCCAGGCGGCAGGAGGACGGAGACGAATGCATTCCTCCGATACGATCATCGCTTGTCGCGGGTTGACATCGCGCCATCACGAGGTATTATCCAATCATTACCGAAACGGTAGGGATTGAACGACTCTTCAGAGCGAGGCGAGTATGCGGCTGACAGCAAAGAGCGAATACGGTGTGCTCGCGGTCATCGATTTGGCGTGCACTTACGGTTCTGGCCCAGTCAGTGCTCGCCAGATTGCCGAGCGCCGAGGGATCCCACCACGCTTTCTCGAGCAGCTGTTCGTTTCCTTGAGACGTGCAGGCATCGTCACCGCGGTGCGAGGTGCACGAGGTGGATTCACCCTGACTCGCCCTCCCGCACAGATCACGGTTCTGGATGTTGTCGAGGCGCTCGAGGGCCCACTGCAATCCAGCGTGTGCGATCAGGAGCGCGAGAGCGGATGCGGCAAGAGCGCATCGTGCGCGGCCGCTCCGGTATGGGCGCGGGCCACACACGCCCTGCGCGACGTCTTCGCGGGTACGACGCTCGAATCGCTGGCCGGTACACAGGGCACATTCGATCGGCGCGACAGCGCCTCAATCATCTAGGGGAGATGCCTTCCATGGACACCATCTATTTCGACTACGCAGCGACCACCCCAGCCGATCCCCGCGTCGTCGACGCCATGCTTCCGTTCTTCACCGAGCGTTTTGGTAACGCCAACTCGCTCTATGCGCTGGGCCGCGACGCCTATCGTGCCGTTGAGGCGGCTCGGGAGTCAGTGGCTGCCGGTATTGGCGCCGAGAATCCCAACGAAGTCATCTTTACCAGTGGCGGAACCGAGTCCGACAACACCGCGCTCATCAGTCTGCTCACCCGCATCGCGCCAGAGGGCGGCGCACACCTGATCGTCTCGTCGTTTGAGCATCACGCCATCCTCGAGCCGGCCGAATTCCTCTCCAAGAACGGGCACGAGCTCACGCTGCTCAAGCCACGCAAGGACGGTCACATCCACCCGGATGACCTGCGCGCCGCGATGCAGCCCAACACCAAGCTCGTCTCGGTGATGCACGGCAATAACGAGATCGGCACCATCAACCCGATCGCCGAACTCGCGGCAATCGCCCACGAGGGTGGCGCACTGATGCACACTGACGCGGCGCAGACGCTGGGCAAGATTCCCTTCGACGTCACTGCCTTAGGGGTCGACGTCGCATCGTTTTCCAGCCACAAAATCTACGGCCCCAAAGGCTTCGGCGCTCTGTACCTCAAGAAACGCACTCCGTTCGCACCGCTCATGCGCGGTGGCGGCCAAGAGTCCAAGAAGCGCTCCGGCACTCAGAACACACCCGGCGCTGTCGGTTTCGCCAGGGCCCTCGAGATCATGCTCGCCGAGCAGGACACCGAGATTCCGCGCCTGACCGCTCTGCGCGACAAGGTCATCAACGGCGTCATTTCTACGCTGGAAAACACGCAGGTGACCGCGCCCGGCGACCCGCGACTGCCCCACATCGCCTCGCTCCTGATCAATGGCGTCGAAGGCGAAGCTATGCTTCTGCAGCTCGACAACAAGAACATCGCGGTCTCGACGGGTTCGGCGTGCTCCTCTGGGTCGCTGGAGCCGAGCCACGTGCTGCTTTCCCTCGGCATTCGTCCCGAGATAGCGCACGGCTCGCTGCGAATCTCGCTCGGCAGATTCACCAAGGAATCCGACATCGACTACTTCCTCGAGGTCTTTCCTCCTATCGTCGAGCGTCTCAGGTCAATGTCGCCGGTCTATGAGCGGATGTTCGGCTCCAAGTAGTCATAGCCCTCACGTCATAAGGAGAGTTCGCGTGCTGTACTCCGACAAGGTCATGGATCACTTCAACAACCCGCGTAACGTGGGCGTCATCGAAGATGCCGATGGTGTAGGCGAGGTGGGCAATCCCGTCTGCGGCGACATCATGAAGATCACGTTCAAGCTCGACGATACCGAGCACATCGACGACATCAAGTTCCAAACGCTCGGCTGCGGTGCCGCTATCGCCACCTCGTCCATCGTCACCGAGATGGCCAAGGGCATGACGCTTGAGGAGGCCGCCGGCATCTCAAAGCAGCAGGTCGCCGATGAGCTCGGAGGATTGCCGCCCGCCAAGATGCACTGCTCGGTGCTGGCGACCGATGGACTCAAGGTCGCCGTTGACGACTACCTGGTCAAGCACGGCCGCGAGCCCATCGCCGGCGAGGTCAAGTCCGCCGACCCCAACTTCGACCCCCACGCCGACGAGGATCACCACCACGACGACGACGAGTAGCCAGCGATGTTGCGCTCAGCTTCTGCGACACGATTGGAGCTGAGCTAGCGTGGCACGCGTCTTCGTGGCGATGAGCGGCGGAGTCGACTCAAGCGTTGCCGCAGCTCTGCTCCTGGAGCAGGGACACGACGTCACCGGCGTCACGATGCAGCTTTGGCCGTCGGGGGACGCGGAGGGCAGCTGCTGCTCGG
>JBAXEO010000100.1:0-7754 GCA_037140395.1 Coriobacteriia bacterium
CCCAAGACCTCTGTCGGCAGAGGCCCAAGTGCCGTTGGGCTCGGACCACGCCGAGGATTCCGCCATGAGTGAGTCGGTTTGCGCAGAGGTCACGCCACCGCCCCCCGGACCGAGCGCGGCGAGGAGGCCATCCGCATAGGCGCGAGCCGAGCGGACGGTCTTCCAGTAGCCCGCTGGCACGTGCGACTGTTCGGGAGCCTCGGTCAGCGTCACCGAGCCTGACTTAGTGGGCGGACGGACCTCGCGCCCGAGCGTAAGGCGCACCCAAGGCTCGGCGCCGAACGTCGAGGCGGCTGCTGCCACCGTCGATGTTGCATCAGGTCGCCCCTGGCCAAGGTCGACGCGTATAGCGAAGGGTTGTTGCGGCTTGCCGCCCGCTATCAGCCGGGTGAACGTCCGGCGTAGTGCAGCGTCGGCGTTGCCCCCCGAAACGGCTTGGCTGCTCTTGTCGTCGGTCACGAGTGCGGTGACACGGGCGCCGGACACGGGAAAGGCGCCGCTGGCCGACTTCGTCTTGCCCCAATTGACGCAGGACTCACTCGTGACCACGTAGCCAACGCCTTGGTCCGCCAGCCTCCCAAGCGATTTCTGAGGTGCGCAGTCACCAGCGGGCACGGTGCCGATCGACGGCGTGATCTCTAGGCTCGCGAAACATGCCGAGATTCCCGCCTCGTACTGTGGGGCGATGTCGTCGGCGAGGGCCTCCTGGACCAGGGTCGACAGGTCCGGGTCGGAGTAGCCCAAGCTCACGAGCTCGAGGCGCCCGGTGTCCACTGCGGCGCGCAACCGCACCAGCGTATCGGCGTAGGTGCGGGCGACCGGACTCTGGGCTGGCACGGCAATCCCGTCGGCGAGGGTGTAGCCACCGCTGAGCCTCTTCCACTCAGCGAGCAAGACCGGCGGAACGCCCAGCACGATTCGCGCGCCTGGATCCGCGATCACGAGTGCCGAGATGCGGTCGACGTCGGCGCGCGGGCCTTCGGCCTCGGGTGAGGCCGGATCGATTGCGAGCCCACCTTGCGGGTTCGAGAGTGGGCTCGCGTGTAGCCGAGCCACGAGTACGACGGGTACAGCCGTGGACTTGACGTCGTAGACGAGAAGCTCTGTGGCGACCTCGGTCGTCTCGGTGCTTCCCCCCATCGTGGCGGTCACATTCAAGCGAACCGGATAGACCCCGGGTTTGAGGCTGAGTCCGTCGAGCTCTCGGCCAAAGGAGTAGTCGATCGTTTTAGCCGGTACTGAGTTCTCGACCATCGTTCGCTGGTAGACTAGCTTGCCCGTTGGGTACCGGACCTGTAGTCGGGTCTGAACGTAGGATGCAGGCTCGCTAAGGCGAACATGAGCGGTATACCCGAAGGATCCCGCCAGAGGGACCGCCGTCCAGCTTGATTCGAGCGAGGCTGCAAGCGCGGTCTTGTCGGCAGGAATCGCGGGTGCAGCAAGGGCGGGAAGCCGCACGGCTGCGAATGCGCACGCGACTAGAACGGCCACCGCAAAGGGGACCGCGCGACGGGCGCGTGCGTTGAGACGAAAGACCATGTAGTTGCTCCGACCCCCGGGCCCGGACACATACAGGGGCGCTCGCGGGAGTGAATCTTGCAGTGCCAACGGGCACATGATTATCGCACGAAAGCACGGAGAGAGGACCTTGACGCGTATGTCACAACGCAGCGAGCCATCCGTCATACCCGAAATTCTGCCGCTCATCCCTCTGAGGGATCTGAGCCTGTTTCCCAACCTCGTCGTACCGCTTTTTGTCGGCCGAGAGCCGTCAATCAAAGCGTTGGAGGAGGCCATGAGAGAGGGCCACCTCGTCGCGCTCGCCACCCAGCGAAAGGCCGAAACGCAGGACCCGGGCGCCGAAGACATCTTTGAGATCGGCTGCGTCGCCACAGTGATGCAGGAGCTCAAGCTACCCGACGGCACCGCCAAGGCGCTGGTCGAAGGCAAGCAGAGGTTCCGCATCCTCGAGTACATTCAGACCGACCCGTTCTTCATGGTGCGCGTCGAGCTCATCGACGAGCCTGAGGAGGTCGACGTCGAGACCGAGGCGCTCATGCGCGCTCTGGTCGGCGATTTTGAGCACGCGGCGGAGCTTGGCCGCCCCATCCCCCACGAGGTGCTAGTAGCCGCGTCTTCGATCGAGGAGCCGGGCAGGCTCGCCGACTTCGTTGCCTTCCACCTGAGTCTGCGCGTCGATGACAAGCAGGAAATTCTTGAAGCGTTTGATCCACGAGACCGCTTGGAGAAGGCCACCCGCTTCCTCAAAAAGGAGCTTGAGATTCTCGAGCTCGGCACCAAGATTCAGGATCGGGTCAAGGAGCAGATGACCAAAACCCAGCGGGAGTACTTCCTTCGCGAGCAGCTCAAGGCTATCCAGCAGGAGCTCGGCCAGTTCGACGAGGTCCAAGCCGAGGTTGAGGAGTACACCGACAAGATTCGCGAAGCGGGCATGCCCGAAGAGGTGCAGGAAAAGGCGCTCAAGGAGCTCGGCAGGTTCCAGAAGATGCCTCCGGCCGGCGCCGAGACGAGCGTCATTCGCACCTACCTTGACTGGCTTGTCGGACTGCCCTGGACCACCGAGTCTGAGGAGAAGCTCGACCTAGCCGAGGCGCAGCAGGTCCTCGACGAGGATCACTATGGCCTCGAGAAGGTCAAGGAGCGCATTCTCGAGTACCTCGCGGTCCACAAGCTGACCGACACCATGCGCGGCCCGATTCTGTGCTTTGTCGGCCCACCGGGTGTGGGCAAGACCTCGATCGGTCGCTCGATTTCGCGTGCGCTCGGCCGCCAGTTCATCCGCATGTCGCTCGGCGGAGTGCGCGACGAAGCCGAGATTCGCGGCCATCGTCGTACGTACGTCGGTGCGCTTCCGGGTCGCATCATTCAGTCGATCAACCAAGTGGGCACCAAGAACCCCGTCTTCATGATGGATGAGATCGACAAGGTGGGTGCCGACTTCAGGGGCGACCCGACGTCGGCGCTGCTCGAGGTCCTCGATCCCGAGCAGAACAACTCCTTCCAGGATCACTACCTGGAGGCGCCATTTGACCTGTCAAACGTCATGTTCATCACCACAGCGAACCTGCTGGATACGATTCCGCCCGCCCTGCGCGACCGCATGGAGGTCATCCACTTCCCGGGCTACACCGAGGACGAGAAGATCCACATCGCCGAGCAGTACCTTATTCCCAAGCAACTTGCCGAGCACGGGCTTTCCTCGGCCAAGCTCGAGATCAAGCGGGACGCCGTCAGCGACATGGTCCGTCTCTACACCCGCGAGGCAGGCGTCCGAGGCCTCGAGCGTACCGTCGCCACGATTGCGCGCCAAGTCGCGCGCAAGGTGGTGGAGGGCAAGAAGGGCAAGACAATCGTCTCGCACCGCACCATCCACAAGTACCTCGGTCCCGAGAAGTTCAGCTTTGGCATCGCTGGCGAGAAGGACGAGGTAGGCGTGTCGACAGGACTCGTGTGGACCGAGGCCGGTGGCGACATCATCTCTATCGAGGCGACTCAGATGCCGGGCAAGGGAGCACTCATCCTTACCGGGCAGCTCGGCGATGTCATGCGCGAGTCTGCCACTGCGGCGGTTTCATACATTCGCACGCGGGCGACCGAGCTGGGGATTCCGGAGGACTTTCAGGATCACACCGACTTGCACATCCACGTGCCGGCGGCCGCGACTCCCAAGGACGGCCCCTCGGCAGGAATCACTATGGCAACGGCGATCGCCTCGGTGCTAACCGGTTGTCCGGTGCGGCGCGACCTCGCTATGACTGGCGAGATCACGCTTCGCGGACGAGTTTTGCCCATCGGTGGGCTGAAGGACAAGCTCCTTGCCGCTCATCGCGCCGGACTGACCACGGTTCTCATCCCCAAGGAGAACGTGCGCGATTTGCAGCTACTGCCCGAGCGTGTCCGCGCCGAGCTCACTATCGTTGGAGTCAAGACGATGGACGAGGTGCTCGAGTTGGCACTCGTTGAGAGCTGCCGACCCAAGCGATCGCGCCGCAGGGTGGTACCATCCTGACATCGATTCACCGCGCGTCACGTCGGCTGCCATCTGCGGGAGCTTTGCCCGCAGCGCGAGCGCGCTTCGATCTCTCCAGGAGGCACAAATGCGGGTTCTCGTCACCGGTGGCGCTGGGTTCATCGGCTCGAATCTCACTCATGCGCTGATCACCGGAGGCCACCAAGTCGGCGTGATCGATGACCTGTCCACCGGATCGCCTCAGAACATTCATCCTCACGCATGGTCTCGTACGCTCGACATCCTCGATTCGGGATTCTCGGCACTGGTCGCCGAGTTTGCGCCCGATGCCGTGGTGCACCTTGCGGCGCAGGCGAGCGTGTCGGTCTCACTCCAAGATCCCGAGCGCGATTGGGCGGTCAATGCCGAGGGCACACGCGTCGTAGCGCAGGCTGCTCGCGAAGCCGGAGCGAAGCGAATGGTCTCGGCCTCGTCGGCTGCGGTATACGGCGAGCCGCTCGCGTCTGACTTGCCGCTGTCCGAGACCGCTCCCAAAGCGCCAGCCAATCCCTACGGCAAGAGCAAGCTCGCCGCCGAGGGGCTCCTCGCGGCGGAACTAGCCGGGTCTGGGGTCGACCACGCGTCCTTCCGGTTCAGCAATGTCTATGGTCCGCGGCAGGACGGTGCAGGCGAGGGTGGCGTGGTGGCGATCTTCTGCACCAGAATGCAAGCCGGCCAGTCGCCGGTTGTCTTTGGAACGGGCGCGCAGACGCGTGATTTCATCTACGTCGGTGACGTGGTGGCTGCTATCATCTCGGCGTTGCTGAGCGAATCACCTCTTGCGGGCGAGGGGCCGGACGGCGCTGCGTTCAACATCTCTACCGGCGAGGAAGCCTCTGTCGAAGCGCTACTGCTCGCGCTGCGGCAGGCGTCCGGTTACCTGGGCGGCGTCGACTACGAGCCGGCTCGCGAGGGTGATGTCGATCGCAGCTCACTGGACCCCGGCAAGGCCGCGCGCGTCTTTGATTGGAGTGCGCGTCAGCCGCTGGATAAAGGCGCCGCTGTGACCTGGCGGTGGTTCGCCGCATCATCGTGAGCAAACCTGCCGACAAGGAGACTCCGACGACTGCGGTGGAGATCTGCGCGCTGCATAAAGCGCGCGCTCTAGCGGAGCTCTTGGTCGCCGATGCGATGGCCCCCGGCTCGGATGGAATTCCCTGGAGGGGAGCGCTCATCGCCGAGGTCGCTGTCGTCAAGGGCTTGCCCGGGCCAGCGGAGGCGTCTGGGGGAGCGGCACTTTCGGGTGCCGACGGGGCTGCGGCGGTCAAAGCACTCTCCGCACTCGGCTACGCCGAGGGAGATCTGTTCTTCACTCTCTCACGCCCCCAGCCCGGTGCTATCTCGGCGAGTGGCGCAGCACGGCTGCGCGCTCAAATCGAGGCGGTCGACCCGAGTCTGGTCCTCGCTTTGGATGGCGAGGCCGCGGCCGACGTGTCCGCGGCCTTCGGAATCGACCAGCCCGCGTGGGGCAGCGGAGTGGTCGTGCTCGGCAGACGGATTGTCGCTGTCGACGGGCTTGAGGCTTCGCTCACGAATCCCGCGCGAAAGCGTAGGGTCTGGGAGCAGCTGAAGGCGGCGCGGGTCGAAGGTCCGGTGTACTAGTCTTCTTCGATCTCGGTTATCGCGCCCATCGGGCACTCTTCCATGCAGGTTGCGCAGCCGTCGCAGTTCTCGTCATGCACGGGCTCAGCAGCGTCGCCGACAATCTCGAGCACTCCGCTCGGGCACGCGTCGACACAGATGCCGCAGGCAGAGCACTCGTCCTCATTGATGATGGGTCGGGGCATCGAAGCTCCTTCACAAATTGGCCTCGCGGCGCTTACCGCCCGAGTTTCGTGCGTACCTTACCGAGCGTTCGCGCCGCTGTAAAGACCTTGGTCTCGGCTTACGTTGGCAGAACGTCGAGTGGTAAGACACTGTGTGATTAGGGTATAAGTACACATCGGTTTGGCATGAAACTTGATAACAGCGCACTTAGATTTATGGGAAAGCATCCACGGCGCCATCTGGTGCCTCGGGGAATCAGCCAAAGCAGTGTGGGTCTTCGCAGCATGCGAACGCTCACGACATCGAAAGGGGATTGAACTTATGGGCAAGGTAATCGGTATCGATCTGGGTACCACAAACTCGGCCATGGCCGTCCTTGAGGGCGGAGAGCCGACCATCATCATCAACGCCGAGGGCGATCGCACGACGCCATCGGTCGTAGCGTTTCGCAAGGACGGCGAGCGCGTCGTGGGCAAGGCCGCCAAGAACCAGGCCGTGACCAATCCGGAGAACACGATCACGTCGATTAAGCGGTTTATGGGACGGAAGTTCTCCGAGGTCAGCTCGGAGCTTAAGACCGTGTCCTACGAAGTCGTCAAGGGCAAGGACGGCCGCGTCGAAGTCGAGATCGAAAGCAAGTCGTACACGCCCGAGGAGATCTCGGCGATGACCCTCCAGAAGCTGAAGGCCGACGCCGAGAAGTACCTGGGGGAGCCGGTCACGCAAGCGGTTATCACCGTTCCGGCCTACTTCAATGACATGCAGCGCCAGGCCACCAAGGATGCTGGAAAGATTGCCGGCCTCGAGGTTCTGCGCATCATCAACGAGCCGACCGCAGCTGCGCTGGCCTACGGCTTGGACAAGGGTGACGCGAGTCAGACGATTCTCGTCTTCGACTTGGGCGGCGGCACCTTTGACGTCTCGGTCATGGAGCTTGGCGACGGCGTCTTCGAGGTTAAGTCCACCAACGGCGACAACCACCTGGGTGGCGACGACTGGGATCAGAAGGTCATCAACTGGCTCGCCGACAAGTTCAAAGCCGACCATGGCATCGACCTGCGCAACGACAAGATGGCTCTGCAGCGTCTGAAGGAAGGCGCCGAGCGCGCCAAGATGGAGTTGTCGACCACGCAGCAGACGCAGATCAACCTGCCGTTCATCACGGCTGACGCGTCGGGTCCCAAGCACCTCGACTACACCATCACACGCTCCGAGTTCGAGAAGGTCACCGACGACCTGCTCGAGCGCACGCGCAAGCCGGTCGAGGCAGCAATGAAGGATGCCGGCGTTAAGATGGGCGACATCGACGAGGTCATCCTGGTCGGCGGTTCGACTCGCATGCCGGCCGTGCAGGAACTCGTCAAGAAGATGACCGGCAAAGACCCGCACATGGGTGTCAACCCCGATGAGGTCGTGGCCGTGGGTGCAGCGATCCAGGGCGGCGTTCTCTCAGGCGACGTCAAGGACATCCTGCTCCTCGACGTGACCCCGCTGGCACTGGGCGTTGAGACGCTCGGCGGCGTCATGACAAAGATGATCGAGCGCAACACCACTATCCCGACGCGCAAGACCGAGGTCTATACGACAGCGGCTGATAGCCAGAGCAGCGTGGAGATCCACGTGTTGCAGGGCGAGCGCGAGTTCGCGGCCGACAACAAGACTCTCGGCAAGTTCCACCTGATGAACCTCCCGTCGGCGCCGCGCGGCGTACCGCAGATCGAGGTCACCTTCGACATCGACGCCAACGGCATCGTTAACGTCTCGGCCAAGGACATGGGGACGGGCCAGGAGCAGAAGATCACCATTTCGGGCTCCACTGCGCTGTCCGACCAGGAAGTTGAGCGCATGGTGTCCGACGCCGACAGTCACGCCGACGACGACCGCAAGCGCAAGGAAGAGGTCGAGGTACGCAACACAGCCGACTCGCTCATCTATGCCACCGAGAAGACCCTCAAGG
>JBAXEO010000101.1:0-7747 GCA_037140395.1 Coriobacteriia bacterium
GACCCCAAGATCGGGCTCATGCTCCCGTGCCCGATCATGGTCTATGTAGAGGGCGATCAGACTCTGATCTCCACGATGCGACCCAGTCTTATCGGCGGCTTCTTTCCGCACGCGGGTATTGATGACGTTGCAGCCGAAGTCGAGCGGATTCTGATCGCGATCATAGACGAGGCAGCGGCGTAGACACGCCTGTCCGCGGGGTCCGCGTGTCGGTCGACACGCCGCTCCTCGGCAGGTCCACGACAGTCCCCGCTGCCAGCTTCAGTTGTCCTGCTCGCGCTCCTCGCCTATACTCCCGACCTACATTCTGAATACAGCAAGGGCTTTGATGGGGACAGTACAGGCCAATCCTCGCCGCAGAGAGCCGGGCATCGCTGAAAGCCCGGCGCAGGACGCTTAGAAATCTCACCCCTGAGCCACCCGAAAGAACGCTCTTGCCGCTTCATCTAGCGAACGACCTTCGCAGGCGGCCGAGTCCAGTAATTCGGGTCGGTGGCATCCGTTACCTGCCGTGCGAGTGGCTCTTCATCCGATGCCCGAACCTCCCCAAGGGGGCTCGGCGCGTTCGCTCATTTCGTGCGGCTGATCAAGCGGCGCCGTCGTCCCGATGTGTCAGGGAAGGACGGACCAGTTGCAGCTCAAAAGCGACCGCATGAAAGGTGGCCTGTCTCAGGCCCCACACCGCAGTCTCCTCAAGGCCGACGGCCTCACCGACGAGGAGATTTCGCGCCCACTCATCGCCGTCATCAACTCGGCCAACGAGATCATCCCCGGCCACCTCATGCTCGACAAGATCGCCGCTGCGGTGAAGACGGGCGTGCTGATCGGCGGCGGGACACCCATCGAGATCACCACCATCGGCGTGTGCGATGGCATCGCCATGAACCACGTCGGAATGAAGTACTCGCTGGTAAGCCGAGAGACCATCGCCGACTCCGTCGAGATCGCCGTCGCCGCGCACGCGTTTGACGCCGTCGTGCTCATCCCCAACTGCGACAAAGTCATCCCCGGCATGCTCATGGCCGCGGCACGGCTCGACTTGCCGACCGTTGTCATCTCTGGCGGGCCGATGCTGGCTGGTCGCGGACCCAAGGGCGAGGCGGTCGACCTGGACACGGTCTTTACCGCGGTCGGCAAGGTCACCGCTGGCACGATGAGCGCCGACGACCTGCTCGAGCTCGAGGACCACGCGTGCCCCACCTGCGGTAGCTGCGCCGGCCTCTTCACCGCCAACTCGATGAACTGCCTGGTCGAGGCGATCGGCATGGGCCTGCCGGGCAACGGCACGGTTCCGGCGGTGTACTCGGAGAGGATCCGGCTCGCCAAGAAGGCTGGCATGCGCGTCATGGAGCTGCTGGCCGAGGGCGTGACTGCTCGGCAGATCATGACGCCGCAAGCGGTGAAGAACGCCATGACGCTCGATATGGCCTTTGGCGGCAGCTCCAACACGGTGCTGCACCTCACGGCGATTGCTCACGAAACCGGCTCCGACATCACGCTGGACGACTGGGCCGAGGTCAGCGCGCGCACGCCCAACCTGGTGCGCATCTCGCCCGCGAGCGACCTGCACATGGAAGATCTCTACGCTGTCGGCGGCATCCCCACCATCATGGGCGAGCTCGACAAGCGCGGGCTGATCGTTCGCGACGCGCTGACCGTCAACGGCCAGACCGCCGGTCAGATCGCGGACGCCGCGCGCGATGCCGACGGTCGCGTCGTGCACCTGGAGACCGACCCCTACTACGCCGAGGGTGGCCTGCGCGTCCTGCGCGGCAACATCGCCCCCGATGGCGCCGTGGTCAAGCAGTCAGCCGTGCCTGCCAACATGCGCGTCCACACCGGCCGCGCCCGCGTCTTCGAGTCCGAGGAGACCGCCGTGGCAGCGATCCTTCAGGGCGGCATCGTGGCTGGCGACGTCGTCGTCATCCGCTACGAGGGTCCTCGAGGCGGTCCCGGCATGCGCGAGATGCTGACGCCCACATCGGCCATCAGCGGCATGGGGCTCTCGGCGAGTGTCGCGCTCATCACCGACGGCCGCTTCTCCGGCGCCACCAAGGGCCCGGCCGTGGGCCACGTCTCGCCAGAGGCGGCCTCAGGTGGTCCCATCGCGCTGATCGCCGAGGGCGACTCAATCACCGTAGACATCGACGCGGCGACGCTGACGCTCCACGTCGCCGCCGATGAGCTGGAAGTACGACGCGCTGCGTGGCAACCGCCAGCGCCGCGCGTGACATCAGGCGTGCTCGCGCGCTACGCGAAGCTCGTCTCGAGTGCAGATAAGGGGGCGGTGCTGTCGTGAGCGAACGTATGACAGGGGCGCAAGGGTTGGTGCGTGCGCTCGAACTCGAGGGAGTGGACCTGCTCTTTGGGTATCCCGGAGGAGTGGTGCTGCCGATCTTTGACGCGCTCTTCGATTCCGACAAGATCCGCACGGTCCTGCCGCGCCACGAGCAGGGTGCTGTGCACATGGCCGACGGCTACGCGCGCGCCACGGGACGCTGCGGCGTGGCACTTGTCACCAGCGGGCCGGGCGCGACCAACACCGTCACCGGCATCGCCAACGCCTTCATGGACTCGATTCCGCTGGTGGTGTTCACCGGTCAGGTGGCCTCCTCGGTCATCGGTACCGACGCGTTTCAGGAGTCCGACATCACCGGCATCACGATTCCTGTCACCAAGCACAACTACCTCATCAAGAACGCCGCCGACATTCCCGAGACCATCAAGGAAGCGTTCTTCATCGCGACGACCGGTCGTCCCGGTCCCGTGCTCATCGACGTGCCGGCAGACATCGGCAAGCACGAGATTGACTTCGTGTGGCCCGACGCCGTCAACCTGCCGGGCTACAAACCAACCGTCAAGGGCCATGGCCGACAGATCAAGCAGGCTGCCGATCTCATCGCTCGGGCGCGCAAGCCGCTGCTCTACGCGGGTGGCGGAGTCTTGTCGGCAGGGGCGTCCAAGGAGCTGAAGGAGCTCGCCGAGCTCATGCAGCTCCCGGTTGTGGCGACGCTCATGGGCAAGGGGTGCTTCCCGGAGGATCACCACCTGTGCATCGGCATGCCCGGCATGCACGGCGCCAAGTACACCAACTACGCCGTGACCGAGACCGACCTCATCATCGCCGTGGGCGTCCGCTTCGACGACCGCGTGACTGGCAAGCTCTCCAGCTTCGCGAGCAAGGCCAAGATCATCCACGTAGACGTCGACCCTGCCGAGATCGGCAAGAACAAGGCCGTGGATGTCCCGATCGTGGGCGATGCCAAGCCCGTGCTCGCCAGTCTCGTCGCCGAGCTGCGCAAGGCCGAGGCCGAGCCGCGCACCGAGGCGTGGATGAAAGCCATCGACGACTGGCGCAAGCAGTTCCCGCTTCACTATCACCCGTCTGATGAGGTCATCCAGCCGGAGTCGGTGGTGCAGGCGATCGACCGACTGACCAAGGACAAGAAGCGGGTCATCTGCACCGAGGTCGGCCAGAACCAGATGTGGGCCTGCCAGTACATCAACCTCACCGTGCCGCGCACCTGGGTCTCCTCGGGAGGTCTGGGGACGATGGGATTTGGGCTTCCAGCCGCCATCGGCGCGAAGCTCGGGATGCCGGACCACCTGGTGATCGACATCGCCGGGGACGGCTCCATCCAGATGAACAGCCAGGAGATGGCTACGGCCAAGCTCAACGACGCGCCGGTCAAGGTGGTCGTTCTCAACAACGGCTACCTGGGGATGGTCCGACAGTGGCAGGAGCTGTTCTACGACAAGCGCTACAGCTCCTCGACGCTGGACCGTGACTGCCCCGACTTCGTCAAGCTCGCCGACGCCTACGGCTGGGCCGGCTTCCGCGTTACCGATCCCGCCGAGCTCGAGGCCACGCTCATCGCTGCGTTCGATCACGACGGCCCCGCGATTGTCGACGTCCACGTCGCGCGCGAGGAGTGCGTCTACCCGATGGTCGCCCCCGGCGGCTCCATCGACGAGATGCTCGGCGGTGTGCCGGGCGCTCCCGTATCCGACATGCTCGATGAAGATCTGCTCGGGGAGGTGTGGGAGTAGCCATGAAGCACACACTTTCAGTGCTCGTCGAGAACAAGCCCGGCGTGCTCACCCGCGTCACGTCACTGTTCTCGCGTCGCGGCTTCAACATCGATTCGCTCGCGGTGGGCCCCACCGAGGACCCCACGCTTTCGCGCATCACGTTGGTGGTGATCGCCGAGGACACGCCCATCGAGCAGATCACCAAGCAGCTCCACAAGCTCATCAACGTGCTCAAGATCCAGGATCTCGACCCCGCCGACTCGATCGACCGGGAACTCGTCCTGTTCAAGGTCAACGCCGCAGCGGAGCGCCGGCACGAGATCATCGAGATCGCCAACGTGTTCCGAGCCAAGGTCATCGACGTTGGGCGCAACTCGCTGACCATCGAGGCCACCGGTTCCACCGACAAGCTCCAGGCGATGGAGGATCTCTTCCGCGCGTACGGCATCAAGGAGCTCGCGCGAACCGGCAAGATCGCGCTCGCGCGCGGCTCCCGCGACGGTTAGGCCCAGCACGCACAGACAGCCAGTCCCACACAGTCCAAGCGTCACGACGAAAGAAGGCGAGATCCACATGGCAACGATCTACTACGAAAGTGACTGCGACAGCTCGGTAATTCTCGGCAGGAAGGTCGCAATCATCGGGTACGGAAGTCAGGGACATGCGCACGCCCTGAACCTGAACGACTCGGGAGTCGACGTTCGTGTTGGCTTGCGCACCGGATCCAAGAGCTGGGACAAGGCCAAAGAAGCCGGCCTCAAGGTCATGACGCCGCGTGAGGCGGCCGCCGAGGCCGATCTGGTCATGATCCTCACCCCGGACGAGACCCAGTCGCATACGTACTACAGCGAGATCCACGAGCACATGACGCCGGGCAAGGCGCTCGCGTTTGCCCACGGCTTCAACATCCGCTTTGACCAGATCGTTGCACCCGAGGGCGTCGACGTCATCATGATCGCCCCCAAGGGCCCGGGCCACATGGTCCGCCGCGTCTACGTCGAGGGCTCAGGTGTCCCCAACGTCATCGCCGTCCACCAGGATGCGACCGGCGGCGCGTGGGCACTCGCGAAGGCCTACGCGTGGGGTATCGGCGGAGCTCGCGCCGGCGTCATCGAGACCACGTTTACCGAGGAGACCGAGACCGACCTCTTTGGCGAGCAGGTCGTGCTCTGCGGCGGCCTGACTCACCTGATTCAGGCGGGCTTTGACACGCTGGTCGAGGCGGGCTACCAGCCCGAGATTGCGTACTTTGAGTGCCTCCACGAGGTCAAGCTCATCGTCGACCTCATGTTTGAGGGCGGCATGGCCAAGATGCGCGACTCAATCTCCAACACCGCCGAGTACGGCGACTACTACACCGGCCCCAAGATCATCACTGACGACACCCGCGAGGCCATGGCCGAGGCGCTCTGGAACATCCAGAATGGCGGCTTTGCTCGCGACTGGATTCTGGAGAACAAGGCCGGTCAGCCGTGGTTCAAGTCGATGCGTCGCATCCACGCCGATGCCTATGTCGAGGAAGTCGGCTCGGAGCTCCGTTCGATGTTCTCCTGGATCAAGAAGGATGCCTAACATGAAGAAGAAGTACCTGATGACGCCGGGCCCCACCCCGGTTCCCGAGAAGGTCATGCTTGCCATGGCCGCGCCCATCATCCACCACCGCACGCCGGACTTCTCGGCGGCGTTCGCCGAGGCGATCGTCAACCTGAAGTACGTCTTTCAGACCGAGGGCGACGTGCTGCTGTTCGCCTGCTCGGGCACCGGCGTCATGGAGGCCGGCATCGCGAACTGCTTTTGCGCCGGCGACACGGTCATCGTGTGCCGCAACGGCAAGTTCGGTGACCGACAGAAGCTCATCGCCGAGACGTACGGCCTGAACGTCATCGACCTGCAGTACGGCTGGACCACCGTCGTCAACCCCGCCGACGTGGCTGCCGCCCTTGCCGAGCATCCCGAGGCGCGCGGTGTCATCGTGACGCAGTCCGAGACCTCGACCGGCGTGCTCAACGACGTCGAGGCCATCGGCAGGATTGTCGGCCCCATGCCCGACGTCGTGCTCATCGTGGACTCCATTACCGGCATCGGCGCGGTCGAGTGCAAGACCGACGAGTGGAACCTGGACGTGGTGATGACCGGCTCGCAGAAGGGCCTCATGCTTCCGCCGGGCCTTGCTGCCTGCACCGTCAGCGCCAAGGCGTGGCGCGCCTACGAGCGTTCCACACTCCCCAAGTTCTACTTCGATTGGATGAAGTACCAGAAGAACGTCGCCAAGGACACCACGCCATTCACACCGGCGGTCACGCTGGTTCTGGGCCTCAACGAGTCGCTCAAGATGATTCGCGAAGAGGGCCTGGACAACACCATCGCCCGTCACGCGCGCCTGGCCGAGGCAACCCGCCGCGGCTGCGAAGCACTCGGCTTGAAGCTGTTCGCCCCGCCGGAAGGTCGCGGCAGCGCGGTCACTCCCGCGTGGGTGCCCGAGGGCGTGGACGGTAAGGCGGTCGTCAAGCTCATGAAGGACAAGCACGGCGTCACCATCGCCGGTGGACAGGACGACTACGTGGGCAAGATCATCCGCATCGGTCACCTGGGCTACTTTGGCGACTTCGACATCATCGTCACACTCGCAGCGCTCGAGATGACGCTCGCCGAGCTGGGCTACGACTTCGAGCGTGGTGCGGGCATCCGCGCCGCCGAGACCGTATTCATGGAAGGGTAGGCGCAGCATGAAGGTTCTGGTAGCTGAGCAGATTGCTCCAAGCGGCATCGAGCTTCTCAAGGAGAAGTTCGATGTCGACGTCAAGACCGACCTGACGCCCGAGCAGCTCGTCGCCGAGATTGGCGCCTACGACGCGCTCATCGTGCGCTCCGCCACGCAGGCGAGCCGCGAGGTCATCGAGGCCGGAGTCAACCTCAAGATCATCGGCCGAGCCGGCGTGGGCGTCGATAACGTCGACGTTGACGCGGCCACCGAGCGTGGCGTCATCGTGTGCAACGCGCCCACCTCCAACATCGTGTCAGCTGCCGAGCAGACCATGGCGCTCATGCTGGCCATCGCCCGCAAGACGCCGCAGGCCAACGCGAGCATGCACGCGGGCAAGTGGGAGCGCTCCAAGTTCACCGGCGCCGAGCTCTACGAGAAGACCCTCGCCGTCATCGGGCTGGGCCGTATCGGCTCGCTCGTGGCCGAGCGCGCTCGCGCGTTTGGGATGAAGCTCGTCGGCTACGATCCCTACACCTCCGAGGAGCGCGCCGCCAAGATGGGCGTCACCCTCTACCAGACGGTCGAGGAGCTTCTCCCGCTAGCCGACTTCATCACGGTGCACCTCCCCAAGACCAAGGACACTATCGGCATGTTCGGCGCCGAGCAGTTCGCGCAGATGAAGACCGGCGTGCGCCTGGTCAACACCGCGCGCGGCGGCATCTACCAGGTTCCGGCGCTGGCCGATGCGGTTCGCAGCGGGAAAGTCGCGGGCGCCGGCATCGACGTCTTCGAGGTCGAGCCCTGCACCGACTCGCCGCTCATCGAGTTTGACAACGTCATCCTCACGCCGCACCTGGGTGCGTCGACCGCCGAGGCACAGGACCGCGCCGGCGAGCAGATAGCCGAGTACGTCGTTCTCGGCCTCGAGGGCCGCATGGTCCCCACCGCCGTCAACGTTGCCCCGGTCTCGCCCGAGGTCATGGAGAAGGACGGACCCTACATCGATCTCGC
>JBAXEO010000102.1:0-7641 GCA_037140395.1 Coriobacteriia bacterium
TCAAGGGTGTCTTGGGCGAGGCCGACACGGTTCGCACGCTGGTGTTTGACGAGGTGGATGCCGGGATTGGCGGCGCCACCGCGCACACAGTTGGTCGGCGCTTGCGAGAGCTGTCGCTTACCCACCAGGTTATCGTGGTCACCCATCTCGCCCAGGTAGCGGCATACGCCGACACACAGCTGGTCGTGGAGAAGAGTGTGTTGGGCGACTCGGCAACCACGACGGTTCGCCTCGTCGAGGCACTCGAGCGAGAGGCCGAAATCGCGCGGATGCTCTCAGGAAACGACTCGGCTGCCAGTCTTACCCACGCTCGAGAGCTGCTCGCCCAGGCGGCCGCAACGCGCTAGAGTCGGTTGCGCCACAGGATGGACCACTGCAAATCACGGGAGACGCATGCGCCACCAAGGCACCGCAAAGCTCGACAAGAGAACCAAGGACCTGGTCAATCGGCTGGGTCCTGACGACGTGGCCATCATCGATCACGAGGATATGGACCGAGTGAGCGCCGAGTCGCTCCTCGGCACGGGTGTCGAAGTCGTTATCAACGCGGCCCCCTCTATCTCGGGTGCCTACCCCAACGTCGGTCCGCTCTTGCTCGCTCGCGGTGGCGTGACGCTCATCGACAACGTCGGACGCGAAATATTCGACAGCATCGATGAGGGCGACCAGATCGAGGTTGTCGGCGATGAGGTGCTTCGCGATGGAGTGATATATGCCGAAGGTACCCGCTTAAGCGTCGCCGAAATCGAAGAGAAGATGGAGGCCGCCAAGGCCGGTCTGGGCGAACAGCTCGACCGCTTTGCCCGCAACACGCTGGAATACCTCGAGAAGGAGAAGTCGATCCTGACCGACGAGACCTGGGTCCCCCAGACCAAGGTCGAGCTCTATGGGCGTCAGGTTCTCATCGTCGTGCGCGGCTACGATTTCAAGCAGGATCTCGATGCGCTCAAGCCCTATGTCAGCGAGATGAATCCCGTCTTAGTTGGAGTCGACGGGGGTGCCGACGCAATCATGGAAGCCGGATTCAAGCCCGACATCATCGTCGGCGACATGGACTCGGTCAGTGACACTGCGCTTAGATCCGGTGCCCAGCTGATCGTGCACGCCTACGAGGATGGTCGCGCGCCGGGAATGGAGCGCGTCGTGGCGCTCGGGCTCGTGGGCACGCCTTGGCCTCTCTCGGCCACCAGCGAAGACCTGGCGCTGCTTCTTGCGTGGGAGTCGGGAGCGGACCTCATCGTTGCGGTCGGCACTCATGCCAACCTGGTCGAATATCTCGACAAGGGGCGCAAAGGTATGGCCAGCTCGTTTCTTGTCCGGCTCAAGGTGGGACCCAAGCTTGTGGACGCAAAGGGCGTCAACAAGCTGTACCGCGCTTCGGTCAGTCCCAGCTACCTCATACTGATCGTCGCCGCCGCGCTGCTGGTGGTCTCGGCGGTCGTTCTGATCTCGCCCGTCGCGCGCTCGTTCATAGAACTCATCGTGCTGCGGATACGTGCATCCTTCAGCGTCTGACCGTCCTCCAAGGAGCAGCCCCGTGTACAACATCAAGTATCACATCGCGTCGCTGGTAGCTGTCTTTCTCGCCCTGGCACTAGGGCTCGTGCTGGGCGGTCTCGTCGTGCGCCAAGGGGGCTTCGACAAACAGCAGAACGCGATCGTCGCCAGCTTGCAGAAGGACTTCAGCACGCTCAAGAAGCAAAACACCGCGCTGAAGAGCGATTTGGAACTCGAGAAAGGGTATTCCTCACAGATGACCAGCGCCTGGATCGCGGGTCGCCTGAACGGTCGTTCGGTTCTCGTCATCACGAGCAATGTGAAAGGCACGGGCGCCGATGCAGCCGTCGCGGCGATCAAAGACGCGGGAGGCAATCCGGTCGTCGTCATAATGTCCAAGCCCCAGTTCGGCCTCGCCGACAAGACCATCGCCGCGGCCGCGCAATCAGTAGTCGGAAGTTCGACGGACCTCAAGACCGGCGTTGCCACCACGCTCGCATCTGAGTGGAGCCAGCCCGACGTGGCACGACCGCTCACCGAGGCCTTGCAGAAGGCTGGCGTCATCACGCTCACGGGACTCTCGGCGAGCATGGCCGCGACACAGGTCATCAACGTGGCGGCGTTCAGCAAGAAGCCCGACCCACTCGCACTCGACGTGACTCAAGCGTATGCCGCTGCGGGGCGCTATGCGCTCGGCGCTCAATCGGTCGGGATCGACACGGGGGTGGCTGCGGCCGCTGCGGCGCGCAAGCTCTCGGCATTCGACACGCTGGACACCAATGTCGGCCGATTCACGCTGGTGGCGCTACTCACCGGCGGCCAGCAGGGCTACTACAGCCTCGACGCCAATGCGACGGCCAAGTTCCCACCGGTGCCGGCGCCCTAACCGCTACGAGTACTCTCGGCGAACTGGCGTCTTCTGGTGCCAGAGCGCAATGAGAGCGAGCGTGACGTGCACAAACTGGCGGCCACGGTGTACGAACCCGGCCAGATTGCGCCCGGTTGCCGAGTGCGACATCGTGGTTTCGACTTCGGCGAGCACAAAGTCGGCGCGCAGAGCCCGAATCGTCAGGCCCACCTCCACACCGTAGCCTGCCGAGAACGGCCGCACCGTGGCCAGGCACGAGCGAGTGAGCGCGCGCTGGCCTGAGAGCGGGGCGGTCGCGGCAAAGTCACCGCCGAGATGGGTGATTCCAAAGCGCGCCAAACTCTTGACGAGGCCGAACCCGGCCTTGGTTGTCGGCCGAGGGAAGCTCGCGATCGTCATGTCGGCTGTGCCCGCGAGCAGGGGAGCGAGCAGGAGCGCGCCTTGCGAGGCGCTCTCTCCCAAGTCGCCGTCGAGGAGCAACACGATGTCGGCGTCCTCGATTCTGCGAGCGCCAGCCTCAAGGGCAGCTCCCTTGCCGTGGGAGCCGTGGAGCCGCACGACCTTGGCGCCGGCGTGCTCGGCGAGCTGGTCGGTATCGTCTTGGGAGCCGTCGTCGACAACGGTGACACGAGTCACGCCGGGGATGCTCAGCGCCGCGCTAACCGTGGCCGCGATGGCAGTGGCTTCGTCACGCGCGGGGATCAGAACCGCAATCTCCATGGCTACTTACCGCCGGATGAGCGAGAGCGAGATGCGAGCCTCTTGACACCGTCGAGAGCGACCGAGATTTCGCCGACTCCCATGAGCTTGCCGAGCACCACGGCGATAGCGAGCCCCACGATGCCGCCTGCAGCGATCTGCACCAGTGAGCCGCCGATACCGGCCATGAGCGGGACGCAGGCCCGGGCAACCGCCCAGGCCGCCGCAGCGGCGATGACGGAGGCGAGGAGCATACGACCGAATGTCGATCCGACGCCGCGAAGGTCGTAGCCGCCGATACGCCTGCGCAGAAGGACTGCTAGGGTGACGCTGCTCAGGGTGAAGAACACCACGTCGGCGATGGGCAGTCCGTTGATGCCGAGCCCAGGCCACGCGCCCACACCGGTGGAGAGCAGCACATAGAGTCCGATCTGGACGACGGTGAGTACCAGGTTGACGGTCATGGGCGTGCGGGTGTCTTTGAGCGAGTAAAACGTCCTGAGCAGAAACATCGTGCTTGCATAGAAGATCAGGCCGCAGGCCCACCAGCGCAGCGCTCCCACAACGAGCGGCACGTCGGATGCGGCAAACGCACCGACGCGATAGAGCGAAACCAGGGGAGTCGCCAGGGCGATGAGTAGTGCCGAGGTGGGCAGCATCAAGACGCCGGTGGTCCTCAGGCCGCGCAAGAACGTCGACTTGAACTCCTCGTTGTCTTGTCGGCCGGCGGCATCGGCGAGCTCGGTGAAGACGGCGGTGGCCAGCGCCACGGCGAGGATGCCGTAGGGGAGCTGGTAGAAGATCCAGGCGTAGGTCAGGATCGACGGGCCGCTGCCGTTCAGGCCCGGAACCGCGAACGCCGAGGCGTTGCGAAATGAGACGGCGACCAGGTTTGTGACCACATAGATGACGGTCGGGATCGCAAGCCACAACATACGGCGCAGCGCGGGATCCTCAAGGCCAAGTCCCCAGCTGTGCCGCCAGCCGCTTTTGAGCAGCGCGGGCACCTGGACTGCGAACATGACCAGCACGGCGAGCGTCGTCCCGGAAGCCAGCACCACAAGCGCGAGGTCGATGTTGCCCCTCAGCGCGACGAAGGCAATCATTGTCGCAATCGCGACTACGTTGTTGAAGATGGGGCCGACCGCCGGCCAGAAGTAGCGGCGCTGCGAATTGAGAACCGCCGAGATCACCGAGCCGGCTCCATACAAGACGACCTGGATGGCGAAGAACTTGAAGAAGAATGTCGCATCCCCAACCACCCCGGCAGCCTGGTTGGCAGGCATGCGAAACGTCTGTGTCCAGACGAACGGAGCCGGGAACAGTGTGCCGATGATTCCGACGACTCCCAACACGAGCACGGCGAGGTTAAAGACGTGGCTGGTAAAGCGCCATGCGGTCTCCTCATCCTTGGTCTCGCGCAGCTCCATGAACGTGGGGATGAAGAGCGAGGAGATGATTCCACCGGCCGCGAGCTCAAAGATCATGTTGGGGATGTTGTTCGCCACGCTGTAGGCCGACATCAGACCGGTCGCGCCCAGCGCGTAGGCGGTCGCCCACATGCGCAAGAAGCCGCTGATGCGCGAGAGCGCCGTTGCAGTCGACATCATCGCAGCCGAGCGGGCGATGGAGGGTTTGCTGATGGTGGAGTCCTTGTCGCTAGTCCGGCAGGTGCGGGGCAGGCGTGCCTTGCAGAGCCTCACGGTGCTTGAGACAAGTGTACCGAAACGGCGCGCGCAGACGATGCCGATTCGCCCACAGTCGCCGACGGAGCGGCTGTGAAGGGGTCGCTGGAGCAGCAGTTGGAGCGGGAGTGGAGCGGGAGTGGAGCGATCGTTCGGGCGGGCGGGACCTTCGAGTCGCTCGTTTTCGGTATACTCGGCACGGGCGCTGACGCCCACGATGCGTGATTTTGCGCGCTTTGCATGCACCATCCCCCCGAAGCACCCAATCAGCAAGCGTTGGCACAGCCGTGCCCTGCAGGTTGGCTTGGAGCGGCGCATGAAGCGAGCTTGGCCGATAGTCGCTCTGATTGCCACGTTGAGCGTGGCTGGCTTCGCCGACGCACCCTTCGCCTGCGCTGCAGTCACTACCACACCCCGAGCAGAGCACGTCACCATCGTTCTCGCTCCCTACCTCACTTGGGCCGATGTCACTGCCACCTCTACCCCTAACCTGTGGCGCCTCGCACAGAATGGTGCTATCGGCGCAGTGAACGCGCGCAGTCGTGTCCGCGAAAGCGGTGAGCCCGCATCGCCCGTGGAGGGTGCACTCGGGCTCTCGGCTGGGGCATGGGCTCAGCCGGACTTCTCGGCGATGGCGGCCTACAACGCGTCCGAGACGGTTGCAGCGTCCGAGACGGCAGGCAGCGTCTACCGCCGGCTCTTCGGACGCGGGATGGATGTCGCGCAAATCGGATTCCTGGGACTGCCCGCGACGCAGCAGCTTGAAGATTCCAAGTCGGTCGGCGCGGTTCTGGGGTCACTTGGCCAGGCTGTGTATGACGCCAACGGGCTGACTGCGGCTGTGGGCAACTCCGACTCCGGGATGGCTAACGGCCAGCCCAGACGACTGCGGCCGGCGGCCGTCGCTGCGGCCGATCTCAACGGACTCGTTCGCTTCGGAGACATTTCGGCGGATCTCCTCAAGGCTTCCGAGACTGCACCCTACGGAGTGAAGACGGATCTCGTTCGGTTCGAGCAGGTCTACGCGCGTGCCGATTTCTTCGCACGGGGGCACAAGGGACCGTCGCTGATCGTACTAGACGCGGGCGACCCGACGCGCGCGCGCCGCTTTGCAGGCTCCGCGACGCCTGAGGTTGCGCGAGCGCAGTGGCTCTCTGCGCTGGAAACGCTGGATGCCGTTGTCGGCATGGCCGAGAAGCGACAGGGCACCGACGGCATGGTCGTCGTGGTCTCCCAAGCGCTCTACAACTCACCGGACGGTTTGCCTGGAGGGCTCGGACCGGTGATCATCTCGGGTCGCGGCTGGAGCGGCTATCTGGCTTCGGCGTCCACGCATCGGACGGGTGTTGTCACCAACGATGACGTGACCGCGACCACGCTTGGCTCCTTGGGCATCAAACGCCCGGTTGCTGTGCTCGGCGATGCGATGGTGCCGGTCGCTGGGCCACAAGCAGCGGAGGAGAGGGCCTCGCATCTCGCCCGGTTGAGCGCTGCCGCGATGGCGATCGACGCATCCAGGGCAGGCGTTCTCAACACGTTCATCGGCCTGGTCGTCTTTCTCCTCGCTGCGGCGGCATTCGTGCTGAGCCAGGCGCGCGCATGGTCCGGCCTGGCGCTGCGACGATGTGCCCACGGGCTCCAGGCGCTGCTGCTCCTCGCACTTTCAGTCCCACTCGCGGGGTGGCTCATGTTTCTGCTGACACCGCTGCCCCAAAGCCCACAAGTCGCCGTCGTTTCCTTGATAGGCACAGCTGCGGTCGTTTGGCTCGTGTCCGTACTCGTGTGGAGACGTTTCCTGTTTCGGGTTCCCGTAGCCGCGCTTGGGCTTTCACTCGCTGCGGTGATGGTGATTGATCAAGTGCTCGGCGCACCGCTTTCGTTCGCCGGGTTCTTCAGCTACTCACCGCTCATGGCCGCTCGCTTCTACGGGATGGGAAACGAGGCTGCAGGACTCCTGTTTGGCGCATCGATCGTGGGCGCGGCACTGCTCTTTGATCAGTGGCCCGAGTCGAGATTCAGCCAGTTGGGCCGTCGCTGGGGCATTCCGGTGCTCGGTATCGTGGTTGTCGGGGCGGCCGCGGCGCCCTTCCTCGGCGCCAACGTCGGTGCTGCCGTCTGGGCGCTCGCCGGGTTCGCGTGCGCGTGGATGCTCATGAACGGACGCCGCCTCAGTCTCAAAAGCGTTCTGGTGATTGTTGGCCTGGTGATCGTGGTGATCGCGGCCTTCTCGGCAATCGACCTGCTGGGAGGCGGTGCCCAGACGCACCTTGGCCGAGCGCTGAGCAGCGCCGAGCAGGGCGGAGCGTCGCAACTGTGGTCAATCGTGGCGCGCAAGGCCGAGACCAACGTGCGCGTGCTCTCCTCGACTAACTGGTCGTGGATTCTGGTTGCCGCGCTGGCGTTTCTCGGCTTTGTGCGATTCAGGCCTGCCAGCGAGTTCTCAGCCCTGGCAGCCGAGAATCCCAACTTCGTCGCCGCCATCATCGCGACGCTTGTTGCGGGTGCTATCGCGCTGCTGACCGAGGACTCGGGGATAGTCATCCCGTCGCTGATCATGCTCTACACCGGCCTCGGCTGCGCGTGGCTCATGCTTGCGCGACTAATCGTTCTCGACTCCGTGGAGACCCAGTGAGTGAAGCGACCGCGTATGTCGTGTCCCTCGCGCTCCTGCTCGTGGGCGCCGTCATCATTCCGTGGCTGGCTATTCGTGCGCTCGTTCCGACACTGGAGGCTTCGAGCCGTGGGCAAGTTCAGAACTACGCCGGCCGCCCTGTTGTCGTGGGCCTGGGACTCGTCTGGCTAGTCTGGAGTCTCGCTCTGCTCCTCGTGAGTTTCATCGACTCAGCGTATGCGAGCCTCTTCTCGGCGGAGGGGGTTCCCATCTTCGGTGAG
>JBAXEO010000103.1:0-7611 GCA_037140395.1 Coriobacteriia bacterium
GATATGAATTCTCATGCACGAAGAACAGGCCCTCCGACAAGAAGTCGGGGGGCCTGTTTGGTTAGTGACGGTGAGGATTCTAGATGGCCGGAGAATCCGTACCCGCGGGAGGCTCTGCCGGGGGCGCTGGTGGAGCTGGGGGAGCTACCGGAGGCGCGGTCGGGGCGACGGGCGGAGCGGGCGGCACATACGCCGGTGGAGCAGCCGGAGTCGCAGGCGCAACTGGAGGAGCCGGGGGAGCGTATACCGGCGGTACCGGAGCTGCTGGCGGCGCGTAGCTACCTGCGGGCGGCATGTAGCCCGGAACACCGACCGGCGTGGCAACCTGCTGGACGCCGTAGGACCTGGCAGCCCACTGACCGAACAAGTGGGCCGTGATCATGATGCTGAGATAGGAGACCGCAGGCACCGCTATGTAGCCGATGAAGGTCGCCATCAGAATGCTCATCACGATGCTTGCGGCAAAGGAAACGACGATGGCCCACAGCCATGCGGCGAAGTAGCCAGAGCCGTCGCGAACCCGCGCGAGAATCTCGCTGAACTGGAAGAAGGCGCCGAAGTCTCCCTTGAGTGCGTAGTTAACCGTTGCGCCGTAGAAGAGAATCGCGATGCCGATGGAATAGACGATGGCGAAGAGCCAGAAAATGCACATTCCGCCAGCAGCCAGTCCTCCCATGCCGTTGCTTCCCGAGACTGCAGCAATGATGACGGGGATCGCGAAGACGAATCCGAGGATTATTACCGGCAAGAAGTAGATGAGCCCTGCCACCAAGAGCAGAAAGCCCTTGATCCACTTGCTGCCAAAATCACTCCAGTCTGGAAGATCTTCTCGGCCCTCGGAGACGTTCTTGATGTACTCCAACTGAGCGCCGTATACCGCAGGGCTGGTAACTCCGAGAAGCATCCACAGCCAGCCCATTAGGGTCTTCTTGACCCACTCGGTGTCGGCAAACGGCGCTTTGAACGCTCGCCCCAAGTCGATCTTGTCCATTGCGTCCCCTCCATGTCGGTTCGTTTCGTGACGGGCACTTTCGCATTAGATACCCTAGACGCGAGGGCATTCACTGCTACCCCATGTATTCCCACTAATCGGAGGCGCACGCATGGTTTCCGCACTTTCTCTGCGTGAATCAGATTCGCCGCATTCGGCCCGGGTGTGGACCGACGAGGTGCTCTTGAGCGCTTCGGGCGTTGTCGTAGGGTTCTCCGAGCGCGGAGGCGGTGTCAGCCAGGCCCCGTTCGACAGTCTCAACCTCGGATCTCACGTGGGCGACGATCCCGTTGCAGTCGACCAGAACCGACGCCGCATGCTCGACGCCCTCGGGCTCGACGCGTTTCGCGAACAGCTGACCATGGCCGAGCAGGTGCATGGGGAGCGAATCGCTCTCGTACGAGCCGCCGATGCGGGGTCGGGCGCGTTTGCTGGCGGGGGGCGTCTCGCCTTCGCGGGAACCGACGTGCTCATCACGCGCGAAGCAGGCGTCCCGCTCGCCCTGTGCTTTGCCGACTGCGTGCCGATCATCCTTGTAGCGCCCGGTCCCGCGGTCGCGGTCGTGCACGCGGGCTGGAGGGGCGCGCTGTCCTCGCTGCCGGGCAAGGCCGCGCTCGAACTTGCGCGCGTCGCCCGTTGCGAGCCCTCGACGGTCACCGTCTACATCGGCCCGCATATCGGTGCGTGCCACTATCAGGTGAGCCCCGAAGTCATGTCGCAATTCGTTTACGCGTTTGGTACTCTTGCGCGGGCCGCATCGGGGGGACTTAACCTCGACGCCGTAGTGTCTGCCAGCCTTGACCGTGCAGGAGTTGCGCCGTGCAACATCGCTCGTCTCGGGACGTGTACCGCCGAGACCACCGACCGCTTCTTCTCGTACCGCGCCGAGGGCGGTCGGACGGGGCGTCACTCGGCGTTGGCCTGCATTCTTCCTCGCCCCTAGTTGCGATTCTCCTTGGCCTGACTCTGCTTATGGTCCCGCTCGCGGGCTGCACCACGAACTCACAGCGTACTGAGCAGCTCAGCGTCAGCGGATCCACGACGCTTCTTCCCATCTCCGAACAATCAGGAGAGGCTTTCCATCTGAAAGATCCGCAGGTGTCAGTTCTCGTTTCGGGGTTGGGTTCGTCGGCGGGTATTGAAGCGGTCTCGGCTGGAACCGCTGACATCGGGACTTCCTCGCGAGACCTGAAGCCGGAGGAGGGTCCGCTCGGCCTTGTGGACACCCCGGTGGCCTACGACGGGATCGCGGTGATCGTCAGCCCGGCAAACGGGGTCGATAACCTTACGATGGCTCAGTTGCGGGACATCTTCGCGGGCAAGATCCACAACTGGAGCGAGGTCGGCGGTGCTGACCGCCGTATCGACCTCGTGAATCGCGATGAGGCATCAGGCACGCGCGAGGCTTTTAAGAAGATCGTCATGAAAGACGTGCCCTTTGATCCGGCAGCAGCGGTCTTGCCGGGTACTGGGCAGGTGCGTGATGTGGTGGCGCGTGCTCCGGGCGCTATCGGATACATTTCCCTCGGGTTCGTGGAGCCTCGATTCACGGACGTTCGCGTGAAAGCTCTGTCGATAGACGGCGTGACGCCGAGCAAAAAGAGCGTGGCCGACCGAACCTATCCTATCGGGCGCACCCTTCACTTCTTCACCAAGGGTCAGCCTCAAGGCGCGGCTAAGCGCTACATCGAGTTCGTTCTCTCCGATGCCGTTCAGAAGGGCGTTGTCGTTGACGCCGGTTTCATCCCGATTGCCGAGGGGGGCTCGAAATGAGCCAGGATGCTCCCAAGGTGACCAAAAGCCTCCAGCTCGTGTCGAGGTCTACCTACGTCAAGGAATGGCTGCTGCAAGCGCTGTTCTTCATGTGTGCGTTTGCCTTTGTTCTGGCCGTTGCGCTGATCTTTGTGTTCGTCGGATGGAAAGCCCTGCCGATCTTCACGGACTACGGGTTCTGGAAGTTCATCAGCGGCACGGAGTGGTCATCGTCATCCAAGGTATTCGGGATTCTCCCGCTTATCGCCGGAACAGTGCTTGTCACGCTCGGTGCACTGGCACTCGGTACTCCATTGGCGGTCGGAACTGCGGTGTTCCTATCCGATGTCGCATCGCCACGCGTTCGCGCGTTTGTGAGGCCTGCAGTCGAGCTCTTGGCGGGTATACCGTCTGTGGTCTACGGCTTCTTCGGCATCATCTTCTTGCGTGCTCTCATTGCGCAGTTCTCGATGACCTTGGGATTCGGTGCTTTCACCGCATGGATCGTCTTGGCGATCATGATCGTACCTACGATTGCCGCGCTATCCGAGGATGCGCTCCGGTCCATCCCAGAGGGAATCCGCGAAGCGTCTTATGCGATGGGGGCGACGCAGTGGCAGACGATCTACAAGGTCGTCATCCCTGCTGCCAAGATCGGGATTATCGATGCCATCATCTTGGGAATGGGACGAGCGATAGGCGAGACGATGGCGGTACTGATGGTCGTCGGCAACGCTCCAGTGTTTCCCAAAGGTATCTTTGCCCCGCTTGCCACCATGACGAGCCAGATTGTGATGGACATGCCCTATGCGGTGGGGCTGCATCGAACGGCGCTCTTCGCGATGGCAGCGATGCTCTTTGTCTTCTCGATGCTTCTGGTTGCAAGTGTACGCCTCTTGTCGAGGTTGAGGGATTAGCTCGTGAACCGAACAATCACCAACAGGATCGCAATTGGAGTGCTGTGGTTCGCGGCGATGCTCACCGTCGCCGTCTTGGGCGCGCTGCTGCTCTACGTGTTTGTCAACGGCATCCGCGTAATCTCTCCGGCATTTATCTTCACCTGGCCAAGAGGCGTCAATGCCGAGGGCGGCATTTGGCCCACGATTGTGTCCACGATCTACGTCACGGCACTCGCCATGCTCATCTCGACGCCAATCGCGGTGCTCGCCGCGGTCTACCTCGCGGAGTACGCGTTTCAGGGCCGAATCGTCAACACGATCCGTTTTGCTGCCGACTCACTCTCCAGCGTTCCCTCAATCGTGATGGGCCTGTTCGGATTCGCCCTGTTTGTCGAGGCGATGGGGATGGGGCTTTCGATGATCTCGGCGGCGCTGGCGCTATCGCTGCTCATGCTGCCTATCATCATGCGTGCGACCGAAGAGGCTATTCGGGCCGTCCCCAAGTACATGCGCTGGGGCGCCTATGGTCTGGGTGCGACCAAGTGGCAGGTGGTGCGGCGCACCGTATTGCCGGCCGCCGCACCACGCATCATCACGGGAATCGTGCTTGCGATGGGTCGCGCAGTTGGCGAGACGGCGGTGGTCCTCTACACGATGGGACAGGCCGTGAATCTGCCGACAACCCCTCTTGACTCGGGTCGGCCCATGACGGTGCACCTGTACCTACTCGCCGTGGAAGGCATCAACCTGCCGGCGGCCTTTGGGACCGCGCTTCTGCTCATCGTGATGATTCTCGGCTTCAACCTGAGTGCCCGATGGATTCTTCGACATTATCGGAAGGTGTGACCATGGCCGTCCAGCTCAATACGCACGCTGCGCCCACTGAAGCGGGGCCGGTCAAGGTCGACGTCAGGAACCTGAATTTCTGGTACGGCGACTTCAACGCGTTGACGGGAATCACCGTCGACATCAGGTCAAAGGCGACTACAGCGTTCATCGGCCCGTCCGGTTGTGGTAAGTCGACGTTCCTGCGCTGCATCAATCGGATGAATGACCTGATTCCCGAGACGCGCGTCGAGGGGCTCATGCGTATCGATGGCGCCGACATCTACGGTCAGGGAGTCGATCCGGTTGATCTCCGCCGCCGGGTCGGGATGATCTTCCAGCAGCCCAACCCGTTTCCGCAGTCCATCTACGACAACGTGGCCTATGGACCCCGGCTTCAGGGCGGAGTTCGCAAGTCGGAGCTCGACGACATCGTTGAGGACTCTCTGAAGCGTGCGAACCTCTGGAAAGAGGTCAAGGACATCTTGGGCAAGAACGGTCTGGCCTTGTCGGGCGGACAGCAGCAACGACTGTGCATCGCGCGCGTCTTGGCGGTACAGCCTGAGGTGTTGCTGATGGACGAACCATGCTCGGCGATTGACCCCACGAGTGTCCAGAAGATCGAAGACCTCATGGCGGAGCTCAAGGACACCGTCACCATTGTGATTGTGACGCACAACATGCAACAGGCTGCTCGTGTCAGCGACTTCACCGCCTTCTTCCTGCAAGAGGTCGCGGGGGAGCCGGCGGTCATGGTGGAGTTTGGCCGCACGAATGAACTCTTCACCAGTCCGGGTGATCAACGGACCGAGGACTACATCACCGGTCGTTTCGGCTAGCGATTGCGATGGGGCACTGTTGCAGGACGATAGCGGACTCCCACGAGCCACCGTATGTAACAAACTCACCACAGCGGTGATGATCTTGGCGGCTATACTCAGATATTGACCAGGTCGAGGCACGAAGAGGACGGTACAGCGATGCGCGAGCAGTACAGGCAGGAACTCAAGGACATCCACGGCGAGGTCGTCGGCATTTTGGCGACGGTCGCGGTCAACACTCGAGACGCTGTCACGTCTCTCGTCGCTGGCGACGTTGACTTGGCCGACAAGGTCATCGCGCGCGACGACGAAATGGACGTGCGTTGTGTAGGTGTCGAGGAGCGCGTCCTAGAGACCATCGCAACGCAGTTCCCTGTCGCTCGTGACCTACGTCTGCTTCAGTCGCTTGCCTATATCGCGATCCACTTGGAGCGCATGGCCGATCTCACGGTCAGTATCGCCAAGGCCGCCAAGCGCACTGCCGACCGCCGGGGTCCTCAAACCCTGCTCGACTTGATTCAGGCCCAAGGCAATCTGGTCTATCGCGTTTTGGATGCGACGCGTGAGGCGCTGGAGAACCGGGACCTCGATCTGGCGCGCAAGCTTCCTGAGCTTGATGAGCCGATCGACCACCTCTACAAGCAGTTCTTCCGCGAGCTCGGCCGACTGCACGACGAGGACGACATCGAATGGGCGTCTTTGATGGTGCTCGCCAGCCGTCACCTCGAGCGCATCGCGGATAACGCCGTCGACATTGGCGAGCGTGTCGCCTACCTGATCACAGGTGAGCGCGAATCGTCCCATGAGGATGCGGCGGCCGATCCGGGCGCGGAGTAATCACGTGACGCCGATCGCTTCACGCTTCGAACTAGTCCGACGACAGGTCCACGACGCAGCCGATGTGTCCGGGCGAGGGCCTGACGACGTCACCCTCGTCGTGGTCACCAAAACCGTGGGGATTTCCGAGATACGCATGGCCATCGACGCCGGTGCGCGCGATTTTGGCGAGAACCGCGTGCAGGAGTTCATCGGCAAGTACGGGCTGTTCCCGGACGTGAGCTGGCACTTCATCGGGTCGCTTCAAACCAACAAGGTCAAAGACATCATCGGCCGAGCGTGCCTGATCCACTCCGTTGACTCGTCGCACCTACTCGCCGAGATATCCAAGCGTGCCGAGCAGGCCGATGTGATTCAGCCAGTGCTTCTGCAGGTCAACGTCTCAGGTGAGGGCACAAAGCACGGCTTTGGTTGCCACGACGTCCGAGAGGCACTCGTTCAGGCTTCATCGATGCCCCATGTCGAGGTTCGAGGGCTTATGACGATGGCTCCATTCGGCCGACCGGAGGACGCGCGGCCCGTGTTTCGGGAGCTCTACGAGCTGCGCGAGTCCCTGATGGGGATGCCCCTAAATGGTGTAGAGTTAACCGAACTCTCGATGGGAATGAGCAACGACTTCAGGGTGGCCGTCGAGGAGGGCGCGACCATCGTGCGAGTCGGTGGCGCCATCTTTGGAAAGTAGCGTCCCTTTAGACCAGAGGAGATGGCTGTGGGTCTGTGGCATCAGATGAAGGTCAGGCTCGGTCTCGAAGACGACTGGGACGACGAGTACTACGACGAGGACGATGAATTCGCCGACGACGGAGTCGACGCCGGCTCCGAGCCTGAGCCCCGTCGCGATGCTCCGCCCTACCAGTCTCCCTACGGATCCGGTGCCCATCCTGGTGCGGTCAAGCGCCTCGACCGGGAACCCGATCTCGACCGTGCCCGGGGCAGCGGATCCTCCTCGGCACTTCGGAGTGTTCCCACGGGTGGTGCTTCGGTTGCTCCGGTTGCGGCGAACATGAAGATGCACATCGTGGAGCCCAAGAGCTTCACCGAGGCGCAAAGCATCGCCGACAAGTTCAAGCAAGGCACCCCAGTCATCATGAACATGGCGGCTACTCCGCCGGATCTGGCCAAGCGACTGCTCGATTTTGCCTCCGGGCTCACGTATGGGTTGGATGGAGGGCTTCAGAAGGTGTCGGACAAGGTATTCATGCTGACCCCTCACAATATCGAAGTCTCCGACGCTGACCGTCGCCGTATGCGCGATACCGGCCTCTTCAGCCAGTGACGACCGGGTCGGGGACGTGAATATGGCAGGCGAATTCCGATTCGAAGGCTCTCTGGCAGTCGTCGGTGGCGGGCGGATGGGCGAGGCGATAGTCGGCGGGCTCCTGAAGTCCGGGGTCATCTCGGCGGGTTCGATCACCATAGCCGAGCCCGACGCCGAGAAACGCGAGATGCTCGCTGCCTCGCTTGGCGTCGCGTGTGTTTCTGGTGC
>JBAXEO010000104.1:0-7564 GCA_037140395.1 Coriobacteriia bacterium
GTGCTAAGTCGCTTGGATGGTTGCTTGGGTATCGCCACTAAGGAGTCTCATCTTGGTCGAGGTAGCCGCGGACAAAAGCCTCGGGCAGCAGTTCGTCCAACGTCATCACGAGCACCTCGTCGGTCACGCCGCCCATGATGATGCGCAGCTCGGGGTTGAACTCGGCCAGCGCCTGTCGGCAGGTGCCGCAGGGTGTGGTGGGCGACTGCGAGTCGCCGACAACCGCCAGACCGGTGAGGTCAGTGCAGCCTGCAGAAACGGCCGCGGCAAGCGCTGCCTGCTCGGCACAGATGGTCGCTCCATAGGCGGCGTTTTCGATGTTGACGCCCTGGAATATCTCGCCGTTGGCGTAGATAGCGGCACCCACGCGGAAGCCGGAGTACGGCGCGTAGGCCTTCTCCTGCGCCTCGCGGGCGAACGCCAGAAGCGCTAGGTCGGGCGGGGTCAGGCTACGCATGCTGGTCTCCTTCGTTTGCTTCGACGACAACCGGTTCGACCGTCAGGCGGCAGATCCGGTTGCCCTGCAGTTCATCCACGGTCAGTTTGAGCCCATCCACCGACACGGACTCCCCTACCTCCGGAATCCGGCCTGCGACCTCGGTGAACAGTCCACCCACCGAGTCTGCGTCAATGTCGATGTCGGTGCCAAACACCTCGTTGAGATCGTCGACGGGCAGACGCGCATCAACCGAGAATCGCCCGCCATCCAGCGCGGTGATCAGCGGCTCCTCACGATCATACTCGTCGGATATCTCGCCGATGATCTCCTCGAGGAGATCCTCAAGCGTGATCAGACCGGCAGTGCCACCATATTCGTCGGCGACGATGGCGATGTGGGTCTTGGTGCGCATCTCGACGAGCAGCTCCTCGACCTGCTTGGTCTCGGGCACGAAGTACGGTTCCCGAGCCATCGGCCCTATCGGACCCTCAGCCCGACCTGCCGAGAGCGCCACGAGCAGGTCCTTGGCGTAAAGCACGCCGCAGATATCGTCGGTTGAGTCGTGGTAGACCGGCAGCCGAGAGAATCCGGTCTGGTCGATGAGCTTGACGGCATCTGCGACAAGCGCAGTGTCGGGCAGGGCCTTCATGTCGGTGCGTGGAACCATCACTTCGCGCACGATCTTCTCGGCGAAGTCGGAAACGGCCTCGAGGAGCGCCTCCTCGGCCTCTTCGCGCTCGGCGTCCTCGTCGTTATCTGTGACTCGGTACTCGGCACCGGTGACCCACGGCGAGGGCTGCTGCTCGTCAGTGGTGAGGCGAACCGCCCAGCGCCACGGAGCGCCCAGCAGACGGGCGATCGGGTAAAGGATCGAGATGGCCGCTTGGGCCACTGCGGCCGATTCCAGCCCGATTCGCTCGGAATTGGCCACAGCCAGCGTACGAGGCAGCGACTGTCCCAGCGCGAACACCAGCAGAATCGCGAGCAGCGCATAGACCGCCTCGCTGAGCAGTACCAGTCCCGCGATCTGGATCACGGCACCAACCGAGATGCCCAGCGCGACGCACAAGCCGAAGGTCAGCGCCGCAACGAGTGCCGACGTCGCCCGAAGGCGGTGCGGACGCTGCGCGAGCGCTTCGAGCGCGTGAGAGCCGGCGCCTTCTGCCTCGACGAGTCGGTGCACTCGGCCGGCCGGGAGCAGCATGACTGCCGTTTCGGCAGCCGCGAGCACGGCGCCAAGAACGCCGAACGCCACGACCAGCAAGATGATGACGAGTACCACGTAGTCTCCGGGCCGAGCCTAGGGGTCAGGACGAATCAGTCACTATCGAAAGAATAGCTGAAAGACAACGGTCACGATGACCACGCCCAGAAGAGCACCCAACACCACCTGCGGAATCGTGTGGATTTCTCCCTCGACTCGACTCTGCGCGACCAGCGCTGCTATTGCCAGTGCCAGCACGAGCACGCCCGCGCTGCCAGTCACAAACCCAATCGCGGTCGCGGCTGCAAACGCCAGTGCGGTGTGGCCACTGGGCCAACCACCCTGCATGAACGTACCCTCGTGCGTGATGGACTTGGATACGAGTACGCCGAGGAGTACCAGGCCTAGGGCGACGACCGTCAGACTCGATGGCGCCATGGTGACCCACCTGAGGCCCTGCTGAGCAATCCGCTCAAGGGGGGCGAAAAGCACCAAGTAGGCGACCACAAGCGCGTTGAGAGCCGCAACGAGCACCGCCCCAGCACTCACATCTTTGGCGACCTTGGCGAGCGGATCGTAGTGATCGGTCGCCAAGTCAACGGCCGCCTCGACAGCGGTGTTGACGAGCTCGGCGACGAACACGAGGCTGATGGCGAAGACAATCGCGGCCAGCGAGATGCGATCCAGCCCGAGCACAATCGCGCCGACTAGCGTAATTACGGCCGCCGCAACGTGGATGCGCATGTTGCGCTGTGTTCGCAGCGCGTAGACGATGCCCTCGATGGCGTAGTTGAAACTCCAGATGATGGAACGGCTCCGAGGGCCCGTCACGACGCCACTATGACGCCGCCGACCACGCGAGCAGGATCGAGCGTTCCCGCACCTGCATCGCGCTGGCGTCTTCATCGGCCTCATGATCGTAGCCCAGAAGGTGCAGCACACCGTGGACTAAGAGCAGGTTCAGCTCCTCTTCGACCGTGTGTCCGTACTCGGCGGCCTGCGCTTCAGCGACCTCCGGCGCGATGATCACGTCGCCGAGCATCACGGGCTCGTCGGGACCCAGAACCGTCGACGCGTCGTCCATTGGAAACGAAAGCACGTCGGTTGGACCGGACTTTCCACGGTGTGCCTCGTTGAGCTCTGTCATCTCGGCGAGAGCGACGATTGCGATGGAGAGCTCGCTGTTCTGGGGAACCTCTTCACGGTCGAGGGCAAACGCCGCAAGCCTCTCGAACGCCGAAAGATCTAGAAGCTCAGGCTCGCGATGGCTGGTGATGCTGATCAACATCTAGCGTCCTCCTGGTCTTGTCGGGGGCTGGCGGGTACTCGCAGCGGGCGTGGTACATGCTCACGAGCATATGGGAGTAGATGGCGACTATCTGGTCCAGTTCGCTGCTGGTCAGATCCACCTCGTCGAGCTGCTCATCGGCGACCTTGTCATCCACGATGCTACGCACGACGGCCTCAACGCGGGGCTCTGTCGGCTCTTTGAGCGCTCGGACTGCCGCCTCGCACGAGTCGGCCAGCATGACCAGGGCCGCTTCGCGCGATGTGGGATGCTCGCCTTGGTAGCGGAAGTCGGCCTCGAACACTTCGGCGTCCAGCACGGCCGCCTTGTTGTAGAAATAGCGCACCAGCGACGTTCCATGGTGTTGCCGGATGATGTCGCGGATCTTGGGTGGCAGGTTGTACTTTTCGGCAAGAACGAGTCCGTCGTGGACGTGAGCAGTGATGATGAGCGCCGAGAGCTGAGGCTTGGCCTCATCGTGAGGGTTTGATCCGCCCGATTGGTTCTCAAAGAAGTAGACCGGCCGCTTGATCTTGCCGACGTCGTGGTAGTACGCGCCGACACGAGTGACGAGGGCGTCAGCGCCGAGTTCCTCCGCTGCGGCCTCCGCGAGGTTGGCGGTCGCGACCGAGTGTGTGTACGTGCCTGGCGCCGCAGTGATGAGCTCCCTGAGCAGCGGATGGGCGGGGCTTGCGGCCTCAAGTAGACGGATGTCCTCGGCAAGGCCCAGCCCGTCGCGCACGAACGGGATGACGATGAGTGCGAGCAACGTGGCCGTGGCCGCCCCAAGCGCGCCCCAGAGCGCCGAATCGAACGCTACATCGGCCGATGTCCCGTCCACCATGTCGCCGAGCAACGCGGCCAGTGCCCCGATGATCACGATGCCCACCGCAATGCTGGCGACGACCGCGAACACGATGAAGCGACCGGCAAATGGCGTCCTTAGACGCTCCGGCAGGTGGTTGAACGCTCGACTCGAAATCTCGCTATACCTGCTCATGGCGCGGCAGCGCCTTCGCCTCCTCGGCGAGGGCAAGGGCTTCCTCGTGCTGGGAATAGGCCGTCACGATGTGCTGCACCAGCTTGTGCCGCACGACGTCCTTGCTGGTGAGATCGCAAAACTCGATGTCGGCCACTCCCGCCAGGATGGAGCGGACCTGCTTCAGGCCCGAGTGGCCTTTGGGCAGGTCGATTTGAGTGACGTCGCCGGTGATGACGATCTTGGAGCCGAATCCCAGCCGCGTGAGAAACATCTTCATCTGCTCGGGGCTGGTGTTTTGGGCCTCGTCAAGGATGACGAACGAGTCGTTGAGGGTCCGGCCGCGCATGTAGGCAAGCGGCGCAATCTCGATCACGCCCCGGTCGGTAAGCTGAGCAGATTTCTCGGCATCCATCATGTCGTAGAGCGCGTCGTAGAGCGGGCGCAGGTACGGATCGACCTTCTCGCTCAGCGTGCCAGGCAGAAACCCGAGCGACTCCCCCGCCTCGACGGCCGGACGGGTCAGGATAATGCGGCCGACCGCCTTGTGCTTGAGCGCCTCGACTGCCATCGCCATCGCCAGGTACGTCTTTCCGGTGCCGGCGGGGCCGATGCCAAAAGTCACCGTGTTCTTGCGAATCGCGTCGACGTAGCGCTTCTGGCCCGCCGTCTGCGGACGGATCGCCTTGCCTTTGTGTGTGAGGATGACGTCGCCGTGGAGCGTCGTGGGTGTGCACTCGCCCTGCCGCATGAGCTCGATGGAGCGCTCAACGACAGCTGCCGAGAGATTCTCGCCGCGCTCGACCAGCTGGATCATCTCGGCGAAGAGCGAGGAGACCGTCTGAGAGTCGGCCGGCTGGCCGGAGATGGTGATCTGGTTGCCGCGGACCGCGATGTCGGACTCGAACTGATCCTCGATGATTCGCAACAAAGAATCTCCCTGGCCGAGCAGGCAGGTCATATCAAGCTCCGGCGGGACGACGAGACGGATCTGTGTGGATTCCACGATGGCTTGGGGCGCTCCGTTCACGATCGGTTCTGGGGCACGAGCTGTAGAGCCAATACAGGCGCGTTCACGTCAATAATTCTAGCACGCACCCGGCTCCGGCTCGCCCAGAAGCGCGCCGTCGGAGCCGAGTCGCAGACACACGCGCAGGGACTGCCCCACCTGCGACGCAGCACCCGGAACTGTCACCCGCAGGTGGTCCTCGGTGGTGCCTCGGCCAGATTCGTCGGCTTTCGCGGTCTCGACGAGCACGCAAGCCGACGAGCCGATCCGACTCGCCACGTGATCGGCTTGCAGGCGCTCGCCGTAAGCGCGCAGGCGGGCCGCACGGGCAGCGATCACGCGGGGCGCAATGCGTCCGGGCATCGTCGCGGCAGGCGTGCCGGGTCGAGCACTGTAGCGAAAGACATGCAGCGCCGAGAAGCCCACCGACTCGCAGAGCTGCAGTGTCGCCAGGGCATCCTCGTCTGTCTCGCCAGGAAAGCCGCACATCACGTCGGTGGTGACGGCGAGCCCCGGCAGCGCAGCACGCGCGGCTGCGATTCTCTCGGCGAACTGGGCGGCGGTGTAGCGGCGGCCCATCGCCGAGAGCACGGCATCGCTGCCGGACTGAAGCGGCACGTGGAGGTGCGGACAGCAGGAGGGTGTCTGCGAGAGCACGCGCAGGAACTCCGACGTCAGGTGGAGCGGCTCGATGCTTGAGAGTCGGAGGCGCTCCACGCCGCTGGCTGCGACCGCTTCGACGACGTCGGCCAACGTGGCGTCGCCGTGCACGTAGCGGCCGATGTTGATGCCGGTCAGCACGATCTCGCGGGCACCAGCGTCGACCAACGCGCGCGCCTGCGAAGCAATCTGATCGAGCGGCACCGCGCGAGGCACGCCGCGAGCGTAGGGCACGATGCAGTACGCGCAGAACGCATCGCAACCGTCCTGGACCTTGAGCAGGGCGCGGGTGCGAAACCCGGGTCCACGGGCGGTGATCAACCCGGTCGTCTCATGTAGCGCGAGCAGCTCGGTAACACGACCTGCGACGCGGTCCTTGTCAGGCTCGATCACCACGCGCGTCCCCAGTGCCGAGAACGACGTCGGGTTCAGCGCGACACCGCAGCCGGTGACCACGACGATTGGCGCGTGCGGTGCCGCCAGCGCGTGGCGTACGGCCTTGCGGACCTTGGAATCAGCTTCGCCCGTGACCGTGCAGGTGTTGATGATCACCACATCGGCTTCGTCGTCGTCGACCATGCGTGCTCCTGCAGCCAGCAGCTCCGCGGCTATGGACTCGCTCTCTACTCGATTGACCTTGCAGCCGAGCGTGCGAAACGCCACGCCGAGAGAACCGCGCGTGTCGGCGTGCGCGGGCGTCTGGTCAGCGCAGCCAGGCGCGAGCTCACTCACTCTGAGCCGCCCATTCCTCCAAGTGCGGCGATCGCAAGCGCAAGCGACACCACCGCAGCGGTCTCAGTTCGCAGCACCGTCGGGCCGAGAGAAGCCTCAACCGCGCCGTATGCGACCAGCGCGTCGACCTCCTCGGCAGCGAGTCCGCCCTCGGGGCCGACCACGAGTGCCACGCGCACGTCAACCTCGCCCGCCAGCCCGGCGAGCGCCTCGGCGAGGCCGCTGCCGCGCGATTCCTCCCAGAGCACGACAACGCGCTGGTAGCCGTCGAGCAGCGCGAGCGCCTCGCCAAAATCCATCGGCTCCGAGACGCTCGGCACCGAGGACCGCTTGGCCTGCTCGGCAGCTGACTTCGCGATGCGCTGCCATCGCTCTCCTCGGCTGATCCGCTTGGCAGCGTCGAACCGGACGACAGTGCGCGCTGTCATGACGGCGACAATCTCCTCGGCACCGACCTCGACGGCTTGGCGCACGATGGCGTCCATCTTTTCGCCCTTGGCCACGCCCTGGAACAGGGTGACGCGCGGCAACCGCTGGCTCGGTCCGCTCACCGGCCCGAGCACGCTGACAACAACCCCCTCGTCACCTGCCGAGACAACCGCAGCGCTCATCGCTTCCCCACCGGGCGCAACGACCTCCACCAGCTCGCCGGGGCGCACACGCAGCACGCGCACCGCATGGTGCACGTCGCCTGGCGACAGCGCCAGAGGCTGTTCGGGCTCTGCAGGCAGCGGGCCGTTGAGAAAGAAGCGATGGGCCATCGGCTACGCGCCGAGCCAATCCTTGAGTTTCTGCATGGTGGATTTGTGCTCGGAGTGCTTGTCGCCAAACGCCTCGGCGAGCTCTTCGAGCAGCTCACGCTGGCGCTTGTTGATCTTCTTGGGAACGGTCAGCGCGATGTGGACGATCAGGTCGCCCCTGCCGCTGCCGCCAGGCCGAGGCATGCCGCGACCTCTCACACGAACCGTGTCGCCGTGCTGCGTGCCGGCTGGCACGTGAGCCTCGTTGTCTTCTAGGACACCTTCCACCGTCAGGTCGGTGCCAAGAGCTGCCTGTGTCATCGAGATGGTCGCTCGGCAGTGCAGGTCGTCTCCTTCTCGGTGGAGATTCTCGTCGCCCTTGATGCGCACCGTGATCAGCAGGTCGCCGGCAGCGTGACCACGGACACCCGCCTCGCCCAGCCCACGTAGTCGGATGGACTGTCCGTCTCGGATACCCGCCGGGATAGTGACGTTGACGTGCTGGCGGTCGGG
>JBAXEO010000105.1:0-7523 GCA_037140395.1 Coriobacteriia bacterium
ACCGGAGGGGAGGTTGATGAGGCTCGGCGGCTGACCTTTGATCGGGCGGAGCTCGCCCTTCTCAGTCATGTCGTGACGCGGTAGCGAGTCCATCAGACCCCACGTGTATGGGTGCATCGGCTGGTAAAAGACTTCGTCGACGGTGCCGTACTCGACCGCGCGGCCCGCGTACATGACGAGAATGCGGTCGGCCATGTCGGCAACCACTCCCAAGTCGTGGGTGATCATGATGATCGCGGCTCCCGTGCGCTCCTGCAGCTCCTCCATCAGCTCGGTGATCTGGGCTTGGATGGTGACATCGAGCGCGGTGGTGGGCTCGTCGGCGATGAGGATGTCGGGATCGTTGGCCAGTGCCATCGCGATCATGACGCGTTGGCGCATGCCGCCTGAGAACTGATGCGGGTAGTCCTTCACCCGGCTCGAGGCGTGCGGAATGCCGACGAGATCGAGCAGCTCAGCTGCACGGGATTCAGCTGCCTTGCGATTCATCCCCTTGTGAAGGCGCAGCGGCTCGGCAAGCTGTCTGCCAACGCGGTAGACGGGGTTAAGCGACGTCATCGGGTCCTGAAAGATCATCGCGATCTCGTTGCCGCGAATCGCCCGCATGTCTGCATCGCTCATGGTGAGGAGTGACTTGCCCTTGAAGAGCGCCTCGCCCCCCTCGATCTTTCCTGGAGGCATGGGGATGAGCCGCATAAGCGTCATCGCCGAGACGGACTTGCCCGACCCGGACTCCCCTACCACGCCAAGCGTCTCTCCCCGGTCCAGGTCGAAGGAGACGCCGTCGACGGCTTTGACGACACCGTCACGCGTGTGGAAGTGCATCTTGAGATCCGTGACCTCGAGCAGCTTGTGATCGGCCATCGGTCTAGTCCTTCATCTTGACGTCGAGTGCATCGCGAACGCCATCGCCGAGCAGGGTGAACGCAAGCACCGTGGATACGATGGCTAGTCCCGGCCATACGATCAGACCTGGATTGGAAAGCAGATAGCCTTGGCCGTCGCTGATCATGTGGCCCCATGAAACAGCGTTGGGAGCGGAAACCGGGTCGGGCTGGATCCCGAGACCTAAGAACGAAAGTGCGGCCTCCGTGAGAATCGCACCACCAACAGACATCGTCGCGAACACAATGATGGGTGCCACGGCATTGGGCAGGATGTGACGGAGCATGAGTCTCGCGTCACTCGCTCCCACCGCGCGTCCCGCATCGACATAGTCGGCCTCTTTGACTGACAGAATCGAAGATCGGAACACACGGGCGATGGACGGCCAGCCCAAGACACCGATAGTGACGATGACAGGGAACAGGCCCCTCCTCTGGCTCGCGGGCACGACCGAAAGCAGAAGAATCGCGAACAGAATGTAGGGAAACGACAGAAAGACGTCTGCAATGCGCATGATGAAACCGTCAGTAAGACCACCGTAGTAGCCGGAAAGCGCACCGAGAAGCAAGCCGATCAGGACCGACACCAAGACCGCTGCAACGCCCACGGTCAACGAGACTCGGGCCCCGTAGACCACACGCGAGAAGACGTCACGCCCTAAGTCGTCAGTTCCCATCGGATGTTGGACCGACGGAGGCTTGAGGCGCTCTGCCGCCGCCGTCTGTGTGTTGATGAGGTTGGGCGGCCCGTATAGCTGAGGCACCCAGAGGTCAGCCGTCACCGCCATCACGATCACAATAAGCAGCCAGGTCAGGGAACCTAGTGCCAGCTTGTCGCGCCGTAGTCGATACCAAGCATCACCCCACAGGGTGCGGGAGCGCCCAGACTCGTCTCCGGGGATGTGTGTCGGCGGGAGCTGGACGGTCTTCTCGGCAAGTAGTGCTTGGGTGTCCTCGTCGGTCATCGACCCATCACTCCCCGGTACTTCCGCCGCCGTACCGGATCCGCGGATCCAGGAACGCGTAGCTCACATCGACGAGGAGGTTGATGACCATGACCGCCAGCAAGATGATCACCGTGCCGCCAAAAAGGACCGGGTAGTCAAGCGAAAAGGCAGCGCGAGCGATAACGAAGCCGATACCTGGCCAGTTGAACACGGTCTCGGTAAGAACGGCGCCAGAAAGCATCGCGCCAAGATCGAGGCCGATAAAGGTGACAACCGGTATCAGGGCATTCTTCATGGCATGCTTGCTGAGCACTGCCCCCGGGGAGAGGCCTTTAGCGTGAGCGGTACGAATGTAGTCCTGGCCGTTGACCTCAAGTAGTTGGCTGCGCATGATCCGCGCAGCATACGCAGCGGAGACAGCAGCCAGCGTAATCGCGGGGAGAATGAGATGCGCCCAGGGCGAAAACCCGGCCCCTTGCGCGCCAGAAACCGGCAAATAGAACTGGCCATTTGTGGCGCTCTTCAACCAGATGCCAAAGGTGTATTGGAGCATGATTCCAAGCCAGAAAACCGGCAGAGCAACAAGGACCGAGGTAATGAGTGTCGCCGATACATCCCAAAAGCTGTAGCGCTTGACGGCCGCGACAATCCCCACGCCGACTCCGACAATCACCTCGATGATGATGGCGGCGAAAGCGAGCTTCACCGTGTATGGATAGCTATCGGCGATAATCGCCCGGACGGGCCTACCCGTAGTGATCGAGGTTCCAAGATCACCGTGCGCGAGGTTGTTTAGGTACGTCACATACTGCACATACCATGGCTTGTCGAAGCCATACTCCTTGCGGAGCTGCTCGTAGACCGCAGGCGACATCGACTTCTCTCCAGCCCTCATCCTGATGGGGTCACCGGGGAGAATCGTGGTGATGAAGAACAGCACGAGAGTTACCCCGAAGAAGACGGGGATGAACTGCAACAAGCGTCTTGAGATGTACTGCAGCATCCAAGATCCTCTGTCTCAGCCAGCAATGTGCCGGGGGTAGCAAGGCCTGCGCCCTGCCACCCCCGGATAGTCGATGCACCCGCAACACAAGCCTGTTACTTGGCGCCGCCCTTGGTGAGCCACGCCGAGGTGAAGTCAGCAATACCCTGAGCGCTATAGGTGAGCTCGTTGACACGGTCCGAACCGACATGGTTGTGCCGATAGAACATGATCGGCGCGACCGGATTGGCCGCCTGCACGATCTGGTTCACGCTCTCATACTTCGCGATGCGAGCCGATGGGTCGGTCAACGCCCGAGCGTCAGAGATGCCAGCGTCGACAGCAGGATTAACGTAGTAGGACTTGTTGTCCGCCGACTTGCTGTCAAAGAGTGGATAGAGGAAGTTGTCCATAATCGGATAGTCGGCAACCCAACCCAGTCGGGCAATCTGGAACTTGCCTGCGTCGAGCTGCTTGAGGTAAGTGGGAAAGTCAGCCGAAGCAAACGTGGTGTTGATTCCAATGACCTTGAGGTCGGCCTGAATCAGTTGCATTATCTTTTCGTGGCCGCCATCGGTGTTGAGCGACAGCGTAAGCGTGGGAAGACCCTTGCCTGCGGGATAGCCTGCAGCAGCCAACGCAGCCTTGGCGCCCTCGACATCGTACTTTGCATCCGCCCATGCGCCCTTTGTGTAGCCGGCGATTCCCGGCGGCACGATGTTATCGGCCGGAATACGCGTGCCCTGGAAGATAGTGTCGCAAATCGCCTGACGGTTGACGGCTAGGCTAATGGCCTTGCGGACGTTGGGGTTGTCGATGTACTTCGCCTTGGTATTGAGAATCAGGTAGTAGGTGGAATTCTCGGCGCCGAGGAGGACCTGCTTGCCCGGGTTAACCGTGTACCCGTTGGGCGACTCCCCGTACTTGGCCACGTCGGCCTTGATCTTGCCGGTGGCGATCTGAGTGAAGTCCAGGTTACCCGCCTCGAACTCGGTGTAGGCAGTCTCGGGATCCTTGAAGATCTTGAAAGCCACACCGTCGAGGAATGCCTTCTTGCCATAGTAGTCGTCGTTGCGCACGACGTTGATGGCCTGGTTGTGAACCCAAGGCTCCGACATCTTGAACGGTCCGTTGCCGATTGGCATTTCACCGAACGGGATCTTCTTGCCCTGGTAGTCCACTCCACCCTCGACGTACTTCTTCTGGACAGGAGCAAGCGACGGATGCGCTACAACATAGTCGAAGTCCGAGAACGGCTTACTCAAGGTGATCTCAAGCGTTGTGTCGTCGATGGCCTTCATGCCGCTCATCGCCGGGACGGTGCCCGCCTGGACCTCATCAAATCCCTTAATCACCGCAAGATGGTAAGAGATGATCGAGGGATCAGCCTTGGAGGTCGCAGTGTTGATGGTCTTGGGATCCGCGATCCGGTTAAACGCATAGAGGAAGTCGCTCGCAGTCACCGGCGTGCCGTCATGGAACTTGTCGGCGGGGTTCAGTTTGAAGGTCCACACCGTTGCATCAGCGTTGACGGTCCATGTCTCGGCAGCTGCCGGAAGGATCTTGGTGGGCTCGAGTGGGTCAACGTCAGTGAGGCTGTCGAAGAGAGCAGCCTCCACCTGCGTGCCCTCAGACTCCTGCGTGTTGTACGGATCGATGTACGCGGGCTCACCCACATAAAACGACAGGATGCCTCCCTTGGCAGCCTTCTCGGTGGGGGTGGTGCTGCCGGTACTGGGTGCAGCCGTCGGCTTGCAGCCCCCCGCGCTGGCAAGCGCCATCGCGAGCACGACCGAGAGCAACACTGCTGCGGACTTCCTTGTGATTCGATGCACCTGTCTGCCTCCCATCGAAATGAACGAGTCTTCGCAGCGACAGACCGTCCCCACTGGGAAAACAGTCCCCCGCAAGGTCAACGCGACTGTCCAGTTGCCCTTACATGTATCTTGGCAAGTCTCCCGCTTCGAACAGCGGATGGCAAGCGCGAGACTACACAAAAAGGGCCGACCTTTTGGTCGACCCTCTAGGGAGTCCACAGCTATTGGGGGGTGGGGAGACGTGGAAGGCGACCGAGAAGTGATGGCCTTGCAGGTACTCGCGTCTATGACTCAGCGACTGCTAGACGCCGTGCGGATACACAACCATCAGCAGCAGGAGACTTAGTCCGAACGCAATCGCGAAACCGACGGTGATGCGATCGAGGTTCTTCTCGATGATGCTGGTCCCAGCAGAAGCAGGCGACATCGCGCCGCCCAGCATCTCGGAAAGACCGGAGCCCTTCCCGGAGTGCAGCAGGACGAAGATGATGAGGCCGACCGACGAGACGGCCCAGACGATGAGACCGATGACAAGCAGCGCGCTATTCACGAAGAACTCCTCAGTGCAGAAGTGACATCATGGGTCGCGCAACCCCAAAGGGTCGTGCGCGGTGAATCAGTATAGCAGGAGACTGCGACCAGTCCACTCAGGTGGTGCGCCGATGCCGATGAGAGCCAGTAGCGTCGGCGCGACGTCGGCGAGCTTGCCTCCGGACAGGAGCCCCGCCACCCCGTCTGCAATCACGACGAGCGGCACCGGATCCAGCGTGTGGGCCGTGAACGGCGTGGACCCGTCGGCGTCGACCATGGCCTCGGCATTGCCGTGATCGGCGGTGATGATCGCCACCCCGCCACGCTCGCGGATCGCCGAGATGACCGCGCCTACACCCGCGTCAACCGCTTCGACTGCTTCGACTGCTGCCGAGAAGTCGCCGGTGTGACCGACCATGTCGCAGTTCGCGAAGTTGACGATGTAGACGTCTGCAGCATCCGCTGCGATCGCCGCGACCAGCTGCCGCGTAACCTCGGGAGCGCTCATGGCGGGCTGCATGTCGTAGGTGGCCACTTTGGGGCTGGGAACGAGGACGCGTGACTCGCCTGCTTTGGGCTCCTCGGCTCCGCCGTTGAAGAAGAATGTGACGTGAGCGTACTTCTCGGTCTCGGCAATGTGGAGTTGTGTCAGGGAGTTCTCGGCGAGGACGTCAGCGAGGACATGCTCGGGAAACTCCTTGGGAAAGGCAACCGGTGCTGGAATCGTGGGGTCGTACTGCGTCAGGCACACGAAGCGCACCTGGGGAAAAGCCGGGCGGTCGAAGCCTTCGAAACTAGGGTCGGTGAAGGCACGAGTGATTTCACGTGCGCGATCCGGTCGGAAGTTGAAGAAGATCACCGCGTCGCCATCCGTGATGCGGGCGGGGGCGACCACTGCGGGTGCGAGGAACTCGTCGGTTACTCCTGCTTCATACGAGGATCGAACGGCCGCCGCGGCGTCGTCGGCCTGGACACCCTCGCCCAGCACCATCGCCTGCCAGGCGCGCTCGACGCGGTCCCAGCGGTTGTCGCGATCCATCGCGTAGTAGCGGCCCATGACCGTGGCTATCTCGCCGCATCCGATCTCGCTCATGAACCGCTCGGCATCCTCGACGTAGCCGAGGCCGCTCTGGGGCGGGACGTCTCGGCCGTCGAGAAACGCGTGCACGTAGACTCGGGTCGCGCCGTGGTCGCGAGCCATCTGGAGCAGCGCGTAGAGGTGGTCTCGGCTGCTGTGGACGCCACCGTCGGACAGCAGGCCGATGAAGTGCACGGCTTTGTCGTCACGCACGGCGTCGTCGATTGCCTCGGCGAGCACCGGGTTGGCGAACAGCGAGCGATCGCTCACAGCAAGGTTGATCCGCGTGAGCTCTTGATAGACGACTCGGCCAGCACCGATGTTGAGGTGGCCGACCTCGGAGTTCCCCATCTGCCCCTCGGGCAGACCCACGGCGAGACCCGACGCGAGCAGCGACGCGGAAGGCCAGTGAGCGAAGAGTGTGTCGAGATTTGGCGTGCGCGCAGCTGTGATTGCGTTGCCGGGCGATGTGGCCGCCATCCCAAAGCCATCCATCACCACCAAGAGTGCTGGCAGGTTCTTGGTCACTCGGCAAAATCACCGGCCGTACGCACCATGGAGACGAACGAGTCAGCCGTGAGGGACGCACCGCCGACGAGCGCACCGTCGATATCGGGCTCGGGCATGAACAGCATGAGGTTCTCGGGCTTTGCCGAGCCGCCGTAGAGAATGCGCACGCGAATCGCAGCCGGCTGGCCGAACAGGGCTCCAACGGTGGCGCGAATAGACCGCGTGACGTCGTTGGCGGCTTCGGGCGTCGGGGTCAGGCCGGTGCCGATGGCCCAGATGGGCTCGTAGGCGATGACAAGGTCGCCGATCTGCTCGGCGGTCAGGCCCTCCAGGCCGGCTCGAACCTGCTCGCGAACGAAGCTCTCGGTCTCCCCCGCCTCGCGGGTCTCGAGCGTCTCGCCGCAGCACATGATGGGTGTTACGCCGCCGGCGATCAGCGCCTTCACCTTCAGGTTAACGGTCTCGTTGGTCTCGGCAAACATCTCGCGACGCTCGGAATGGCCGACAACGCAGTAGTCACAGCCGGCGTCTACGAGCATGCGCACCGACACCTCGCCGGTGAACGCGCCTTCGGTCTCCCAGTGCACGTTCTGCGCTGAGAGCTTGAGCCCCGACTTATCGAATTCGATGACCGCCGAGACCGACTTGAGGTCGATCGACGGCGGACAGACGACTGCATCGACCTTGTCGGCCAGCCCGCGCTCTTCGCCCAGCAGGTCATCGATCGCCTGTGCGAGAACGGCCGCCTCGCCTGGCGTCTTGTACATCTTCCAG
>JBAXEO010000106.1:0-7423 GCA_037140395.1 Coriobacteriia bacterium
CCCAGAGCCAAGCAATCGCGCCAAACGCGACCACAAAACCCAGAGTCGCCGAGAAGCCCATCGGTATCGACGCATGCGGCCAGGAGGCCAGCCATCCGGCGATGGAGACCGAGAGCGCGCCGATGGCCCCCGCGAAGCCGAGCACAAGCGCCCCGAACGCGGGTGAGATTGCAGCGGCCGCAAGCCCCACGAGCCCCGCGAGCAGCACCACCGAGACCAGCGGCCCGACCAAGATGTTGGCGACTGGGGAGACGAGCGAGAGCATCTGAAACGTCGGCACGATGATGGGCAGCGTGCTCACGGTCGCAGCGAGCGTCATCGATATCGGCTCGGCGACGCCTCGCACGACGCGCGGCAGCGCTGGCTCGATCCACGCGGTGCCGAGCCGCGCCAGCAAGACGAGCCCTGCCACAGCCGCCACGGAGAGTCGAAATCCTAGGTCAAACGCACTGATGGGCGACGCGACGAGGACCACGGCTGCGGCAACCGCGAGCGTGGACCCGCCATCGGCGCGACGCCCGCCCACCCATGCCAGTGCTGCGGCCATCGCCATGACCCACGCGCGAACCGCCGATGGCTGCACGCCGGAAAAGACCACGTAGGCGCCGACAACGGCCGCGATGCCTGCGCTGCGCGACTTCAGCCCCAGACCCATCGACATCAGCAGCCACCCGGCAACAGCGGCCACCACCACGAGGTGACTACCTGAGACGGCCACCAGGTGCGTCAGTCCCGTCGTGCGAAAGTCGGTCTCGGCGGGTGTCGCGGTCATGCGTCGTCGGTCGCCGAGCAGCACGCCGGCCAGCAGATCTCCACCGGCACCGGACACGGTCGCGACTCGGGCCACCGCCCACTCCCTGAGCGGACCGATCGCACCGCGCACACTGTGCGACCAACCCTGCGGCACAACGCGGCGAGCGCTCAGGCTCCCCACAATGCCGGTCCGAAACGACCGCCTCCCCCACTGGTCGGCGGCGGGCGTCTTGATCGATCCCACAACCTTAGCCTCTCGGCCGAGTAGCGGGATGACGCACTTCTCCGGCCACTCGACCGTCACGAGCGCGCCTGCGCACACCGGCCCCACAATCCGCGCGCGCGAACTCGAGCCAAAGCGCCCCGGCGTCTCGTCGGTGAGCACCTCCACCACCCAGGTCCTGGAGCCCGCGCGTCCTACCTGGTTGACCTGCTGATTCCAGTGCGTCCAGTACACTCCGCCCAGCGCCGCACCCGCCGACAGCCCCAAGGCGAGTAGAGCGCACGTCGTCCAGCGGATGCGAGTGAAGACAACGCTTGCCACCACCGCCACCGCGCACCCAACGACCAGCAACCAAACGCTCCCGCCACTCCCACCGGGACCCGCGCGCCACAGCGTTGCCTCGGCCACTCCGATTCCGGACCACAGTGCCACCACCACCCATGCAAGCGGAGGCAGCGACGGTCGGATCAATGGCCGAACCCGCGAGCCGGCGGGCGGTAGAACCGGGACCTCGTCGGCAAGGCCGGTCGAAGCATCGTCTGGAGCAGCGCTCGGCCCCTCACTCGTCGAGCAGCCCGCAGCCTCACCTGACACGGATGAATGCCTTCATCTGCTCGAGCTTCTTGGGGCCGATTCCCGAGACGCGCCCCAAGTCATCCGGCGTCTCAAAGGGACCGTTGGCCTCTCGGTCCGCGACGATCTTGGCGGCAGTCGAAGGACCGACCCCCGGCAGCGCGTCAAGCGCAGTAGCATCTGCCGTGTTGATGTTGACGATCGTGCCCGCTGACGGTGCGCCGGGGTTCTCGGCCGACGCACCGCCGGGGCTGACCACGCCTTTGCTCGCTCCGCTGCCCATCATCGTGCCTGCGCCAGCGGTGGCCTTCTGATAGTCGTCTTTGGTGGGAACCGCAATCTGCTCGCCATCGGTGACCAGGCGAGCGAGGTTGACGGCCTCCTGCGCCGCATTCCCTGTCATTCCGCCGGCCGCTTCGACCGCGTCACAGACTCGAGCTGCGGCCGGCAGCTCATACACGCCTGGATGCAGCACCGCGCCCACCACGTGCACCGTCACCGGCCCGGATCCTGCCGCACTCGCCCCTGCCTTCGCGGACAGCGCACCGCCTGAAGCTGAGCCGGACGCGCCTCCCGAAGCCTTTGCTGTCGAGGTCGGCACCTCGGCCCTGGCGATAGTTGCCGACAAACCCGTCGGCTCCCCGCGCGGCCACCACCGCCACGCGGCCCCGAGCACCGCGACTCCCAGCACCACGGCGACGGCCGCGACCGCGACTGGCGGCATGCCGGTCAAACCAGCCCTGCGCGTCAGATCCGACAGACGCGCCTCAATTCGCTCCCACACGCAAGACACCCCCTCCGTCCGTCTGACTCGACGGCGATCAGGGGCGTCGTCGTGATGTCGGACTCTGCCGAGAAACCGCTTACCGGGCTCTCGCTAGAGTCAGCATCACCTGTGCTGCTTACCAATTCCTTACCGCGGTCTTACCCCGCAACAACCACGCTCACGAGTTTGCCTGCGACGACTACGACCTTCTTCACTTCCTTGCCCTCGATCCAGTCGGCGACGGCAGTCAGCGCAACAGCGATGACGTCCTGCTCCGAGAAATCGGCAGCCACCACTATCTTGCCGCGAACTTTCCCGTTGACCTGCACGGCGAGCTGAACTTCATCGGACTGGACGGCCGAGGCGTCAAACGCCGGCCACGCCTGCAGGTGCACCGACGAGCCGCCGCCCAGCACCTCGCGCCACAGCTCCTCGGCCAGGTGCGGCGCAAACGGCGCCATCAGCAGCACGAGCGTCTCGGCCACATCTCGCTGAAGTGCAAGATCGCGCTCGCCCGCGGGGACTTCTCGGCGGTAGTCGTAGGCGGCGTTGGTAAGCTCCATGAGGCCGGAGATGGCGGTGTTGAACTGGAAGCGCGCGACGTCGTCGGTGACCTTACCGATGACGCGGTGCATCTCGCGATGCAGCTTCTTGCTCGCAGGGTCGCCTGAGGCAGCGACACCGTTGCCTGCAGCCGCTTCCTCAGCAGCGTCGTCGACGAAGCGCGAGACCCGGGCGAGAAACCGGAACATGCCATCCAGACCCTCAAAGCTCCACTCGAGGTCCTTGTCGGGCGGCGCCATGAACAGGATGTAGGCGCGTAGCGTGTCGCAGCCGTATTTCGCAATCATGTCCTCGGGGGCGACCACGTTGCCTTTGCTCTTGCTCATCGTGGTGCCATCGAGCTTGACCATCCCCTGCGTGAGCAGGTTGGTGAACGGCTCGGGGAAGTCGACCATTCCCATGTCCTGCAGCACCTTGGTGAAGAACCGCGAGTACAGCAGGTGCAGAATCGCGTGCTCGATGCCGCCGATGTACTGGTCGGCGGGCATCCAATAGTTCGCGTTATCCGCCGAGAAGGGCTCGGTGTCGTTGCGCGCATCCGTATAGCGCAGGTAGTACCAGCTCGAACACGTGAACGTGTCCATCGTGTCGGTCTCACGCTTGGCAGCGCCGCCGCACTTGGGGCAGGTGGTCTCGTAGAACTCGGGGTGATCGGCGAGTGTTTCGCCCTTGGTGATGTCGATGTCCATCGGCAGGACGACCGGCAAGTCCTCAATGGGAACCGGCACGAGCCCGCACGTCGGGCAGTGAACCGCCGGAATCGGGTTGCCCCAGTAGCGCTGGCGGCTGATGAGCCAGTCGCGAAGGCGGAAGTTGACGCTCTCCCGACCCAGCCCGCGCTCGGCGAGCCAGGCGGCAACCGCATGCATGCCCTCTGAGTCCTTGCCCCCCGCGAGGCCACTAAACGCGCCGGAGTTCACCATCGTGCCCGGCCCTGGGTATGCGGCCTCCCAGTCCACCTCTTGCGGCACCGCGCCCAAGACTGCCGAGGAGACCGCATCGACCTGCTCGGCAGGTACCACCACGGGCACGATTGGCAGGCCGTACTGGCGCGCGAACTCAAAGTCGCGCTGGTCCCCGCAGGGAACGGCCATGACGGCGCCGGTGCCGTAGTCCATAAGCACGTAGTCGGCGACCCAGATCGGGACCAGGCGGCCGTCGACCGGGTTCTCGACGTATCGGCCGGTGAAAGCGCCGTGCTTGGTGCGCTCCCCGATCTGGCGCTCGACGGCCGTCTCGCGCTCAGCGCTGGCGACGACCTCGTCTACGGCCGACGCGTACTCGGTCCCCTCGACCAGCCGCGCTACCAGCGGGTGCTCAGGCGCGAGCAGGAAGAATGTGCAGCCGAACAGCGTGTCGGGACGCGTCGTGAACACGGTGATGAGCTCGTCGGTGGGCTTGTCGGCCTCGTCGCAGAGCGCGAACTGCACCTCGGCGCCTTCGCTGCGGCCGATCCAGTTGGCCTGCATGCTCTTGACGCGCTCGGGCCAGCCGGGCAGCTCGTCGAGGTCGTCGAGGAGCCGCTGCGCGTAGTCGGTGATCTTGAAGTACCACTGCTCGAGCTCGCGCTTGGTCACCACACTCTTGCAGCGCCAGCACTGGCTATCGCCGACAACCTGCTCGTTGGCGAGCACCGTCGCGCAGCTGGGGCACCAGTTGACTGGCGAGCTCTTGCGCTCGACTAGACCGCGCTCCCACATCTTCAGGAAGATCCACTGCCCCCAGCGGTAGTAATCCACGTCGCATGACTTGACCGTCCGGTCCCAGTCGTAGGAAAAGCCCATCCGCTTGAATGACGCCATCTGCTTCTCGATGTTGGCGTACGTCCACGTCGCGGGGTGGCTGTCGCTCTTGATGGCGGCATTCTCGGCAGGTAGGCCGAATGCGTCCCAGCCGATGGGGTGCAACACCTCAAAGCCCGCCATCGAGGCCTGCCGAGCGATCACGTCGCCGATGGTGTAGTTGCGCACGTGTCCCATGTGGATGTCGCCCGAAGGGTACGGGAACATCTCCAGGACGTACTTCTTGGGCTTGCCGGTGTCCTCGCGGGCTCTATAGAGGCCCTCGGTCACCCACTCGGCCTGCCAGTGCTCTTCGATGCGGTGGGGATCGTAGACGAACTCGCTCACGCGATGGCCTCCATTGAGCTGCCTGGCTGGATGCAGTGCTCTGGCGATTCTAGCGGAGCGGCGAAGCGCGCGAAACGCCGAGGCACCCGCCGACACGACCTCTGCAGCGACCGCGAGTCCCTGACCCTAGACGCGCGGTGCGCTTAAGAACGCAAGCTCGCCGCGCTCATACAGCGCGAGACACGCCGAGACTACGTCTGGGTCGAAGGCTCCCGTGTTCGATTTGAGCTCCTCAATCGCCGGCTCTAGACCGACAGCGGGACGGTAGGGTCGGTGACTCGCCATGGCCTCCACCACATCAGCGACGCAAAGAACGCGCGCCTCAATGCAGATTTCGTCGCCGACAAGTCCCCTGGGATAGCCGCTCCCATCCATGCGCTCGTGGTGCTGGAGCACAATTTCGGCGATTGGCGCGCCAAAGTCGACACCCTTGAGAATCTCGTAGCCCTGCTCGGAATGCTCCTTGATGAGGTTGAATTCGACCTCGGACAGCTTCCCTGGCTTGTTGAGGATCTCTGCGGGAACCGCGAGCTTGCCCACGTCGTGCACGAGCGCCGCCGTCTCGGCAGCTGCCACCTCGTCCTCGGAAAGCCCCATCTCTCGCGCAATCATTCCAGAAACGAGGGCGACACGTTCCTCGTGGCCTTGGGTGTAAGGGTCGCGGCTCTCAACAATCCGCCCCATAGCCTCCGTGACGTCGCGAATCATCCTCGTGAGTCGAGCGTTGCTCTCTATGAGATCGAGTTCAGCCAGCTTGGCGTCTGAGACATCGAGAGCCAAGCCCTCAATCGCAACCGGCACTCCTGCCTCGTCGTAGATCATGGTGTTGTGCTGCTCGGTCCACACTATTCGGCCATCCTTGCGGACCCAGCGAAGGGTGAGCGTGGAGGTCCCGTTCTCGCTTAGCATCGTCTCCTCCAGCAGATGCCGATCATCGGGATGTATGAGCTTGAACCCGAGCTGAGGGTCGGCATAGTGATCTTCGGGCGTGTAGCCCGTCATCGCGGTGGCTGCGGGACTGACGTAGTCAAAAGCCAGCGGGTCGAGGGACATCCGATAGATGAGTGCCGGTGAATTCTCGGCCAGCCGACGAAACCGACTTTCGCTTTCGCTCAGGGATGCTTCCACTCGCTTGCGTTTTGAAATGTCATCGATCACGTCGATGAAGTACAGCATCTCCCCCGCTGGGCTACGAACGACGCTGGCTGTCAGATAGGCCCATACCACGGACCCATCCTTGTGGAGGTAGCGTTTCTCCACGGCATAGACATCGCGCTCACCTCGGATTAGTTCCTGAAAGTTCCGGATGTCGCATTCGATGTCGTCGGCGTGGGTAATGTCAGCGAACCGCAAGCTCTTCATCTCATCGCGTGTATAGCCAAGCATGTCGCACAGGAACTGGTTGACGGCGAGCCAACAACCATCCAGACCGGACTGCGCGATTCCAATCGCGGCATGATCAAAGATCACGCGAAAACGCTCTTCACTTTCTTGCAGTCGGCTGTCCATCTGTTCACGCACGGCGGCACGCAGGCTTTCGCTCTCCAGCACCTGCTCTGTGACGTCGCGATTGCTCCCCCGACGCCCGAGCCACTCACCATCGGGACCAAGTACCGGCTGGCATGCGTGGTCAATCCATCGCGTCGCACCGGCGCGGTTGACTATTCGGTACTGCGTGGTGTGCGGGGGGTGATCACCCCGCGGGTCCTCGTCACCGACGCGTTCCCGATCGTCCGGGTGAATGATACGTGAGTCGAGCTCGTCATCGGCCATGAATTCCTCGACGGTGTATCCCGAGATGCGCTCACACGACGGCGAGACGTAGGCCAAATGGCCGTCGACATCGCGCCAGAACTCCCAGTCGTAGGTGAAGTCGGCGACCGTCCGATACCGTGTCTCGCTCTCGGCGAGTGCGGCCTCAACCGCCCTCCGATGAGTGATATCGGTGACGATGCTCAGGAGCACAGATTCCCCGCCCGCCGTCACGGCGGTCAACTGCACGTCTACCCGAAAGATCGTGCCGTCCGCTCTCCGGTGAGACACCTCGAAGTGCTCACCGCTGGCCGCGGCTTCTGCGAGCTCGGCCGGAATGCGGTCATTGTCCTCGTGCGCTCGGAGATCTCGCAACCCAAGCTGCAGCAGTTCGGAGCGGGAGTACCCGTAGGCCGACAACGCCGCATCGTTGGCGTCTAAGATCCGCCCATCCATGGACACGACCAGCACAATGTCGCAGAGCCGATCAAGAATCTCGCCCGTATTGAGCTCGTCGATACGCACGCGTCCCCTATCCGAGACTGCCGTCTGATTCCCAGTGCGAGGAGACGAACTCATCCCCCACGAGGAATTGTACCCACGACAGGCCCTGCCACACCGCAGCGACCTTATCCCAGCGCGATATCAAGAACGGTCATCAGC
>JBAXEO010000107.1:0-7420 GCA_037140395.1 Coriobacteriia bacterium
GTGTCTGTGGCCGGCATACGCGAGACGACCAGCGGATATCCAACATCGGCCGCCGACGCAATGAGCTCCGTAACGCTACCATCCGACATCATCTGCTTGGAGCGGTCGGCTCGTGACTCGAGCTCCTTGACCTTGGCAAGCAGCGTGACGGTTCGCTCGGACACGTCGAAGCGCTGGATCTTGAATGCGTCTGCGGCCTCGATGAGTTCGCTTTCCTCGCGGCCAACGTAGGCGTAGGCGTCAAAGCTTGTCACGGCCTCGATGCGTCGCAGGTTGGCCCCGACGCTACTCTCACCCAGAATCTTGAGGAAACCGATTTCGCTCGTGCGGCCCACGTGCGTGCCCCCGCACAGCTCCTTGCTGAAGTTGCCCACTTCCAGAACGCGCACAAAGTCGCCGTACTTCTCGCCAAAGAGCGCCGTGACGCCAGCTTCTCTTGCCGAGACAATCGACGTCTCGTAAGCGCGCGCCGGGTGGTTCTCAAAGATCTTGGCGTTGACGAGCCGCTCCACTTTGCCCAGCTGCTCGCGCGTCATCGCCTCGAAGTGGGTGAAGTCGAAACGGAGGCGGTCTGGCGCCACGTGGGAGCCAGCCTGCTTGGCGTGCTCGCCGAGCACCAGCCGAAGCGCCCAGTGGAGAAGGTGTGTTGCGGTGTGGTTGCGACGAATGCGCTCGCGGCGGAGCACCTCGATCTTGGCGACCACTTGGTCACCCGAGTATAGGATGCCTTCCGCCAGATGCCCCACGTGTGTGACGACTCCGCCCGTGACCTTGGTATCCTCGACAACGAAGCGGGCTCCAGTCGCCGTCTCTATGACGCCTAGATCGCCAACTTGGCCGCCCTGCTCGGCGTAGAACGCGGTGGTGTCCAAGACGACATCGCCCTGCTGCCCCGGCTCCATCCGATCGACTGCCACGCCATCGTGCAGCAGCGCGATGACAAGCGCGCTGGTCTCGTCACGCTCGTAGCCGACAAAGTCCGTGGCGCCCGACTCCTTGGCTATCTCAGATAGCACGCCTCCGTAGGTGCTCCAGGAGTCATCCTTGATGGCGGCGCGTGCCCGCTCGCGCTGCGCCTCCATCTCGGAGGTGAACGTCTCGACGTCGACCTCGACGCCCTTCTCGGCGGCGATTTCGGCGGTGAGCTCAAAGGGGAATCCGTAGGTGTCATGCAGGGCGAAGGCGACTTTGCCGCTCAACGTGCCACCCGATCCGGTGAGCGTCGCGAGTTCAGTCTCAAGGAATCCCATGCCCTGGCGCAGAGTCGCGCCAAAGCGCTCCTCTTCGCTGCTCACGATGCTCAGAATCAGTTCGCGGTGCTCGACGATCTCGGGATAGGCCTTGCCCATCAGCTCGATGACGCGCTCGATAAGCCGAGTGAGGAACGCATCCTCCACGCCAAGAAGCCTGCCGTGGCGCACGGCTCGGCGAAGCAGGCGGCGCAGCACGTAGCCACGACCCTCGTTACTGGGGATGACGCCGTCGGCGATGAGGAAGGTCACCGCGCGCGCGTGGTCAGCGATGATGCGCAGCGACGTGCTAATGCGCTCGCGCTGGCCGTAGGTCGCGCCCGTGATCTCCTCGGCGAGTGCCATGAGCGTGACGAGGATGTCGGTCTCGAAGTTAGATGGGACGCCTTGAAGGATCGCGGCGATGCGCTCCAATCCCATACCGGTGTCAATGCTCGGCTTGGGGAGCGGGTTCAGCGTGCCGTCCTCGGCGCGGTCATACTGCATGAAGACGAGATTCCAGAACTCCAGGTAGCGATCACAATCGCAGCCCACCGCGCAATCAGGACGGTCGCAGCCGAGCTCGGGACCTTGATCGTAGTAGAGCTCCGAGCACGGACCGCACGGCCCCGTCGGCCCTGCCGACCAGAAGTTGTCCTCGGCACCCAAACGCACGATGCGCTCTTGGGGGAAGCCGACTTCGTTGACCCAGATCGCCTCGGCCTCGTCATCGTCCTCGTAAATCGAGACCCAGATGCGATCCGGATCCAGCCCGAGCACGTCTACCGAATACTCCCAGGCCCACGCCGACGCTTCGGACTTGAAATAGTCGCCAAAGCTGAAGTTGCCGAGCATCTCGAAGAACGAATGATGACGGCCTGTGGTGCCAATGATGTCGATGTCGGTGGTTCGCACGCACTTCTGCACGGTCGTCGCCCGAGTGAATCCGAGGTTCTTCGCGCCGAGAAAGACCGGCTTGAACTGCACCATTCCGGCGGTAGTCAGCAAAAGTGAGGGATCGTCAGGAATCAGCGACGACGACGGCTGCCGTCGGCAACCCTTACTCTCGAAGAAGGTCAGGAAGCTCTCGCGTATCTCGGCTGAATTCAACTCGTGGCTCCTCATGCGTTCTGGTTACACGGCCATACCTTCTGGCGGGGTCTGGTCGGGCTGGATGTCGTCGACTGGATCGCCTCCGGTTCCCCGGAATAGCGCTCCATCCTGGCTAGCCAGCGAGCGTTGCGTACGTCGCTCGTAGTAGTAGACAAAGAGCCCCTTGCCGGTCGCCGCAACAGGAATCGCGAAGAGCATGCCAGCTATCCCAAACAAGCTGCCGCCGACAAGCAGCGAGAGTATCACGATGATTGGATGCAGGTCGACCTGCTCGGACATGACCCGGGGCGTGATAACCGTGTCGGTGAAGTTCTGCGCGACCACGATGACCGCAACTGCTGCCACTCCCGTCCAAGGACCCACGAACAGACCGACGAGACCGGCGATGAAGCCCGTGGTGAACGGCCCCACGTACGGAATGAAGTTGAAGAAGAACGCAATAATGCCGATCACGAGCGCGTAAGGAACGTGAAAGATCGCGAGTCCGATCACGGCCAGCGTGCCCGTAGCAAGTGACGCGATGGTCTGACCTTTGAGGTAGCCACCCACCACCTTGTTGACCGTGCTGATGAGCAGCTCGGCGTCCTCCTCGAACTTGGGACCCGCGATGAGCAAGACCTCCTCGCGGATCTTGGGAAGATCCTTGAGTGCCCAGAATGCGATGACCAGCGCGATAAACACATCGAAGAACCCTTGGGCAACATCGCTACCCGCGTTGACGACGAGCCCGGCGAGGTCATTGCCCACCCTCACAGCGATCCCTGATACCTGTACTGAAGCCGCTTGGATCACACCGCGGGCCCACTCGGGGAGCACCAGACTAGAGAAACGGTCTTGAACCTGCGTTGTAGCCAGCTCCAGCTTGGCGAATGCGGCCGGGGCATCTTGGGCGAAGGCTACAATCTGCCGAGTCAGGGGCGGTGCAAGCAGTGTGAGGGCGGTGCCCAGCACGATCATCCCGACCAAGAGACAGGCAAGCGTTGCGGCTCCACGCTGCATCCCCCGGGCCGCAAGCACTCTGACCGGCCAGTTGAGTAGGAACGCAATCACAAATGCGATCACGAAGGGCACCAGTGCAGCCGAGATCTTGCCGAGGCCCCACAACGCAACCGCCACGAGGATGAGGATACCGATTGCGCCCCAGACCGAGACGGCCGTCGACTTCATTCGCGTGTAGCGGGCCTCGGGTGTAGTCACGACGAGCCCTAATCCCTGACGATGTTCTCGCGCAGGATCCGAAGCGTCCTGCGCAGGAGGCGAGAAACCTGCATCTGCGATATGTCGAGGCGCCGCGCAATCTCGGTCTGAGTCAGCCCCTCGAAAAAGCGCAGATAGAGGACATGCTGCTCCTGCGCGGTGAGCTTCTTGAAGGCTACGGAGAGCGTAGTTCGGTCGTCGATGACGGACATGAGCGCGTCGTCCCTGCCAACGTACTCGAGAATCGAGAACGAATCAGATCCGTCTCCGCCCCGGTCGGTCTCCAGCGAAACAAAGTTGTACGCCTCGCTCGTTTCCATCGCCTCCAGCACGTCTTCCGAGGTGACGTCCAGGTACGCTGCGATCTCGGGGATTGTCGGCGAGTGCTGGTGACGCTGTGTGAGCGTGTCGATGGCTTGGTTGACCTTGAACGACAGCTCCTGCAAACGACGCGGGACCTTGATTGCCCATCCCTTGTCGCGGAAATGGCGCTTGATCTCCCCCACGATGGTAGGAGTTGCGTAGGTGGTGAATTCGCACTGACGATCGATGTCGAAGCGGTCGATGGCCTTGATCAGGCCGATCGTCCCCACTTGGATCAGGTCATCGATGGGCTCACCGCGATTCCTGAACCTGCTCGCAAGGTACCTCACGAGATTCAGATACATCGTAATCAGCTCGTCGCGTACAACCTCGTCGTCGGGGTTAGCCCGATACCGTCGGAAGAGCTCCTTGGTATAGACCTTGTCCCACGAGAGCTTGCGCGTCTGCTTCTGCGGGCTACGCCTCACCGGCATCGGTGCCCCCCGCGCGCTTGAAAAGACGCAGATGCGCGCCGTTCTCGTCGCTTGCGAACTCATGGGTGTCGCATACAGACTCCAGGATGAAGGCCGCGTAGGCGACGCTTCGGTCCGAATCCTCCTCCGATCGGGGGGCCTCGACTCCCAGGCTCACGTCGATCTCGATATCGTCTTCGCCGAGAGTGAAAAGGAAGGAGATGTCGGCGTCGTCATCGAGTGTGCCGGACGCGTAGACGAAGGCCTCATCGGCGGCCATCCTCACGTCCTCAATCTCCTCGTAGGTCATGCCAACGCGGCTCACGAGCGCCGCGGCGGTCATCCGAACCGTCCGTGCGTACTCGCTCTTGGCAGGCACGATGAGTGTGATCTGGTCTCTTTCCATGGGACTGGGAAGTCGCCTCCTACTCGGGTGACGCGTATTGTGACGTAGTGCGTGACGCAGGCTCCGCTGTCTCGGCAGGGCCTGGCGCCGAGTGCGGCTGCTGTTGGTGAGGCTGCTTTCGTGTCTTCCAGGCTCGTCGAACCCGGTCCGCCAGCTCATTGACGATCTCGGCAGGCGCGTTGGCAACCTCTTGGACCGCTCGCGATGTGTCGCTCACACGATCGGTGACCTCCTCGACGCGCGTGACAATCGTGTCGATTCGCAGGAGCTCGGCGTTCATTGCGTCGACCGTGACATCGGCCTTGGCGAGGAGCGGCATGAGGCGCGCATCGAGGTCATCGGCGAGCCGCCCCACTGATCGGGCGGTCCTAACGGACTCGATCAGCGCCCAGATGGCGACTCCGCACAGCGCGCTCGCAAACACGAGCAGTACCGCGAGTAGAGCGGTCGTTACGGACACTGGGCCCCTCTCGGCAGGCACCTCTGCGGACCTCGTCAGTGTAGCAGAGCAGCCGGCAGGGTTAAGCCGTAACGAACACGCGTCAGCGGTCGTTTTCGAGCTCCGGAGCCACGGCATCGCCGGGACGATCGTCTCGGCCTGAACGGCGCTTGCGTATGGCCTCGAGCCGCGCCTGGTGCTCCGCCTCCCAACCGCGATCCGATGCCGAGAAGAACGCGCCGTGCTCGAGACCGTCGGGAAGGTAGCGCTGGTCGACGACCGCGTCCGGCGCAGCGTGCGGGTAGTGATAGGGGCCGTACTCCTCGGCACCCGGGCGGTGCCGGTCTCTCAGGTGGTTGGGCACCGCGCGTGCAGGGCCGGTACGCACCTGGGCAAGCGCCTCGTCAATGGCAACGTAGGCGGCATTGCTCTTGGGGGCCAGCGCAAGGTAGACAGCTGCTTGGGCGAGATTGATCCGCGCCTCGGGCCAACCGATCGACTCGGCGGCCTTGAACGCGGCGTGAACAATCAGCAAAGCCTGCGGGTCCGCATTGCCCACGTCCTCGGATGCGAAAATGAGCATTCGCCGAGCGATGAACTTGGGGTCCTCGCCCCCGTTGATCATGCGAGCGAGCCAGTAGACAGCCGCGTCGGGATCGCTCCCGCGCATGGACTTGATAAAGGCCGAGATCACGTCGTAGTGAACGTCGCCGGTCTTGTCGTAGGGCAGGATGCGCGTTGGAGAAGCCTCGCGGACCGAGTCCACTGTAACCGTCGGAGGTACGCTAGCTGCATCCCCAGTCGCCATCGCCGCGGCCAGTTCCAGCGTGGTGAGTGCGACACGCGCATCACCGCCTGCGGTGAGCACGATTGCATCCTCGGCGGATGCCTCAAGCACGATATCGCCCGCGAGGCCTCGGGTGTCGAGGACCGCGCGGCGTACGATCTCGTGTACGGCCTCGTCGGAAAGTGGCAGCAGCTCGACCACGCGGGAGCGACTTATCAGCGGCGCGTTGACCTCGAAGAACGGGTTTTCGGTGGTCGCCCCGACGAGGACGACGATCCTATCCTCGACAGCGTGCAGCAAAGCATCCTGCTGCGACTTTGAGAACCGGTGGATCTCATCGATGAATAGAATCGTTCGCTGGCCGCTGAGGCCGAGACTGTCGTTTGCCGCAGCAATCGCCTTGCGCAACTCGGCGACGCCGCCGCTCACGGCCGAGACTTCCTCGAAGCGAGCCTTGGTCACCGCTGCGATGATGCGCGCAAGCGAGGTTTTTCCCGTGCCGGCCGGACCGTAGAGAATTACTGATGACAGCGCATCGGCATCGATTGCGCGCCTCAGCCAGGTACCCTGACCGACCGCTTCGTCCTGCCCGACGAACTCGTCAAGAGTTCGCGGACGCATCCGGGCCGCCAACGGTGCGGCTTGTGCGCGGAACCGGTCGGCGCCCTCATCGAACAGCGATTGCATCAGGCGGCGCCCTTAACTTCCGGCGCGCTGCACCTCGCGCTCAAGAAAGGCCTTGTCGAGAAGCCCACGGAACTTCCACGTGATATAGCCCTGCGCGTCCGTGATCACCACAAATGGCGCTGATGTGACCCCTAGCGCCTTGGCGAGACCGATGGCTTGGGATGCTGCTGGGTCCGCAGCAAGCGCCGGGTCGACCGACACGACGCCCTCTGGCGAAGTGGTCACAAAGCGCCCGATATCATAGGCGGCGAGATCGATCACACCACGATTCTGATCGCGCACCGTATCGATGATCAACCGATCAGCATTGCTGACGCTTGAGGAGTCGTAGAAGTAGATGAGGGTCGGCCGCTTGGCGTCAATCGCGAGCTTGAGATCCGCCGGCACGAACGTTCCGGTCGGAAACGGCTCGAAAGCCGCAGTCATGTTGGCCGAACGGTCCGCGATCGTAGCGCCGGCAGCGCCGGCAGCAGCGGCGGCGGCCGGGGCCGCGGCAGCAGCCGGAGCGGCTGCAGGTGCAGGCGCCTCAGCGGCCTTACTCCCACCACAACCCGTGAGCGCAAGCGTCAAAGCGAGCACAACCAACACCATAACTGTTCTACGCATGATGCTCCTCTGTGGCGGCACTAGTCGCCCCGCCTTAGTCGTGGCGCCGACGCGGTGAACCTGCCTCGGCAGGTGGGTGCCCGCACGTTGGCTTCAAGCTTCCCTCTTGCGAGGGATACCTTTCAGCCTCGGGATCTAGGGCTCCCGGTGAAGAAGTGTTGGTTCGACCGTAAGTGCCGT
>JBAXEO010000108.1:0-7409 GCA_037140395.1 Coriobacteriia bacterium
TGAGCCCGGCCTGAACGCTTTCGCGCGTGTTGGTCCCGATCACATGCGGAGGCGCCACCAGATCCACTTTGGATAAACGCGCAGCCTTGCTGAACAGCGCTTCTGCGCTCGTTTCGACTCCTGGAGCGATTGCACCGCCTAGGTAGGCGCCGTCCTCGGCGATGACATCGATGGTTGTTGCGGTGCCGAAGTCGACCACCACGACCGGCCCGCCCAAGAGCTCGAAGGCCGCCACGCCATTGACGATGCGGTCGGCGCCGACCTCGTGTGGGTTGTCGTAGCGTATCGGCATGCCGGTCTTGAGCCCGGGGCCGACCACAAGTAGCTCGCACGTGCATGCGGCAGCGACAGCCTCCTCCCACGCCGAAGTCACGCGTGGCACCACGGAAGCCAAGATGACGGCGCCCACATCGCGCCACGACAGACCGTCGAGCGCCAGAAGACTGATTACCGAGGCGCGCAACTCGTCACCGGTAAGCGACGCATCGGTGGAAATGCGCCAGTGCGATGCAAGACGGTCGTCGTCAAACAAGCCGAGCACCGTCTGGGTGTTGCCGACGTCGACTGCAAAGAGCACGACAGACCTCCTGGCCAAAGCGGTGAACAGGTGACGGCGAGGTGACGCCGCAGCGGTCACCCCTGAGCAGAATGCTATCATCGGGCCCAACCAGCAGGCTCGCAACCCCGGCCCGTTTGTGTCGGTGGCACGCCCCGCTCACGCGCCCACATTGGGGAGGCATTCCGTGACAGACTTGCCCGCTCGCATCCTCGTGGTCGACGATGAACCGTCGATTACCGAGTTCGTCAGCTACAACCTGCGCAAGGAAGGCTACGTAGTCTCGATCGCCGTTGATGGCGACGAGGCGCTCTCCCTGGCCAAGACCGAACCCTTCGATCTGGTGGTGCTCGACGTCATGTTGCCGGGCATCGACGGCTATGAGGTGTGTCGCCGCTTGCGCGCCGTGTCCAGCGTGCCCGTGCTGTTCTTGTCGGCAAGGGACACGGAGCTGGACAAGGTCGTCGGCTTGGAGATTGGCGGGGACGACTACCTGGCCAAGCCGTTTGGTGTCCGTGAACTGCAGGCGCGCGTAAAGGCACTGCTCAGGCGAGCCCCAGCTGGCTCGCGGGAGTCCGGCGTCGGTGGTGAGCGAATTGAGCTGTGCGGCATCACCCTTGACGAGAGCTCGCACGTCGCCGAATCCCAGGATGCGACCCTGATCGACCTCACTCCGCGCGAATTCGAGCTGCTCGCCTGCCTCATGCGGCATGGTGGCAAAGTGCTCTCGCGCGACCAGCTGCTGCGTGAGGCGTGGGGCTGGGAGTACCTGGTCGAGACAAAGACCGTCGACACCCACGTCAAGCGGCTTCGCGACAAGCTCGAGGCGGCCGGAGTCGATCCCGCGCTCGTGGAGACGGTCCGCGGATACGGCTACCGCTTCCGTACTGCGTAGGGCCGTCCGAGATGCGCAGCGCTCTCAGAACTCGAATCGCACTGACCCTGGCCGCCTTCGCGACGATCGGTGCTCTGGGCGTTGCAGCGGCCGCGCCACTATTGCGCACGTCGACCGCCTTGTTCGGCGCTGCTGTCGCACTGATAGCCATAATCAGCTGGGTCATCGGGCGGAGGGTGGCGCGTTCATTCGTCGCGCCGCTCGAGCGCCTTGGTGCGACCGCGGCATCGTTTGCGGCGGGAAGCCACAGCGCACGCGCGCAGGTCGAGGGACCACGCGAGACGCGCATCATCGCTGAATCGTTCAACCAGATGGCTTCTCAAGTCGACTCGGCCATCGAGGAGCTCAAGGTTGAGGAGCGACGCAAGTCGCAGTTCGTCTCGGACGTGAGTCACGAGCTTCGCACTCCTCTCACCGCTATCCGCGGAGCCGCTGAGACGCTGCTTGACGGCGACGTCGAGGCCGAGGACCAGCAGCGGTTCCTGACCACGATCGCTCTCGAGGCCGAGCGATTGGGCCGCTTGGCCAACGACCTGCTGACTTTGCAGCGTATCGAAGGCGCCACCGGCGAGCTCCCGCTGACCCAGGTCGACTTGAGACTCGCGGCCGACCGCGCCGAGGCAATGCTTGAGCCCCTGCTGGAAGACCGCGAAGTGACGCTGACCGTGAACGGCCGAGCGCCACTCGTGCTCGGCGACGTGGACCGGCTGCAACAGGTGGTGCTCAATCTCGTCGACAACGCCAGCCGCATTGTCGGCAAGGGTGGCCACGTCGTCGTGGAACTCACTGCCGAGGGCGACCGCGCGGTCCTATCGGTAATCGACGACGGTCCGGGAATCCCGCCCGAGGACCTGCCGCGACTCTTCGACCGCTTCTACCGAGCCGACTCCAGCCGCACACGCTCGAGCGGTGGCGCTGGCCTCGGGCTGGCGATTGTACGCGCCATCGTCACTGCGCATGGCGGGCGCATCGAGGCGGCCAATCTCCCGACCGGCGGGGCGCGCATGACCGTCGTGCTCCCGGCGATTGCCGAGGAACCCGCCACCGATTAGAGGCGTACGCCGGAGGCCCTGACCGCCGATGCAACAGCGATGGCAACTGCCGCCTTGGCTGCATCGGGGATGACGAACGGCACGACTCCGACCGCGAACGCCTTGAGCAGCCCCATGTTCGTCACCGCTGCCAGCTGGAACCAGCCAATCAGGTAGATGACCGCAATCACCAGCACCGCCGAGCAGGCGTCGGCGATCACTTGCTTGACCCCTCGACGCTCAAGCATCTGCCTCGCCCACGCACCTGCCGGTGCCGCGAGTGCAAAGCCGATCACGTAGCCGCCGGTTGGCCCGAGTACGACGCCCAAACCCGCCGTCCCCAGCGCAAAGACCGGCACGCCAGCGGAACCCAAGACCAGATAGATTGCCAGAGCAACGGCGGCCCACTCCCACGAGAGCAGGAGCGCTGCCAGTACGACGCCAAAGACCTGCAGCGTGACGGGCACGGGACCGACAGGCACGGCGATCCAGCCGGTCGCCGCCATGAACGCGGTGACAAGCGCGGCAGCGACGAGATGCCTGACGCGTGATGCGCTCGGCGAGGTATACGATTTCGGCCGCACGACGACCGCGGGTGCCGCAGATGAATCGGGGGCCGGATCGGGGGATGGCTCAAAGCGGGACACGGCATCTCCGTTAACTAGTCGCTTGCTTGGCGGTTAACGGTAGTGGCCACCGCATCGTGGGTCAAGCGCGCAGCGTCACTTCGCCGGCGACGACTGGCACCATGCCTTGCTCCGATTCCACCAAGAGCCGACCGTCGGCGTCGACTCCGCGTGCCATCCCCTCAGCTCGCACGACGCCGTCGAGGCCACTCACTCGCACGGCCACATCGCGCAGGGCCAGCCGAGACTCGTAGCCGCCTCGCAGCGCGGCAAATCCACTGGCGGTCCATCGCGTGTAGGCCGATGCAACCCCGTCGAGAAGGGCCGCAACCACCTCGGGCACGCGCGCGTCGACGCTGTCGCGCAGATACGCCGCCCCCGGCGCAGGCTCACGTTCGTCCTGATCCGCAGGTCGGCGCACGTTGACGCCGACGCCGACGACCACCCAGTCAACCCGATCGGCCTCGGCAGTCATCTCGAGGAGCACGCCAGCGACCTTGCCGCCGCCTAGGAGCACATCGTTGGGCCACTTCAACGTTGGCGTGGCGCCAAGCGATTCGAGCCCCTCGGCGATCCCCAACGCGACAGCAAGCGCGAGCGAGGCGATCTCGGCCGGTGGCACGGACGGCCTGAGTACCGCCGAGAAGTACGCGCCTCCATCCGGCGATTCCCACGTGCGCCCGAGCCTGCCGCGCCCCGCGGTCTGCCGAGAAGCGAGCACGACAGTACCCTCCTCGGCCCCTGCCCGAGCGAGCACGCGCGCGTCCTCGTTGGTCGAGCCGGTCTCCTTACCGCCAACGAGATGCGTCCAGAATCCGGGCCGGAGCAGTCGCGCCACCTCACGGGGAAGCGGAGCGTCGGGTACCGAAAGCAACGTGTAGCCGCTGCCGGGAAGAGCCCCGATTTCGTAGCCTTCAGCCCGCAAAGCGCCGACGTGTTTGCCGACCGCGACCCTGCTCACCCCCAGCGACGTTGCTAGCGTCTGACCGCTCACGCCGGCTGCCCCGGAAGCGCGCAGCGCCTCGAGCACTACCTCACGAGTGGTCATCAACCTGGTCCTTTGCCGCCTCGCCAAGCCGGCCACCATGCTCGGCCTCGTACTCGGCGGCTTCCTGCTTCAGCAGCCGACGGTCGTGTCGGCGCTTGGCAATCCAGAGAGCTGCCGCTCCCACGACAATGATCGCGAAGACGAGCCAGGAGAACGCGCCCAGATACGCGAGGCCCTGGCGGAAGTTCGCACCAAAGAACCAGCCAATCCCCACGAGGAGACCGGCGTAACCGACCGAACCCACGAGAGAGTAAACCTCGAACCAGAACACGTTCATGTGGGATGCGCCCGCTATCGCTGGAGCGAGGTTCTTCATCACTGCAACAAAGCGCGCGATGATGATCGTGGGCGATCCGTGCTGGTTGAAGTATTCCTCGCCCGCCTCGATCGCCTCTACCTTGATGCCAAAGCGCGGCCCAACGCGCTCGATAAGCTCTCGACCCCCGCGCCGCCCGATGAAATAGCTGATGTTGGTGCCGATGAAAGTTCCCATCGTCGCTAGGGCAAACAGCACCCAGGGATTGAGTCCTTGGCCGTGTGAAGTCGCTGCCGTGAATGCGGCAGCAGCGGTGAGCACGTCCCCCGGCGTGAAGCTCCCAACAATGAACAGATTCTCCAGAATGGTAGCGATGAAGACGATGAGGTAGCCCCAGGTACCCAGCGCCGAGAGTGCCCAGGCAAGAAGTGACTGCAAGAAGCTCACGCGGCACCTCCCCCGTCGATTGCCTCATCGAGCCCGAAGTCGATGATGGGCGCACCAAACGTCAGCGCGCTGGTGCTGACGCGGTCGACGCCTGAAGCGCGCAGCGCTGGCACCCGCGCAAGCGTGATGCCGCCCGAGGCCTCGATGAGCACGGTCCGGCCGGTCTTCTCGGCAGCCGAGCGTACCTTGAGTACGGCGGCGGCCAGCTTGGCGTCGGAGAAGTTGTCGAGCAGCACCATGTCGGCACCGGCAGCGACGGCCTCGATGGCTTGGGGCAGCGAGTCGGCTTCGACCTCGATTGGCAGATCGGCGTGAGCAGCGCGCGCTTTGCCGACAGCGGCGGTTATGCCGCCGGCTCGCAGGATGTGGTTGTCCTTGATGAGCACCATGTCGTGCAGTCCGAACCGGTGGTTGACGCCACCTCCCACGCTGACCGCGTACTTCGCGAGAGCCCGCAGCCCCGGAGGAGTCTTTCGCGTATCGCACACAGCGAAACGGCCCCGTGCCGCCTTGACCCAGGCCGCCGTCTGCGTGGCGATTCCAGAGAGCTGCATCAGGAAGTCGAGTGCCGTCCGCTCGCCGGCCAATACCGCGACGGCGACGCCCTCGACCTGGGCAACCGGCGTGCCCACATCTACTCGCGTACCCTCGGCAACCAGCGGAAACACTTCGATCGGGTCGATGATCCCCGCTGCGGCGGACAGCATGTCGTAGACCTCGGCGACCACGGCAAGCCCAGCCACCGTGCATCGCTGCCGCGCAACTATCGTGCCCGAGAAGCGTGCGTCGGGGCCGATTGCCGAGAAGCTCGTGACATCCCGCTCAAGCAGGCTCGGATCGCCAAACGCTGCGGAACCGAACAGATCGGACGACACGCCGAAGTCCTCGGCCAGCGCGAGTTTGATGATGCTCGAGCTATCGGGCGACACAAACACGCTGTCGGTACTCCTCACTCGACTCAGGACGATCTGGCGGTGGACAACGACGCCGCTGAAACTCCGAGCGAACTGCCCGATGACGCCGCCCACGGCATCATATGCCCCGCAACGGCGACGCGTGACGGTGCCTCACCTCGCTGTTGCACAATCCGCACGCACCACGCCTCGTCGCGCTGAGGAACGTCTCGGCGGAAGTGACAGCCGCGCGACTCGGTACGCAACCACGCTGCATGAGCGATCAGCGTACCGACCGTCGCCAAGTTTGCCACCTCGAGCTCTGCAGACGACTCACCCGCGGCTGCCGCCAGGCCGCAGAGCGCGCCGAGCTCCTCTGCGGCAAGACCGAGCCCCGTATCACATCGGCTCATGCCGACTCGCTGTTGCATGACATCCTTGACCGCCGCCGAGACGACCGGCGCGTCGAGCCCCTCCGAGCGGCCCGGAGCCTCCCCGCCTTCACGCACCCAGGAGATCGGCCCGCAGCGAGGTGGCTCGCACGAAGTCCCGAGTACGCGCGCGATCCGACGGCTGAAGACCAGCCCCTCGAGCAGCGAGTTGGAGGCCAATCGGTTGGCGCCGTGAAGGCCGCTTGCGGTGACCTCACCAGCGGCGTAGAGGCCCGGCACGCTGCTGCGTCCATCCACGTCAACCAGCACACCGCCGACGAGGTAGTGGGCCGCAGGCGCCACCGGCAGCAGGTCGCGTGACAGGTCGTAGCCCGCCTCGGCACACGCCTCCCAAATAGTCGGGAACCGGGTGCGCAGGTACGGCTCACCCAAGTGCCGTGCGTCGAGCCAGACGTTGCTGCGCCCACACCGAGACATGACCGCTTCGATTTCTCGGCTGACTACATCGCGCGGCGCTAGCTCGGCCAGCGGATGCACGCCAAGCATGAAGCGCTGCTCTTCGCAGTCGAGCAGGTAGGCGCCCTCGCCGCGCAGCGCTTCGGTGATCAGAAATCGGGGGGCCGCGTCGTGGTCTAGGGCGGTGGGGTGGAACTGCATGAATTCGACGTCGGCGATTCGCGCTCCGGCCCGCCATGCAGCCGCAAGCCCGTCGCCGGTGGCGATGAGAGGGTTTGTGGTGACTCGGTAGGCCTGCCCCGCACCACCTGTAGCAAGCACAACCGCACCCGCCCAGAACACCTCGCGCAATCCCGTCGCGGTGTCCAGGACCAGGGCGCCCACGCAGCGGTCGTCTTCGGTGAGCAAGTCCACCAAGAATCGCCGCTCAAAGACGGCGACACGCTCGCTCGCCCGTAGCGCGTCGGTAAGCGCATGCTGAATGGCCGCGCCGGTTGCATCGCCCGAGTGCAGCACACGCGGCAGCGAGTGGCCGCCCTCGCGAGCAAGCGCGACCTCCCCGCCCTCGGCCAAGTCGAATCGGACGCCATACTCACGCAGCTCGGCCAAGGCCTCCGGTGCCTCTCCGACCACGGCGCGAACCACGTCTTCGTCGCAGAGGCCTTGGCCGACGACGAGCGTGTCGGCGAGGTGCAGCTCGACGCTGTCGGCCTCCCCCACCGCGCCCGCGATGCCGCCCTGCGCATACCAGGTGTTGGTCTCGGTGAGGCGGCCCTTGGTGACGAGCGTGACACTGCACGTCTTTGACG
>JBAXEO010000109.1:0-7395 GCA_037140395.1 Coriobacteriia bacterium
CTGTGTTGCGTGGTGCCCTCGAGACGATTCGAACGTCCGACACCAGGTTTAGGAATTGTGGCGCAGGCACGGAAGCCGACAGAAGCGAGCGGACAATGCGGGAAGCGTTCTCGCAGGTAGACAGCCGGTTCGCGGATACGAGCGGAAACGCGCAGAAGGCGGAAACAGATTCCGATGTGGACAGAATGTGGACAGCAAGTGGACAGAGCGACACTCCCGCTGAGAGGTTCTGAGAGCCCCGTAGAGGCACGAACGCACGTTCTTCCTACCGCAGTGCCAGAGGCTCGAAGGCGCCCACCAGATTGACTGAGGCGGGGGCCTTCTCGACACAAGGGTGACAGTCTGTCTGCCCCAGCATGACGGGACCCGGCCGAAACGGGGTGGGCTCTATGTCGGCGGGGGACCCATCCGGTAGTCGCAGAAGGGAATGCCCACTATTCGTCTCACCGCGATAGCCGTCAAAGCAGGCGCGACCGCATAGCTGTAGAGCACGTCGTGTCGGCGGTTCCGGGTACACTGACGGTATGAGGGAGCACGGCGGTAGGGGAATCGTCGGCGAAGGCCGGGGGAATTGTGGAGCTTGGCAAGTACTTCGATGGTCGTCCGCTCACCTACGACGAGAGCACCGGCACCTTCAAGGTCGGTGACACTCCAGCGAGCGCGGACCAAGTGCGCGACTATGCAGCGGTAGGGCAAGTCGTTTGGGCAAGCCCGGAATTCGCCACATGGTTCGCAAGTACCTTCCCTGCGCCAGTGGTGCCGGCTCCGGCGGCTGCAATACCGAAACCCACGGGCGTCACGGCGGTCTATACCGGTTACTGCCGGGAGTGCGGGGGGCGTTCTCAGTTGCATGATGACCTATCATGCGCGAACGGCCATCCCCGCAGTCAGATTCGCGATATCAAGGACGCCGTCACGGGCTTGCCATATCAAGGCCCATTGGCCCAGAGTCAGGCTGCTCCATTCCAGCCACAAGTCGCGCCGGCAGGCGCCCCAGCCGGACCTCCAGCGTCATTGGCGAAGCTCACTCACTGTCGCAATTGCGGTGCGAAGCTCTTCGGAAGAGTGTCTGCGTGCAGCGGATGTGGCTTCCCCCCGTCTACTGGCTCTTCCTTCTGCGACGCCTGCGGCAAGCCGACCCTGTCAGGCCAAGTGATGTGCGTCGAATGTGGGTCGTACTTGGCTGGCGGGGCTGCGGTAGTGGGTGCCGCAGTCGGCGCAGGCAGCGCGTACCCCGGTTCCGCGCCCAGAGCCGTCAGTTCCGGCCTGCGATTCTCGGCTTCAGCGCTTCCGAAACTGGCGGACACGCCCGATGCCAGCGGGTTGAGCTGGTACTACCAGCAGGAGTTCCGGCAAATCTACGAATCTGGGGAGCAATACAAGGGTAGGTTCAACTGGGCTGCGTTCTGGTTTTCGCCGTCCTGGCTGCTGTTTCGCAACCTCCCGCTGGTCGGAATCATCATGTTCTTCGCCAGCATTGTCCTCACAGTGGCCACCGCGGGTGTGGCGGCCTTTCTGTTCTTGGGCTACTACGTCTACGTCGGGTTCAGAGGTAACTACCTGCGCTACGCGGCGATGTTCAAAGGGGCGCAGGCGTTCATTGAGTAGCTGCAGCTCGGGTATCGTAGCGGGGTCATGACGGCAGTCGAGGAAGCGGGGAACTGATGGAACTCGGCAAGTACTTCGATGGTCGTCCGTTGACCTACGACGAGAGCACTGGCACCTTCAGGGTCGGTGAAGCCGCGGTGAGCGCGGAGCAGGTTCGTGGCTACGCGGCTGCAGCGCAAATCACTTGGGCGAACCCGGACATGGCTTTCTGGTTCGGGCGCTCCTTTCCCGGGTCGGCCGTGCCCAGCCCGGCCCAGCCTGCTGCCGGAGCGGCACCAGCAACTCCGGCTGCGGCTCCGTCTGCAACTGCACCACAGCCGATGCCACCAGGGCAGTCGCAATACACTCCTCAGGGCTATCCCACTCAGCGACAGTACCAACCTGCCGCCCCGCCCCCCAAGAAGTCCAAGGTCGGAATCATCATCGCTGTCATCGCCGTCGTGTTGGTGCTCTGTTCTTGTGTCGCAATCGTGGCAAACTCCCCGTCATCGAATACGCAGCCCGGTACGAGCACCGGTACAGGCTCCACGTCGCCAGCCAACCCAGGCGCCGCAGCACCGGCAGCGAAGAAGGGTCTCGTTGTCACCGAGAGCAGTTTTCTTGCTGGGGAGTACGGCATCCGCTACGTGACAGGAACGGTCGTCAACAACTCCGACAAGAACTACGGTTACGTACAGGTCGCAATCAACCTCTACGATGCCCAGGGTGCTCAGGTAGGCAGCACGATGGCGAACATCAACAACCTTGCCCCTGGCGGTACGTGGAAGTTCAAGGCACCGATACTTGAGGAAGCGTGTACATCGTTCAAAGTGAAAGACGTGACCGGCTTCTGATGCTAGCTGGAACCTATCGCGTGCGAGAACGGGGAATCGTCAGCAGCCACGGGGGGAATCATGGAGCTTGGCGGGTACTTCGATGGTCGTCCGCTCACCTACGACGAGAGCACCGGCACCTTCAAGGTCGGTGACACTCCAGCGAGCGCGGACCAAGTGCGCGACTATGCAGCGGTAGGGCAAGTCGTTTGGGCAAGCCCGGAATTCGCCACATGGTTCGCAAGTACCTTCCCTGCGCCAGTGGTGCCGGCTCCGGCGGCTGCAATACCGAAACCCACGGGCGTCACGGCGGTCTATACCGGTTACTGCCGGGAGTGCGGGGGGCGTTCTCAGTTGCGCGAGGACTTCTCGTGCGCCGAAGGTCACCCCCGCAGTCAGATTCGCGAGGTGAAAGACGCCGTCACGGGCTTGCCATACAAGACCTCGCCCTTAGCTCAGCCCCAGACCCCTCCAGTGGAAGCGTCAGTTGCGGCGTTCGCGGCTCCTGCTGGTGCCATGCCGGCTTCGCCACAGACCGCGGTCCCTACCCCTGGGAGCATCCTCGGCCTTCTCCTCTCGATTCCCGCACTGTTCATCTTCTTCCTCACACTGGCTGGGCTAGCGGGTGCTCTCATCGGGAATCCTACCCCCGGGCCTTTCATCGGACTCCTGATTGTGGCCATCGGCGTCGGAGTTGATGCCTCACGAATCGTGAAGCCGGACCGGAAAGTCGAAGGAATCGTGGGGTCAAAGCCCCTGGTCTGGGGTCTTGGGGTGCTCGTGGGCGCGATTGTGTTCGTGCCGCTCTACTTCTATCAGCGGCCACGAATCATCGCAGCCTATTCGGCAGGTGGCTGACCCGGGCACCATGACGCAACGGACGGGGGATACGAGGGGCGCAGGAGCCATGATTGAACGTGCGGTGACTTCTGCTATCCGGGACACGGACACCCCTTCCTAATGCGTCAAGAAGCTCAGGCGAGAAGGTGTTTACATGCCGAGCCCTTCATACATCTTCTCAAGCGCGAGGTCGTTAGGCGTCATCGGCGTTACCACGGGGGAGCGATTCGACAGCCACACTTTGACGGCAGCCAAGTCGCCACTACACGCCGCAGCGTACAAGTTCGATTCGATGACGCTATCGGCGGTGGCCCGTGCGGCCTGTACCGCTTCGCAGAACTCGGGGTGCCGTCGCTGCCAGTCATAGACGGTGGCAGGTGACACCGTCATTGCAGCGGCTATCTGTCCCATCGTCGCGCCCTTGTCCACCACCGAGGCGACGGCGGCTAGGGCGGTGCTCTCGTCATAGACCGTTGGGCGTGCCACTTGTGCGACTCCTCTCTACTGCCTCCAGAAACTCCAGTAACTCAGGTGCGACTGTGGACCGTCACCACTCAATCTCAGGGAATCCATCAAGAGAACCGGCGTCATCGTGTGGCGAGCGGTAGTGCGTCCTAGCTTCGCTGGGGAAGCGCGCTTGCTCGGAGTCTGCTCGCACCTCTTCTTCCACAGCGCACTTCTGCTCTGTACTGCTCTGCTCTGTACTGCTCTGCTCTGCAGACCCTTCAAGGGTGGGCTTCAAGGGTTGCCTTCGACGTGTTTCTCCGCTCGCGATACCGCCCTTACGACCACCGTCGCTCATACCCTTGCGACCGTTCTCGATTTGCTGGCGCGAGGAGTTGTGGTCGAGGTAGTCGTGCACCTCGATGCCACCGTCCACGTCATCGAAGAGACGCACGGCGGTCAGCGCGGAGGTGTACCGCTTGCGTTCGTCATCGGTGCAAGGGAACACGGCCACGAGTTGCGCGTAGGCGAGGAATCCATCGGTGCGGTTGACTTGGCAGTAGGCGCAACACGCGCAGTAGAAACCGAAGGCGGCCAGCCGGTCATCATCGGATAGTGCCAACACCTTGTGGTGCCACAAGAGCGTGGCGTAGATGGCCGCGTAGGGTCCGCCAGCCACGTCTACCGCCCGGCCCTCTCGCGGCGGGCGAGTCCCGCGGCAATACGTGCTTGTCGAATCTGCGCTCTGCGTACGGCGCGAGCGCACGCCGCGTGACATCCGACCAGCGCCGCATCTAGGCGGGCCTGAGTGACTACCAGATTGTCTGTCCTGGTGTCCATGCTGTCTTCCATGTGGTCGCTGGTCGGGATGGCGCCGAACGTGTAGCGGGTGCGTGTTGTAGGTTCCTTGTCATTGGTCGCGTTGGCCACGGCTATCGCCTACTCTCTGGAGCGGCTTCAAGTGTCTCCAGAAGCGCCTCAAGGGTTGTCGCCCGGTACCGGACGTGCCCGCCGACGCGCACGGCGCGCAGGATGCCCTTGGCGGTGTAATTGCGGACCGAACGCGGCGAACACCGTAGCCACTGCGCGACCTCCTCAGTGGTGAGCAGGTCGCTAGTCATCGGAATGCACTTCGTCCAAGAGCGCCTCGGGCTTGCCTGTCCAGCCCCCAGGGGCAAGCGCGTCGGACAGCTTCAAAAGCTGTGAAGCGTAAGCCTTGCCGATGTACCCGGATTCGATTTGTGAGACCGTCGCCTGGTTCATCTCTGCGAGACGGGCGAGAGCTGAGCGGCTCAGCTTCTGCCGTTCCCGTTCGCGGGTCAGATTGCGCATGGCCATCCTTTCTGTCGGCTCGTGCCAGTGCTATGGTACTGATTGAAGCACGGTTCAAGGGAAGGTCAACAGTTGTGTCTGGAGTGAACTATGACAAAGCTGTTCTTGGAGTCGACGATGGTCCAGCTGACTTCTTTCGAGTGGTCACGCATGTCCGAGGCCGAATGGGTCGATTCTGAATCGGACAGAGTGCTAGTCGGTGGCCTGGGTGAAGAGTACGCACCGCTCAAAGATGAACCCGCACTCTTCAGAAAGTTCGCCGAGCTGGATGACACAGAGGCCGCGTTCGCAGGCTTTGCTCGCAAGTACGGGGACTACAAGGTCTTGGACCTGACGATGAGGCATGTCAGGGGGGCTGAGAGCAGCTCACCACTGAGTGGCCATCCTCTCACGCACTGGCAGCAGGAGCGTCAGAAGCTCGCGCAGGCGGTGCGTCTTTGGGAGGCCCTCAAGTCTGGTCATGTCGGGGGCGTTGTCGACAGCGATGTGAAGATGGAGCCGACAGGAGACGCGGTCCGCGTGCGCTTCAAGCGCCCTGCGGATTCGAAGTGGGAAACCATCACATCACTTCCCAAGAGCAGTAGTGACCGCAGGGCGGTGCAGACCGCGCTCGCAGCGCTCGTTACCCGCGGGTGTGCAGGAGTAAACACTGCCCTCGCTGTCAGTGGCCCCAAGTACCGTGGCGTGGGTGTGGGCCTCACTTTCGCCGTATCGGACTTGATGGGTGCGATGTGGCTACAGCTCGCGATGGCGATTGACGTTCCCCGCGAACACTCCAAGTGCGAGGGGTGCGGGGAGTGGTGGGACGCGACGGGTGCGCGGTCGACACGGGACTACTGCAGCGAGAAATGTCGACAGAGCATCATTCGAACTAGGCAGGACAAGGCTCGTGAGCTATTTGACCAAGGGCTGACACCCGCGAAGGTCGTAGCGGCGATGACCAAGGAGTTTGGAGTGACGACTACACCGGAGCAAGCGAAACGCTGGGCAGCGGCATCGAAGAACCGGCGTGGGGCGAGGGGGGGCGGTGCCGATGGCCGATGACACAGGAATCAGGCAACGCGGCGATAGGTGGCAGGTGCGAGTCTGCTACGAGGACATGGCGGGCAAGCGGCATACCCTTACGGACACCTGTGCCACGAAGACAGGCGCGAGGCGCAAGCGTGACGAGTTCCGGGCTGTGCGCGACTCTGGACAGAACATCGGGACCGGCAGAGAGACACTCAAGGCCTATCTGGAGACGTGGCTCACTCGGCGCGAGGAGAGGGGTGGGTTGTCTCCCATCACCTGCGAGTCCTACCGGCGCAACGTCGAGCGGTACATAGTGCCGAACATCGGCGGCGTCGAGCTTCGCAAGCTCACTGCAGAGCACGTCGAGCTGCTATTGGACGCGCTGGGCAAGACGCCCCACTACCGCACGGGCGAGCCGCTGAGCGCGCAGACTCAGCAACACGCTTTCCGCGTGCTTCACAAGGCCCTTGAGGACGCTTTGAGGCAAGGGCGCATAGCCTCAAATCCGTGTCATTTGGTGAGCGGTCCGAAGGTTGAACGCCACGAGCTGGCGACGCTCACGGCAAAGCAGGTCGCGACTCTCCTGGCGTCACTCAAAGCCAGCGAGCCTGACTGGCTCTACATGGCCGCGGTCCTTGGCGTCACGACAGGACTGAGGCGCGGCGAAGTGCTGGCGTTGCGCTGGGCGGAGGTGGACCTCAAGGCCGCTGAGGCGCTCATTGTGCGCTCTACCATCCCCGCCAAGGGTGGCGCGATTACCAAGGAGCCGAAGTCAGAGGCGTCGCGTAGTGTGGTGCCGTTGGCGGCGTTCGCAGTCGCAGAACTCAAGGCCTACAGCACGCGACAAAAGGAGCGGAGGCTTGAGGCAGGTTCGATGTGGCAGGACAGCGGGCTGGTCATTGACAATGGACTCGGCGCGCCGGTGTCACCCGGTCATCTGTCCAAGTCCTTCACAGAGGCGGCGAAGACTGCCAAGACGCCTGCTACGTTTCACGGCTTGCGGCACACCTTCACGAGTCTTCACCACGATGCCGGGACGCCGCTCAAGGTGCTACAGGAGCTTGTGCGGCACTCTTCACCGGCGCTGCTGCTGAGCCGCTACGGTCACACGCTGCCCGGCGCTCACGAGGCCGCGGCAGACCGTCTCGACGCGGTGCTGCGGAAGGCTCGCTGAGGTGTCCGACGCGGAAACGTTTTCGAACCCGATGTGGACAGAATGTGGACAGTATCCAGATTGTGACAGCAGGTAGACCGCCCGTCTAGGCGGTCTACCTGCATGTTTGTTGGTGCCCCCGAGACGATTCGAACGTCCGACACCAGGTTTAGGAAACCTGTGCTCTATCCCCTG
>JBAXEO010000110.1:0-7194 GCA_037140395.1 Coriobacteriia bacterium
CGCGACGGCATTGAGAACGCCGTACGAAGCTGGCTCAAGTAGTGTCTGACGACGATCGCGAGCTTCTTCAGCGCTTCCTCGACAGCCTGTACCGCGACTCGAAGCGAGTTTCACGCCTCGACATCGTCTTGCGCGCCGAGACCTACGACTTGGACTCCGAGCTGATGCCGCTGGTTGAAAACCTCCCTGGCGCCGGCGCCTACACGCGCCAACGTCTCGCTGACCAGCTCAACTCGGCAATCATCGGCCACGGGCTGAGCCGACGCTACGGGACGGTCGATTAGCCACTACGGAGTGCCGGTAGGTGCGAGACTGGTCGTGGTCTCAAGGCCATAGAGCGGCAGTAGTGTCCGGTAGATCTCGGTGATGTGCTGGCGGTTCTCCCCTTTTGGGTCGATGACGTCATGCTTCCACTTGAGGTTGGCCGGGATCTCGAAGGCCACCCATTCCTTGGTAATCGGTTTGAACTCGCGCTCCAGCACTTGAGTGGCGATATCGTTTCGAACCGCGGGGTCCGCCGCGTTTGTGACGAGGACCATACGCCCCAGATCGCCCTGCCGTTGCGGCGGATCGTGAGCAACCGAGTCGGCCATCGCCATGAAGTCACCGAGCGAAGCGAGGGTGTAACGCGGATACGCCTCAGCGGGCTCCTTCTGGTTCTCCTTCTTGAGCGGATTCCACCACACCCAGAGCGGCGGGATGTGCGGCGTGTACTGATAGAGGGGTCGTGATAGCAGCGTAGGCACTGGCATCGGCTGGATGAGAGGCGCAATAAGCACTGCCTCGCCCACTTCACTGCGGTTCTTCGCGGCCCACGCCGACATCGTCCCCCCCGCAGACAGGCCCGACACGACGACCGTATCTCCGAGACCCGCCCCGATGTCAATCGCGTCGTCGACCGCCTTCGCGAGTTCTCCAACACTTTGGTTCTTGAGGTCCTCGGTCATGCGGTCCGACAGACCGTGGTGAGGGAGACGTGGTACGTAGACGTTGTAGCCCCGCGCTGCGTACGCCCGCACAAGCACATCCATCTGCCGAGGGGCGTTGGTGAACCCGTGGAACAGGACGACCGCCGTAGCCGTCTTGCTGCCCTGGCCGATGAAGATCTGGTGGTAGCCGATCTCCGGGCCATCGGCAGCACGAGCGGCGTCGATGCGGGCAACCGCGTCGCCATAGCTCTTGGCAGGGTTGGATTGAGAGGGTGGCGTTGGATTCGGCAGAAGGTATGCCCCGGCTGAGGCCACCGCCAAAACGAGTATCAGCGAACCGAACACCACGAGCGCTACCTTGAGCATCTTGCGGCCCATTGCCCCCGCCTCTCACCAATCCAGCTCTCTGGTCTATTCCTCGGCTGGGCCTGGCGTAGACACCCCGACGGCAAGCTCCCCTCTGACGTCCATGACTTCACAGCCCGCGTGGAGGCCGCAGTCATCGAGGAGCACCGCGCCATCGCGCAGGCTCGTGAGTTTCACGTGCATGATCGCGTCGAGCGACTCGTCGGCGCGAGCGACCATACGTCCGTGCGACGGGGCCTTGAGTGGAGCGGCAACCGCGCCGTCCAACTCCACCTCGAGGCGAAAGCTGCGGTCCTCGTAGATCATGTCTGCGCCGCCCAAACGGCTCTGAAACGCGGTCAGCCTCGCACCTGAGTACGTCGCGAATCGATAGAGCTTGCCCGAGATCCAGGCACCGGCGATGAACCCCACAAAAGAGCTACCCATCCACGGAATCTTGGCGACCGAAACGGTCACGCTAGTATGGGGCCGGTCGAAATGGTTGCTCTGCGCCCACACCCACGACGACGGGAACGAACGCCCCCAGTCCTTCTCGGCATAGCCGCGACCACCCTCGAAATCGAGCCGCTCGCCGTTGAGCTCGACGGCGCCTGTAAGTTCGTGGTCCAGCGAGCAGATGCCGTGGTAGCCCTCCATCCGCGGGACAAAGCGGTAGGGGCCCATGATGCCAGGCTCGCTTGCCGAGACGGGCCAGGGAACCCACGGCCCAAACCCAATCTCGCCGGTCAGCCGCACTCCTTCACCGTCCAGGTCGAGCGTGACGCCGGACGCCGAGAAGGAATTGGGACCGATGGTGATGGCGAACCGCTTGCGATCGAAAGAGAAGGCATCGATCGGATAGGAGACGTAGGCGGTGTGTCCGCCAGGACGCACGACCTGCACGAACGCGTGCGAGGTGCCACCGGTTCGGTCGTGGCTCACGCCGGGGATGAGCGCGAGCACCTGCGTGCGGCTGGCGTCGACGCACTTGAGGTACCAGCCCTCGAAATAGTTGCCGCGCCGACGGCCACCCTGATAGACCTCGGGCTGCCAGAGGCGCCTGACTGGGTACGGCAAGTTGCGTGCCCAACGCGGGGCCGACGGTCCCGCAAGCGCGGTCAGGGGACGCGTCACGAGCTGGTCCGCGTGTTGGTCGCAGCCAAGCCGAGCACGCGCGAGTACACCGCCAGTGTGCCGTCGATCATGCGCTCCGGGTCGAACTCCACGAGGCAGCGAGCTCGAGCCGCGGCGGCTAGGCCGCGCGCGAGGTCGCGATCGGCCAGCAGCCGTGTGATTGCGCGAGCGAGAGCGGGCGGATCGGCGGGGGGCACCAGCAACCCGGTCTGCTCAGCGACGACTACCTCGCTCACGCCGCCGACATCCGTGGCGGCTGTGGGCACTCCGGCGAGCGCGGCCTCAATCAACCCGAGACCGAGTGCCTCGGTGACCGACGGCGAGACGTAGACGTCGAGCGCGCCCAGAAACGCCGGCACATCATCGACGTGCCCAACCCAGCGAATCGCCGAGGAGACCTCCAGCGCAGCGGCCTGCTCGCGAAGCTCGCTCTCCTGCGGCCCTGACCCGCCGAGCAGCAGCAGAGCACCAGGCGCCTCCCGGCGCACGTCATGAAGCGCGCCGATGAGGTGGCGCAGCCCCTTCTGTGTCGAGAAGCGCGCGGCCAGCCCGAACGTCGGCGCGCCCTCGGGCACTCCGAGCGCAGCTCGGCATCGAGCGCGGTCCTGCTCGGCGAGGAAGGGGCCGGGGGCGACTCCGTTGTGAACGGTGGTGACGCGATCGGCGGCCAAGCCGTAGTCCTCGACGAGCTCAGCGCGGATGGACTCCGAGACGGCGATGTAGTGCGCGACCAGGCCGCTCAGCGCACGCTCAACCGCGTGGTAGCGCCACTTGGCGCCCCGAGAGGTCTCGTCGCGGCGCAGAACATGGTTGTGCGCGGTCACGATGAAGGGCGTCGACCCTGCGAGCGCAGCTCCAAGGCGGCCGACAAACCCCGCCTTGAACCCGTGCGCGTGAACTAAGTCGAAGTCGCCGTCGCGCAGGATGCGGCGCAAGGCCGCGATGGCGCGAGGGTCGTCGAACGGGTGCAGCGGACCGGCAATCGGGACCGGATGGACGATGAACCCCTCGGCGTTCGCCGACACCGCGACATCGGACGCAGCCGGCGCGGCAATCTGAATGGTGTGTCCCCGCTCGGCAAGACCGCGCGCGAGCGCGAGTACGTGCTCTTTCATCCCGCCCGAAGCCGGACGAACCACCATCAGAACGCGCATCGCTCACTCCCCCAGCGTCTCTCGGCTCACAGTCTAGCGCAGGCGGTCGTGGGTGCGCCCGAGCCACAGCACGGTGACGTTGGCGCTTGCGGCCGCCTGAGGCGACTAGAATGACGCCTATGCACCGGCCGCAAGCGAAGTAGGTCTCTGTGCGTCCCACCGTTTCACGCATCATCGTCGTCGCCCTCGCTGCCAGTCTCGCGCTCGCCATCGGCGCGGCCGCCGTGGCGCGCTCTGCCAAGCCTGCTCAAGACGACCTGCTGCGGCTGAGCGGCCCGAGGCTACTGGTGATCGCGCCCCACCCCGACGACGAGACGCTGGGCGCCGGCGGCGCAATCGCACAGGCGCGCGCGGACGGCTGGAAGGTGACGGTGGTCATAGTCACCAACGGCGACGGCTTTGTCGAAAGCCTCCGCAAACCAGGCGGGCCGCTACCTACCGGCGAAGCACTCCAACAGCTGGGCATTCGACGTGCCGAGGAGTCGCGACGCGGCACAAACGCGCTGGGAGTACCGATCGAGGACGTGATCTTCCTCGGTTATCCCGACTCTCGCACGATGCGCCTGTGGCAGACCAACTGGGATGCCGACAAGCCCGCAGACGGCCTGACTGGCGTGACTGCGGTCCCCTATGATTTCGCCCGCAACCGAGGCGCTGCCTACACGGGAGTCGCGCTCGAGAGGAGCCTGCGGCAGATCGTCGAGACCACGCGACCCACGACCGTGCTCTTCCCCGACCCCTCCGATCGACACCGCGACCACCGCTCTGTCTCGGCGTTCACTCAGATGGCCCTCCAGCGCACCGGATACCGTGGCGTCAAACTCACGTATCTGGTGCACCGCCTTGGATTCCCCGTCAAACTCGGGAGTCATCCCTCCGAGCCACTCACTCCCCCTCTGTCGTTGGCGGCGGTGGGGACCAAATGGCATCAGCTCGTGCTCAGCCCCCAAGTCCAGGCGGCCAAGAGGAGGGCGCTGACGCACTACCGAACGCAGCTCGCGGCCGAGCGCTACCTGCTCGAGTCCTTCCTCCACACCACCGAGCTCTACGGGACGCCGCCCGACCTTGCGGCTGCGCCCAACCGCCCGGCAATCATTCTCGATCCAGCCGCAGACACCCCCGCGCGCCGACAGCTTCCGACCGCCGACATCACGTCCGTGCAGATTGCAAAGAGCGGCGACACAGCCCGCGTGATCGTTCAGGTGCGCGGCAAGGTGGTGCCCTCGGTCACATACGGGCTCCACCTGCGAGCGCTCTCACGCGCGGGGACGCGCTCGTTTGACGCGCAGGTTACGGGAGGGCGCCTGACGGTCGATAGGCCGTCGTCGTCGAGCGTAACCACCGGATATGGCGACCTGTCATCGTCGGCAAGTCAGATCTCGCTGACGCTTCCCGCCGAGCTCCTGCGCTCCGCAGACAGCGTGATGGTCGAGGCCGACACGATAGCCGACGGCTCTACTGTCGACTTCACCGCCTGGAGGCTCGTGCGGCTTGCCCCGTAGGACTCAGCGACTTCCCGCTTTCCCCTCGGCCGACCGAGCGTATCTCAGCACCAGATAGCCCACGAAGCCGGCGAATACTGAAGCGATCAAGATCGCCATCTTGGCCTCATTGATTTGCTGGGTCCCTCTGAATGCCAGACTCGCCACAAAGAGCGACATCGTGAATCCGATACCGCCGAGCAACCCCGCTCCCACAAGTTGTGGCCAGCCGACGCCCTCGGGGAGATCGGCAAGCCGCAACTTCACCGCCAGCCAAGACATCAGCACAATCCCGATGGGCTTGCCGGCAACCAGCCCGAGCGACACACCCAGCGCAATGGGCGTCAAGAGAGCCTGCGACAGGTCGATCCCGATGAAGCGCACGCCGGCGTTGCTCAAGGCGAAGAGTGGGAGCACAAGAAACGTCGTGTAGGGGTGAAGCGCGAACTCGAGGCGCTGCAGCGGTGCGGCGGTGTGCCGGGCTTCTCGGCGAATCTCGAGAGCCATGAGTTGCTGCTGGTCATCGGCAAGAACGTGGCTGCCGGGCACGTCTGCCGCTTCGATCTGGTTCAGGCGCGCTCGCGTGTTGGAGACGAAGCGTAGAGGGTCGGTCTTGGCGATGACCGGGATGGTGAAGGCGACGAGCACACCGGCGATAGTGGAGTGGACTCCGCTCATCAGCACCGCAAACCACAGAAATCCGCCGACGACCAGATACGGAACGGGGGTATCGATGCCGCGCCGGTTGAGCAGCATGAGCACCACAAAGAGGACCGCCGCGACTCCCAACCACGCCCACGATAGTGAAGCGGTGTAGAAGATGGCGATCACCAGAATCGCGCCGATGTCGTCGGCAATCGCCAGAGCAACCAGAAACACCTTAAGGCTCGAGGGCACCCGATCGCCCAAGAGGGCCATCACGCCGACGGCGAACGCGATGTCGGTCGCCATCGGAATGCCCCAGCCATGTGAACCTGGGCCGCCGGCGTTGAGCGCGAAGTAGAGGACTGCGGGTACCGCCATGCCGCCTGCCGCCGCAAGGATCGGCAAGAGCGCCTTGCGCCGTACCGAAAGCTCCCCAACGAGCACCTCGCGCTTGATCTCGAGTCCAACAACAAAGAAGAAGAACGCCATCAGCAGATCATTCACCCAGTGAACCAGCGACTCACTGAAGTGCCAGCTTCCCACCGAAATCCCCGCCTGCGCGTGCCAGAACGCCTCGTAGGAGCCAAAGAGGGGCGAGTTTGCGAGCGCCAGCGCTAGGACCGTTGCGCCGAGGAGCACGACGGCGCCTGCGACTTCTGTGTGCAAGAACTCGGCGAATCCCTCGCGTAGGCGCACGGGAAGCGGTCGAGCTGGGCTCGGCGCAGTCGGCAGCGGGCGCTCGGTCACGGCGTGGCCGCGCTATGAGTCGGTGGTTCGAGTACAAGCTCCATCAGCACCACATCGAGCCAGCGATCGAACTTGCGACCCACCTCGCGCAGGGTTCCGATGCGCTCGAAACCCAGCCGACGCGCCATGCGGAGCGACGCTTCGTTCTCGTGGACGATCTGGCTGATGATCGCGTGGTGGCCAAGCGCACGGGCGCGGCCGATAAGGACCTCGCTCAGCGCGGGTCCCAGCCCCTGGCCCACTGCATCGGGAGCGACGTAGGTCGAAATCTCGACGGTATGCAGGTAGGCGCTCCGAGTACCCCACCGGCTCAGCGCGCCCCACGCAACGACGCCGCCGTCACTCTCGGCGACCAGGACTGGATGCGGGTCCACGTGCTCGGCAAGCCACGTCATCTGCGCGGCCAGCGAACGTTCCTGTGTGTCGAAGGTCGCCGTGGACGTGCGCACGTAGTGGTTGTAGATCGCAGCAATCGCCGAGGCGTCCGATTCGGCCGCCGGCCGGATGGTCAGGTCGTTCATCACGCCTCCGCATTTCTTCTAGGGCCACTCACCATTTGAATGGTACCTGCGGCCTCTACGGCGGACAAACGACGACTGACAAGAACCTCGCCGTGATGGGCAATTCCTCGACAAAACTGGCACGCACATTGCTAATTATCTGCTCGAGAGCTGGGCGACCCGTCGACCCCTCCCCCCTAGACGGGGACCGCCCCTCAAGATTGACAGAACGCTCCCAACCCCCCTCGGGGGCGTTCTG
>JBAXEO010000111.1:0-7190 GCA_037140395.1 Coriobacteriia bacterium
CCCCTTCATCGGCAAACTCCCGCGCGAGAACCAGGCCTGACTCAAGCCAGCGCATGTTTTCGGGCGACCTCCAGAACTCGCCCGGCGCGACAAACCACGCGAGATGTAGCAGATGGGTCGGACGGACGGCAGTCATCAGGCAGTGTACCTGGGCGCCGTCCAGAAGGTCCGCTGTATGCCACTGGGCCCGCATGTCTCCCGACATGACGCCCTCTGGGGCAACCGCGTGGATCTCGTAACCGGCATCCAGCAACTGCGGAAGACAGTGCGAGCCGATGAAGCCGGATGCCCCCGTCAAGAGCACGCGCTTCATCGAGTGTCCTCGACATCCGGATATTTCCGGTCGCGATCGCTCATCGCGGCTGGCGGGGAGGGCCACTCGATTCCGAAGGCGGGATCGTCCCAACGCACGCCGCATGCGCACTCCGCGTGATGAGGCTCGGACATGTGGTCCTCGACTACCGAGTGGTCCTGCAGCGTCAGGAATCCGTGTGCGATCCCCTTCGGCACGTACAACACCAAGTTGTTCTCGGCACTGAGCTCCACCGAGAACCAACGCCCATACGTTACCGAATCCGCGCGCAGATCTACGATGACGTCGAAGACCGACCCCGATGTGCAGCGAATCAGCTTGACCTCATCGTGGGGGGCCGCTTGGTAGTGAAGCCCGCGGAGAGTCAGCGCCTGATCATTGAACGAGATGCTCGACTGCACCCAGGTCGCATTCATGCCGTGCTCGGCAAGCTCCTCGGCGCACCAGACACGACCGAAGTAGCCGCGCTCGTCATGCGACGGTTGCGGCTCTAGTACGTAGGCACCGGACAAAGGCGTGTCGTGAAAGAGCATCTATTCGCCCTCACTTCCGGTTTCCAAGGAACCTCCGACCACACTCGGCGCGGGAACCGGCACGATAAAGCGGCCGCCCTGATCCAAATACTCTGACTGCTGGCGAAGTATCTCTTCGGCAAAGTTCCATGTGAGCAGCAGCACGTAGTCCGGCATGGTCTGGAGAAGGTGCGACGGCGGCAGGATGGGCAAGTGGGTTCCGGGAGTGTAGAGACCCTGCTTGAAAGTACTGCGATCCACAACGAAATCCAGCGTCTCGGCTCCGATACCGCAGTAGTTCAACAGGGTGCTGCCCTTAGCCGAGGCCCCGTATGCCGACACGCTCTTGCCCTGGGCCTTGAGCTCGGAAAGCATCGACCTAAGCTGAGATCGCACATTCCTTACCGAGTCGGCAAAACCCGCATAGACGGCAAACTCCCCGGCACCCCAGTCGGCCTCCTGTTGGAGCAGCTCGAGAACGTGCGCAGAGCGCTCAGTTGCGGCACCCGCAATCGGCTCAGCAGGACTCGCGAAGATCCGCAGCGAGCCACCGTGAATCGGCAGCCGTTCGACATCGACGATTGTGAGTCCGTGACGCACAAAGAGCCTGTCTAGCGCAGTAAGCGAGAAGTAACACAGGTGTTCGTGGTAGATCGTGTCGAACTCAATCCCGTTGATGAAGTCCACGAGATACGGCGCCTCGACGATCACGACGCCCTTGGGCTTCAGCAGCTGCGCGAACCCCTCGACGACGCCGTTCAGGTCGGGAACGTGTGCGAGCACGTTGTTGGCGTGGATGACATCAGCGCGCTTACCCTGTGCGACGAGCCGTCGCGCCAGGTCCTCGCCAAAGAACTCAACCAGCGTCGGAATCCCTCGTTCGGCCTCCGCAACTGCAGCTATGTTGGCCGCCGGCTCGATCCCAAGCACTGGTACGCCAGCCTGCGCGTAGTATTGCAGGAGGTATCCGTCGTTGCTGGCAACCTCGACCACAAGACTGTCGAAGCCCAGACCACGATCGCGAACCATCTGTTCGGCAATCGCCGACGCCGACTCCAGCATCGTGTCCGAGAACGACGAGAAGTAGAGGTAGTCACCGAAGAGGTCGGCTGGCGGAACTGATTCGGTGATCTGAACGAGCGAGCAGGCCGGACAGAACACCAGATCGAGAGGAAACCGCGGCTCGGGCTCAGAAATCTTCTCACGCGACAGTAGCGAGTTCGCCAGCGGCGTCTCGCCTAACGAGAGCACGGGCAGCAGATCGGTCGCACCGCAAGAGCGGCAAGCAATAGCTGTCTCACTCATTAGACGTCCCCCAACACATCTCGGTACCACTCGACCGTGCGCTCGAGACCTTCATCGAGAGTGAACAGGGGCTTCCAATCAAGAAGCTCTCGCGCCTTGTCCGCACTGAGGTACTGGTTCCGGATTTCGTTGGTGGCCTCATTGCGAACCTCGGGTTTCAGGTCCGAGCCCATGAGGCCGAGGATCTTATCGGCGAGCTCCAGCACCGTGACCTGACTTTCGTTTGAGAAGTTGAAGGCCTCACCGCGAAGGTCAGGGTTGGCCGCCATCTTCTCGGCGAGGAGGGTGTAGGCGGCAGCGCCATCCTCGACGTAGAAGTAGTCTCTGATGAACTTGCCGTCCGACCGAATCACCGGAGGCTGACCACGCAGAACCGAACGGATGGTCCCCGGCACGATCCGGTTCCAGTTCAAGTCGCCGCCGCCATAGAAGTTGCCACACCGCGTGATGCCCACGGGCAGGCCATACGTCTGAGCGTACGCCTGTGTGATGAGGTCACCACACGACTTGCTCACGTCGTAGGGGTGGCGTCCCTGGAGCGCGAAGTCCTCCGTGTAGGGGAGTGTGTCGTGCTCGCCGTATGCCTTGTCCGAAGACGCCATAACGATCTGCTTGACCTGCGGACTCCGACGGCACGCTTCAAGCAGCGTCCATGTGCCTGCAACGTTGGTTTCAAAGGTCGATACGGGATTGCGATTCGCGATACCGACGATCGTCTGCGCCGCCAAGTTGATGACGGTATCGATCTCATACTCGCCGAGGATGCGCTCTAGCAGCGCCTGATCGCGCAAGTCGCCTCGCACCACTTTGGTCGACTCGATGAGCCCCGAGCTGACCAACTCGCTCTGCGGAACCCAGTCGCGGATCAGACAGGTGACATCCGCACCCAGCGCGACGAGCCGCCGAACCAGCCATCCTCCCACCAGACCGGTAGCGCCGGTCACAAACGTAGGCCGATCCTGCCAGAACCTTCCAGAATCGGCGCTCATTCCCATGTCTTCCATTCTGCGACACCCTCCGCCCAGAGGCTCTGCAGAAGCTGGACGTCCCTGACCGTGTCCATGCACTGCCAAAATCCTTCATGTCGATACGCCATCAGTTGCCCACACTGGGCCAGGCCTTCGAGAACGTCCTTCTCAAGAACGGTCGAGTCATCTTTCAGATAGTCGAACACTCCAGGCTCAAGCACCATGAACCCGCCGTTGATCCAGCCTTCGCCAATTTGGGGCTTCTCGGTAAAGTTCGCCACGCCGTCGCCCTCAAACACTAGACCGCCAAAGCGCGACGGCGGCCGCACGGCCGTGACCGTGGCGAGCTTACCGTGGGACCGATGGAACTCAAGCAGCTTCGCCAAGTCAACATTTGCCACGCCGTCACCGTAGGTCAACATGAACGGTCCGTCGCCGAGCGCTTTGCGGAGTCTCAGGACCCGGCCACCGGTCATACTGCCGGCGCCGGTGTCGGCCAAGTGCACGAGCCACGGTTCGCACTCGCTGTTATCTGCAATGACCTCACCAGTGGAAAGGTTGACGGTCAGGTCCCCAAAGAGCGGGTAGTAATCGAGGAAGTAGCGCTTGATCATCTCGCCTTTGTAGCCGAGCGCAATCAGAAATTCGTTGAAGCCGTACACCGAATAGTGCTTCATCACGTGCCACAGAACAGGCTGTCCGCCGATTTCGACCATCGGCTTGGGCTTGACGCCGGTTTCCTCGGCGAGTCGCGTTCCGAGGCCCCCTGCAAGTATCACTGTCTTCATCCGGACCGCTCCCGATGTCGAGGGATTGTCTCTTGGAAACTCGGCTGATTGACGCTTCACAGTGGCAGCACTGTCGTCACGGGCACGAGTAAGACGACGATACCTGAGCGAGACCGGCATCGCTACCCGGTCAGGAAGACGCGCTTTCGCACGCCGAATCTGTTCACTCCCGGATGCTGCTGGCCTTTGGAGATTGATGCTATGCTGGCGAATCTGAATCGCGCGCTTGCGCGCTCTTCGAAGGGCCCCCTTGAGGCGCAACACTTCAGCCGACTCTCTGCGCGGCCTCGCGATTGTGCTGGTCGTGCTCGGTCACTCAATTGTCTCGGTTGCCTGGGTCTATCACGCAGGACCGGGACTCACCCTGCTGTCCGAGGGGCACTGGGTTTCGGACTCGATTGCTTTCAACCCTCTCCTCAACACCGTGTATGCATTCCACATGCCGCTGTTCGCATTCGTGAGTGGCCTCGTCTCCTGGCGACCGAAACTCTCTCCTGCACTGAGCCAAGTGCGTTCTCGATTTCTGGGCCTGGTTGTGCCCTACTTCATGTGGGTTGTCGTCTACTATGCGCTCACCGCGAGACCGTTCGTGGCCGCAGGGCTGCTTGAGGGGCTGCGGGTGGCAGCCGCAAATCCGTGGGGTGGCCTCTGGTACCTCTACGCACTCTTCGAGTGCTACTTGCTGCTGATCCTGATCCAGAGACTGCCTTGCGCTCGGTGGATCTTCGCGGCCACGGCGCTGACAGCGGTCGTTATGAGCGCGTCCAAGCTGGGCGGATCGCATTTCCTCGGCATCGGAGATGTGACGTACATCTATCCGTTCTTCATCGGCGGCTACTTAATCGCCGAGAAGAGCGGCGAGTTCTTCTCGCGACGCTATCTGGTCGCCGGGATCAGCCTCGCGGCCTTTGCCGTTCTGCTGGTCGCGCGAGGCCCGATCTGGCGACCCGACATGAGCTGGGTGGCACACGCGGCGAAAACGACCTCAGCGTACCTCCACCGAACCTGGCATATACGGAGAGCAGACCAGATAGCCAATATCGCTGGCCCGGTGTTCGTCCGCTACGCTTCGTCTTTTGCCGCCATCATCGTTCTGACTGCGCTGTACAGCGGCTGGACCGGTCGTCTCATGGACGGGCAGGCCTGGCTCGGCCGCCGCACGTTGGGCATCTACGCCATCCACCAGATTCTGCAGGTCGGCTTGTTCGCTCTCGGCGTAACGAATTGGATCGCAATGTTCGCGCTGTCGTTGGGCATCTCCATCGGGCTGACGCTCGTGCTCGAGCGTATTCCCGTGGTACGCGGACTGCTGCTCGGGCAGTGGAAGAAGCCGGCCGTTAGGCGCGGCCCCGACGGCCCAGAGGACGAGTTCGCCGCCGAGGGTGATGTGCCACCCGAGCCGAGCGACACGACCTCCCCCGTGCAGGCTCGCGCCGAAACGATCCTGAGCGGAATCGCTGGAGTCAGTTGCGTTCGATGAGGTCTTGAGGTGGGACCTCGCCCACCTCAAGCGGTGTGCGAAACGTGAAGTACTTGTGCCCGATGTAGCTAAACACGGTTGCGATTGCGATGGCCACGAGCTGGCCTATTGCGGGGGACAGTCCGAGGGTCTTGACCGTCACCCACAGAATCACGGTCGAGATTCCTTGCGCCGGAAGGTACACAAGATACGCACGCCCTATCTGATGCAACAGGTGGCCCTTGGACCGAAACGCGAAGTACTTCATGGTCACGGTGCTATTCACAACCGTCAGCACCCACAGTGCCCACTGCAAGACAAGGTAGTAGTAGTGCCCGATCCAGCCGGCAAGCCCCGGGCCCGACATCGCCTGCAGTCCAGGACCCAGGTACTTAAGAGCGAGCAGGAAGAGAACATAGCCGAGGGCGGTGTTCCAGACGCCCACAACGAGGTACCGGAACTTCTCGCCATGGCGATCGTAGAGCGTTCCCAGCGCGCCGCCTGAAGCTGGAGTAGTCGCCACTTCCTCTTCCACCGTCCTATTGGGATTCACTTGCCGGAACTAGCTACCATGGTTGGGGTTTCGCGCGTCGTAGCCCTCGCGGTTCGCTTCCCACCAGGCCACAGTGCGCTCAATGCCCTCGTCAAACGGCACCTCGGCCTCGAAGCCGAAGTAGTCGCGCGCCCGGCTGACGTCGAGCTTGCGGCGCGGCTGGCCGTTGGGCTTGGCCGTGTCCCAGACGACATCGCCTTCGTAGCGGACATGCTTGGCGATGAGCTCGGCGAGGTCCTTGATCGAGATCTCCCAGCCGGCTCCCAGGTTGACGGGCTCGGCACCGTCGTAGTGCTCGGCAGCTAGCACGATTGCGCGCGCACAGTCCTCGACGTAGAGGAACTCACGCGTCGCTGAACCATCGCCCCACAGCACGACAGTCCCGCCGGCATCGCGCGCGGCGATCATCTTGCGAATCATCGCCGGGATAACATGGCTCGACTCCAGGTCGAAGTTGTCGCGAGGTCCGTACAGGTTGACCGGCAGCAGGAATATGCCGTCGAAGCCGTATTCCTGCCGGTACGCTTGGCACTGGACCAGCATCATCTTCTTGGCAAGACCGTAGGGCGCGTTGGTCTCCTCGGGATAGCCCGTCCACAGATCCTCTTCGCGAAACGGGATCGGCGCGAACTTGGGATACGCGCAGATGGTGCCGAGTGCCACGAACTTACCTACACTCGCGAGTCGCGATTCCTCGATCAGCTCAATCCCCATCATCGCGTTCTGATAGAAGAAGCTGCCTGGGTTGGCCATATTGGCGCCGATGCCGCCCACAACCGCGGCGAGGTGAATGACAACATCCGGACGCGAGTCCGACAGCATGCGTACGACGTTCTCTCGTTGAGTGAGGTCATACTCCGCCCGCCGAGGCACAAAAACCTGCTCGGCTCCGCGGCGCGTCAGCTCCTCCAGCACGAATCCGCCCAGGAACCCGGCGCCTCCCGTCACGCACACGCGCTTGCCAGTCCAAAACGACATCGGTTGCACCCTCTCGTAGATGCCTGTCGGCCGATTTCGACCCGTGGGAAAGACCTCGCAGTATTCTATGGCTTTTCCCACCGATGAACCATGGCCGGCAAGGCCGAGACCGGAGGCCGCACTCTGCCCAAACAGCGGGCTCGTGGCCCACGGGCGGTGTTTCCCTCGGAAAGTGACAATCTGCCAGAATGGCGAAGTTATCCTCAACAGAAGGGCATGCAACTCGTGAGCGACTCGGCCCAAATCGGCGCACGCGTCATCGTCGTCGTGCCGACCTACAACGAAGTCGATAACGTCCGGCAACTGGCTAAGAG
>JBAXEO010000112.1:0-7089 GCA_037140395.1 Coriobacteriia bacterium
CCTGCTTCGCGCGTGCGGCCTGTCCTGCTTCGCGCGTGCGGCCTGTACGCCGTCGACGCTATCCCGCGCGCGGCGTGAACCGGTCGACGAACAGCCCCACTAGTCCGCGATCCCAAAACTGATCCCACCCGCTGGCGCCGGGGGGCGGCAGCGTCGCGTCGTAACGACGCCTGGTCGCGGGGTCCTTGAGCACGCGATACGCCTCGTTGATCCGCTGCATCCGCCGAGTGGACTCGGCGCGATGCTCGGAGGCAGCACGGTCGGGATGGTGCTTCATCGACAGCGCCTTGTACGCGCGCTCGATCACCTCGATGTCGGCGTCGCGAATGACCTGAAGCGTCTGGTAGTGGTCCATGTCGGAAAGGGCCTTCCCTCTCGTCAGTATCACCCGAACTAGTGCAGCTTACAGGTCTCGGTCGGGACGATGTTGGAGAGAAGGTAGGTTTCGACGACGTTGGGGCAGCGTGGATTTGCGAGAAATCCCGATTCCTGGCAGAGCCGACAGGCCACCAAGCTCGGGGGCGGGACGTTTTGCACCGCCGCGACTGGAACGTTGTGCGCCGCGGTCGCCCCGGTCATGTACTCGCGCCAAATCGACGCCGGGAAGCTGCCGCCGGTCACTGCGATGCCGTGCACGTTGGTCATCGGCACCTGTGCGGCGCGGTTCCCGACCCAGACCGCAGTGGAAATGTCGCCCGCCCAGCCCACGAACCAGGCGTCGCGGTACGACTGCGTGGTTCCGGTCTTACCCGCGGCCCACACGGGAAGCTTGGCCTGGTCTCCCGTGCCTTTCTCGATGACGTCGTGGAGCATCAGCGCAGCTGTCGCTGCGGTCTCACTCGGGATGGCCCGAGTGGTCTCCAGAGAGCGCGTGAGCACCGGTTTGCCCCGATCGTCGGTCACCCGCACGATTCCGCTGGGCGGTACTCTCATGCCACCGTTGGCGATGGTGGCAAAAGCCGAGGCCATCTCCAGTGGCGAGACGCCGTACTTCAGCCCGCCGAGCGCGATCGCGGGGTTGGCATCGAGCGGCGTGGTTATCCCCATCTTCTTGGCCGTCTGGACGACCTTGTCGGCACCCAACTGCATGATGAGCCGCGCAAACACGCCGTTAACCGAGAAGTCGATCGCGGCTTGCAGCGTCATGGTGCCTGCGGCGAATCTGTTCTCGTAGTTCTGGACTGTCCACACGCCGTCGGTGACCGGTACCGAGTAGGGCGATGTCTCAAACACCTGATCCGGCCTGACACCTTGCTGCAACGCAGTGACCAGCACGAACGGCTTGAATGCCGAGCCCGGCTGCCGACGGCCTTGGGTGGCGAGGTTGAACTGGTTGGTCTTGAAGTCACGGCCTCCGACCATCGCCAGGACGTGGCCGTCTGAGGAGCGAACCGACACGAGAGACACCTCGGGGTCGCCCGGCGCCGAGAGCTGCGTCGCAGCCTTCTCGGCGAACGCCTGGAGGTTTGGCTCGAGGCTCGTATAGACGCGCAAACCTCCGGCGTAGACCTTCTCGGAGCCGAGGGTGTCGACTAGATCCTGCTTCACGTACTCCACAAAGTACGGCGCAGACTGTGCGGCTTCGGTGCTCGACGCGAACGTGAGCGGCTGCTTGCTCGCCACGCCCTCCTCCTGAGCTGTGATGAACCCCTGCATCCGCATCTCTTGGAGAACGGTGTCGCGTCGCTCGGCGGCCGCTTCAACAGATGAGGGGGATCCGTAGCGCGAGGGCGAGCGAATCACGCCGGCCAGCGTTGCACTCTCGGAGAGGTCAAGTGCGGATACCGACTTGCCAAAATAGCGCTGGGCCGCGCTCTCGACGCCGTAGGCTCCTCGCCCAAAGTAGACGGTGTTGAGATAGGTCGAGAGCACGGTATTCTTGTCGTTCTTGGACTCAAGCTCGTAGGCGAGCAGGGCCTCTTTGATCTTGCGGGTCGCCGTTCGCTCACGGCCGGTGAAGAGGATCTTGACCAGCTGCTGGGTGATGGTGCTTCCACCCTGAACGATGTCGCCAGCGCTGGCATTGGCACCAAACGCGCGTCCAACGCTCTCGAGGTCCACGCCGTCATGTTCGTAGAAGCGACGATCCTCTATCGCAATAACGGCGTCGCGCAGGTTGATGGGTATGTCCTTGAGCGGAACCAGTGTGCGGTCCTGCTCGCCATGCCACTCGGCGAGAATCGAGTTGTCGGCGGCGTACACGATTGACGTTCGTGCTGTCTGGATCGCGTCAGGATTGACGCCCAAATTGGGCAGCGACGATGATAACCGGTACACGTAGAGTGCGAAGACGAACAGGAGAATCCACAACACCGCCAGGGTCGCTGAGACCCAGACGAGAATCGGAATGACCCGCTTCGCCAGCCGCACCCTCGGTCCTCCCCCAGCGACAGGTCGCTGTACACTTACGCCGTCGAGCAATCCAAAAAGCGGCTCAGATCCACCGCGATTTAACATCCTTCACGCACGGAAAGCGGCGCGCACATGGTAGCACGCAGGACTGATAGCCAGACTGCGACCAGCGTCTGCTGGGGGTTCTTCAGCGAGCTCTTCGAGATGTGGCGCCGCCTCGTAACACAGGCGCGTGACGCGCTCCTGCGTCTGTCTTCGCGACTCTTCCCTGCCGAGAAGACCGGCCCGCCCGCGCTCCCGCGTCCCTGGCTGCTGCGCTCGAGCGTTGTGTGGTTCGGCGACGCTGCCCTCGTTCTTGGCGTCGGCCTCGGAATCGCCCTGGCGGCTCCGGGGCAGTCTCGCTACCTCGCCGCGTGGGTGGGGGCGCAGGCGGTGCTGTGGGCAATCGTGCGCTGGTTGCTGATGCGCGCTGCCGGCCGGGGAGCGGCTCGCGACGGCTCCATCCTGCTCGGCGCCTCCTCGCTCGGGCTCCTCGCGTTCGCCGTGGCCGTGACACCCGAGCTGCGAGTTCTGGCGTGGGCGGCCTCGGCGGTGCTCACGTGGCTGGGGCTCACGCGCTTGGGTGACCGCACGCGCGAGGCCGGGCGCACCGTCGCCGTCGCGTGGGGAGCACAGGCGCTCGTGGTCGCCGCGAGCTGGATCGCGCGCAACGGCGTTCTCGCGTGGTTTGCCAGCCGAGGCTAGACGGCGGCGATGGGCTCGGCTGAGCGGCCAGAGACCTCGGACCACACGACGCCTGCCAGTACGAGACCGGCTCCGGCCAGCTGGACCGCCGTGAGGGTTTGCTCGGGCAAGAAGACGCTGACCAGCGCGATGGTGAACAGCGGTTCGAGCGTCGAGACGACCGCCGCCTGCGACGGGCCGAGGCCCCTAATGCCCTGCAGGTAGAGCACGATTGCCGCAAACGTCGGTACCACCACAATCGCGGCGATCAGCCACCACGCGCTCGGCTCCCACGCCGCAGGCGACAGTGACTGCCCCACGCCCAGCGCGAGCGCTGCCGCCATGATTGACGCAATCCCAAACGTGTAGGTCATCATCACGAGCTGCGATCGCCCGGGTAACCACCGATGCGACAGCAGGTTGAACAGCGTGTAGCCTACCGCCGCGCCGAGCCCAAGCGCGATGCCTTGCCACTGCGCCCGCACCGCGCCGCCCAGGAGGCCAACCACCATCGCGCAGCCCAAGAAGGTCAACAGTACCGCCGCGCCGCGCTGCCAGGTCGCCTTCTCGCCCAAGAAGACCCAGCTGGACAGAGTCACGAACGCCGGGTAGGCGTAGAGCAGCACCGCGACGACCGACGCGTCGGCGAACTTCAGCGCGAAGAAGTAGCACACCGATGCCGCGCCGTAGCCGGTGATCGCCAGCGTTGCGAAGCGAAGAAGGTCGCGCTTGGGAACCCGCAGCGAGGCGGGGCTGCGCATCGCGGAGACCACCGCGAGCAGCGCAGCCGCGAACATGAAGCGCCATGCGAGCAGCGGGAGCGGCGTGGCATTGGCGTCGTAGGCGAGCTTGGCGAGCACCGGCAGCGTGCCAAAACAGGCTGCCGAGGCCACCACCGCTACTAGCGACCATCTTCTGGACACGCTCGCTCCTTCTCCGCGATGCTAAACTGCTCGCGCACGCTTCCCCCGCCGAGGAGCCCGCACCTTGCCTACCACCACCCGCCGCATCGCGCTCTGGGTCTCCACAATCGCTTGGGCAGGCGTCATCTTACTCGGGTCTTCGGTGCCCGGCTCCCAGATTCCCGGCCACATCCCATCCGAGGTTGGGCATCTCGGCGAGTATTTCATACTCGGGTGTCTACTCTACCTCGCGCTGCGCATCGATCTGTCGGCGAGACAAGCGCTCGTGCTTGCCGTGGTAATCGCGTCGGTCTACGGCGTCACCGACGAGTTCCACCAGCGGTTCGTGGTGATGCGCACGCCCGACGTCTACGACTGGGCGCTCGACACCCTCGGAGCGCTTGTAGGCGCGGCGCTCGTGCTCGCGCTAGGACGCCGAGCAATCGGTCGCCGCAGGAGCGCCTAATACACCCCACTCTGCGCGGCCTGGCTCGGGTCGATCCCGAGCTGGCGAATCTTGATCTTGAAGTCGTGGGAGTTGTGCGCCATCGCGATGGCATCATCCAGCGTGATCTTCTGGTCGCGATAGAGCTCCAGTAGCGACTGGTCAAACGTCTGCATGCCGTAGTACGCGCCCTCTTCCATCGCGTCCCTGATCAGGTACGTCTTGTCCGGGTCGCTGATGTACTCGCGCACGGTTCCGGTCATCACGAGTACCTCGACCGCCGGAACCAAGCCACCCTGAACCGAGGGAATCAGCCTCATCGAGATGATGCCCTTGAGCGTGGCCGCCATCATGAGACGGATCTGCTTGTGCTGGTAGGGCGGGAAGAAGTCGATGATGCGGTTGATGGTCTCGGTGGCGTCGATTGTATGAAGCGTTGAGAGCACTAGGTTGCCGATCTCGGCGGCGGTCAGCGCTGCGCCAACCGTATCGTGGTCGCGCATCTCGCCAATCAGAATCACGTCAGGGTCCTGGCGCACCACGTGCCGCAACGCGTCTGCGTAGCTTTCGGTGTCGACCCCAATCTCACGCTGGTTGACGATGCACTTCTTGTCCTCGTGCAGCACCTCGATGGGGTCCTCGATGGTAACGATGTGGCCCTCACGGGTGGTGTTGATGTGGTCGATCATCGCGGCAAGCGTCGTCGTCTTGCCCGAGCCAGCGGTGCCCGTCACTAGGATGAGTCCGCGCGGCTCATCGGCAAGTCGCCGAATTACCTGGGGGAGGCCGAGCGCCTCGATGCCCATGCGCTCCGTAGCCACGCGGCGCATGGTGATGCCCACGCTCCCCCGCTGCCGAAAGACGTTGACTCGAAAGCGGCCAACGCCTGAAAGCGAGTACGCGAAGTCGAGTTCGTGGCGGTGCTCAAAGCCCTCACGCTGCGCGGTGGTCATCATGCCCTCGGCGAGCAGGCGGGTCTGGTCGGCGTTAAGAGTGGGAAGCTCGGCTAGGACGACGAGACGGCCTGCAAGCCGAATCGCCGGCGGACTGCCAACTTTGATGTGCAGGTCCGAACTCCCCTTGTCGGCCATGATCTTGAGCAGGCCGTCGATGTCTGCCATCGCTTTTCGCCATCCTCAAACGCGGTCGCTTGTCTGCTGCTTCAGTCTAGTGTACCTGCAAGTGAGATGGCAGGCGCGTCGTCGCACGACGCCCCGCCGGCGTCGGCCAGCGGGGCGTCGGAAGTACGTTAGTCCGAGCTGACACCTACGGCCGGCACGCACCGACATAGTTGCTGTGGAGCGGGGCGATCTTGACCACGTCACCGGAGTTGGGAGCGTGAATCATCATCCCGCCGCCGATGTACATGCCGACATGATGGATCGGCGAGCCAAAGAAGACGAGGTCGCCTGGCGCGAGGTCCTTGCGAGACACGCGCTCGCCGGCATTGATCTGGTCGCGCGAGACTCGCGGGAGACTCACGCCCACCTGGCGATATACGTAGGACGTGAAGCCGGAGCAGTCAAAGGTGTTGGGACCGGTCGCTCCCCACACGTAGCGAGCCCCCAGATACTTCTTGGCCACCGAGACGATCTGACTGCGCGGGGCGCGCTGTGGGGGCGGGAAGTTGCCGCCGTCACCAGAATAGGAACGGGAGGAAGCCGCACGCGCTGCCTCTTCGCGGGCTCGGAGGATGCGGACCTCCGTCTCAATGCCCGCGAGTTTGCTCTCTCTCTCAGCGAGCTGAGCCTCGACTTGCTTCTTGTTGGAGGCCATGACTGCGAGCTGTTTCGCCGCCAACTTCTCTTTGGCCGAGACCTCCGCATGCGCGGCCTTGGCCTCGGCGCGAACACCCTTCATCTCCGAAGTCGCGCTCGCATCTGCTTGGTTGAGATTCTTGAGCACGTCCCATGTCGCGGCGAACTGCTCAAAATCCTTGGCGCCCAAAAGCACTTCCATCGCGCCAAGCTGACCGGATCGATACATGCCAGTGGCTCGCGTGTTGAGGTGTGTCTGTAGCTCGCCGATTCGTTTCTCAGCCGCGACGACGCGCTTCTTGGCTTTCTTCTGTTCCGAGACCAGATTGTCATGCTTCTCGTGCGCTGCGTTGTATCGCTCAGACGCGTATTCTGCGCGCGTGTCCAAAGCCTCGACCTGCGCCTTGACTCTGGCGGCCTGGGCCATCTTGTCAGATGAAGTGGGGTCTGCAGCCGCGGGAATGGCGGCGCACATGAAGGCTGCGACGAGCAGCAGCGTGAGATATGTTCTGATGTGGAACTTCAGTTTGTCTCTCCCGTGCAGGGGTCAGGACATTCGTGGAATGGTACCACACGGAGGCATCTCAGTCGAACGCGATGCACACCGCATCCAGTAGAAGAACCGCAGCTCGTTGGTCCTCTCGCTCATCTGCGGCAGGCGTCTCCCCTACCTCCACCACGATTTCGCCGTCCGCCATCTTTGCTGCCAAGGCGGTGATCAGGCGGGGGGCAAGCAGCTCGGGCGCCCCCATGCTGACCACAGGGCGTCCGCGCACTATCCGAGCGCTGCCACTGCCGCAAAGCCGGAGCGTCACGACACCGGATCCCACCACTTCGCCGGAAGCGAGAACGTGCATGAGCGCCCGCTCCGTGCTCGCATGCGCAAGATTCACCAACCGCTCGGCAACGC
>JBAXEO010000113.1:0-7036 GCA_037140395.1 Coriobacteriia bacterium
GTCGGTAGACGAGCTGGCGTGCGTGTGCCCGAAGTGACGTCACGCGCCGACCGGCTTTGTGGCCTCGATGGCGACAATGATCTGGTAGTCGTCGTCGCGGACGTCGAGTTCGGCAGTTGTAAGCTCGGTTTGTGCAAGCCCGTGCATCAGAGTGATCGCGGCCAGCACGTTGCCGTAGGTATGCACCTCAAGCTGCTGCGCCGGGAAGGTTGTCTCGAAGAGTTCGCGTGCCGAGCGCGACGTGACCCGCCAGTAGTCACCCCAGCGGTCCATGTCGTAGCGGCTGATCTGGCTGATGCCCGGCAGCGTGCACAGCACGATGCCGCCGGGTTGGAGGATGCGGAACAGCTCGCTGACGGCCGACTCCATCGAGTAGGTGAACTGGAGCGTCTGTGTGAGGATGATGCAGTCAAACGTGTCAGTCGCGATATGCGGCGCGTGTGTGAGGTCGGCAACGATCGTCGCCTCGAGGGAATCTCCAGTCACATGTAGGACATCCGAGTAGGTGACGTTCGTACCGCCGAACCGCTTGGTGTACGTCGAATCGCCGATCTCAAGGACTCGGCCCCGTATTGCCGAGGCGTGCTCGGCAAGGAAGCCCTCAATATAGTAGCGGTCGACGGGCTCGCCGCGATCGAAGCCGAAGACTCGGCTGATCGGCTCGGTACGCCGCAGGTCGCCGAAGTCGACACGGCCGACAGGGACGCTGTTGAGTGCGGCATGTCGCTTCAATGCTGCCAGTCGAGTCTGAGCAACGGCCTTCACACGACGGAAGAAGCGGGCCATCAGTCTCCTCTCTGGCTGCGCACTTCGGCGGGCCGGGACTCCCCGCGGCGAATGTTCATTCTAGCCAAGTACGTCGTACGCGTCATCGGTCGACGAGGGCACGGGCTTGGCTTGCAGCGGCTTTTCCTGCGGCCTTGATCCGTGCGGTACCATTAGGCTGCTCCCAATTGCTCCCACCCAAAGACTTGAGGTTGTTCTCCAGTGAGCACCACGCCGGGTCGAATCGCATACCTGAGCCTCCAGGCGGTGGCCGATGGCCAGGACACGTGGGCGGCGGTCACGGAGGTGATCAAAGGATGGGAGGCCCTCGGCTGGACCGTCGACCGCTACTTCCCCGAGTATCCGGAATCCGGCGCTCCCGGCGGCCTCGGCCGCCTCGCCGAGATGCGGCGCGTCCAGTGGCGCCTCGCAGCGCGGGTGCGCGACTATGACGCGATCTACATTCGTGCACACCAGATGGCATTGCCTGCCGCCCGGCGAGCCGCGCGGGCGGGCGTACCCGTGGTCCAAGAGTGCAATGGACCCTACGAGGACCTCTTTATCGCATATCCGCAGCTCAAGATTGGGCGGCGCATTCTCGACGCCATGCAGCGCTGGCAGTACCGGCACGCCTCGGCGATCGTGTCGGTTGCCGAGGGGCTGACCACATGGCTGAGGCAGGAGTCCGGTCAAGACCGCGTCGTCACCATCGGAAACGGCGCGAACGTCGAGGTGTTCGCGCCGGACGTTCCCAAGCGAGCGGGGCTGCCAGAACGCTACGCGGTCTTCTTTGGCATGTTTCCGCCTTGGCAGGGGATCGGCACGCTGCTTCAGGCCGTGCGCGAGCCCAAATGGCCAGACGAACTGCCGATTGTATTCGTTGGCGACGGGGCGATGCGACATGAGGTCGAGCGCGCTGCACACGAGTTTCCCGAGCGAGTCATCTACCTCGGCCGACTGCCGTACAGTGAGGTTGCGGGCGTCGCCGCGCACGCGATCGTGTCGTATGTGCCGATGGTCGCCGCCGATCGCGAGACGATGTTCTCGCCGCTCAAGTTGTACGAGTCGATGGCGTGCGGCGTGCCGGTCATCGCGACCGACGTTGTTGGCATTTCCGAAGTGGTCAACGAAGCGAAGTGTGGGATCCTCGTCGAAGCGGGGGACGCGTGCGCCATAGCGGTCGCCACCCGAAGCCTCATGCTTGATGAGGAACTCGCACGCTATATGGGAGAGCGGGGTCGGCGGATTGTTGTCGAGCGATACTCTTGGCGCGCCCGAGCGGAACAAAAGATGGCCGTCGTGGCTGATGTGATTGCCGAGACCGGCCGCTGAGTGTCGATCAGGATTTGCTACAATCGCCCAATTGATGAAGATGAACTGGGTCGCCACAGTCGTTGTCACGTGCGCGATTCTTCGGGATTCATTCCGTGATCACCGAGCGCAGGCATTGCCGTTGTGCAGCTTGCCGTGAGATTGAAAAGGGTTTCGATGGAGCACTCCGGTCTCCCCGGGCGGAACGACCCAGTGAGCGTGGTCGTCGTTATGCCGGCATACAACGCGGCCAAGACGCTCGCAGCGACCTACAACGCCATCCCTTCTGACTCGGTCCAGCACATCATTCTTGTCGACGATGCGAGCGGAGACGACACGCTCGAGATCGCCCACGGGCTGAAGATTGCAGCGTTCCGGCACGAGAAGAACTTTGGCTACGGCGCGAATCAGAAGACGTGCTACGCCGAGGCGCTCAAGACCCATCACGGAATCGTAGTCATGCTTCACCCTGACTATCAGTACGATCCAACGCTGCTGCCGACGCTAGTGGAGCCCATCCTCAAGGACGAAGCCGACGTGGTGTTCGGCTCGCGGCTCATGGGCGACAGTCCTATGAAGCAAGGAATGCCTTGGTGGAAGTATTGCGCCAATCGTGCGTTGACCTCGCTTGAGAACAGGGTCTTCGGCCTACGCCTTTCCGAGTATCACACCGGCTATCGCGCGTACTCGCGGGCCGCGCTCGAGGATGTCAACTTCCAGATGGACTCGGATGGTTTCGTGTTCGATCAGGAGATTGTGGCGCAGTTCGTGAGCGCTGGATTCCGAGTGTCTGAGGTGCCCGTGCCGACGCGTTACTTCCCCGAGGCGTCCTCGGCGAGCTTCTGGCAGAGCTGCGTGTACGGACTCTCAATTCTCCGCGTGCTGTCGCAGTACTGGCTGCATGAGCATGGGCTCAGGCGCGATGTGAAGCTCGACAGCCTCAGCCGCCGCTACGCTTCGGTGGCAATGCGAGACAACGCCGACAAGAGCGACTTGTGACTCGGTGACGTTGCTGTTCGCCAAGGATGCGTTTTGGGAGTAGACCGATCTAGCTGCGGGCGGCAGGTCGGTTCTGGCATAGACTGTCGTCCCCGTAACTACGGCTTCTCGTCTAGGCGAGCATGAATACCCGCTAGAAGAGGCTTGGAGACCGAGCATGCTTCGTCGAATGGTCAATATCGGACTTCTGGGCGTGACGCTGGCGCTGGTGTTCTCAGTGCTCATGATCGCGGCGTACGCCTTGCCTAGCACCCGAATCAGATCCCATCTCCCAAGCTCGATAGACCAGCTGGCATCGGAAGGAGAGCCATATCGCCCCTTCTTCGGGCTCTGGGGGTTCTCAACCTTCAACTATGTCGATGCGCTGATGTTGAATGAGGCGCTCGGCCCAGCACGGCAGAGCCCCATTAGAGATGCTTTCGCCAATGAAATGCTCACGCAGACCTCGTGGCCGGGATCAGACACGCTCGGCGACTTGAGAGCAGCCGTGCAAGGTAGGGGCAGTCCCTTTGCGTACGCAAGATACTGGCATGGCTACCAAGTCGTTCTGCGGCCGCTCCTGATCCTATTTGACTACCGAGCGATCCGTTGGCTGAATGCAGTCGTGTTCTTCTTGCTTCTTGCTGCTGTCAGCTTGGCGCTGAGGTATCGTCTCGGCCTGAAGACTATGCTCGCGTTCCTTTTTGCGCTTATTGCTGTGAACGTCGCCGTCGTCCCGATGTCCATGGTCTACTCGGGCGTCTTCTACGTGGCGCTGGGTGGAGTACTCGTCGCAACGCTCAACATGAATCGTGAGAACGGAGTGCATCTCGACCTGGAGATCTTCTTCATCTTGGGAGCACTCACTGCGTTCGTCGACCTGCTCTCGACTCCCCTAGTGACGCTCGGCATACCGCTGACCGTGCTGCTAATCGGGAGGATTCAGTCGAGTCGTGAGTTCAGCAACAAGTCGCTTTGGTGGCACACAGCGAAGATGTCGATCGTTTGGTTCTGCGGCTACGCAGGAACGTGGGCCGCAAAGTGGCTGCTCTCGACACTCGTTCTGGGCTACAACGTTATAGAAGACGGGTTGGCAAGCGTGATGATCCGCAGCTACGGCGCCGCTCCGGGGGTCACGACCGGGTGGGCTTCCAATCTGGCCCACCAGCTGCTGGGGCTGCTTCCAATCCTGGGATGGCACAAAGACCCTCCCAGCTGGGATGTGATTGCAGCAGCCTGCACGGTACCCATGCTCGTGCTCGTGCTGATCACGGCCATGCTCGCGAAGCACAAACGCGCCGACGGGAGGGGGGTGCGAGTCCTCGGACTGCTGCTCGTCGGGGCGCTCCCATTCGCCTGGTACCTCGTGTTGTACAACCATTCATCCATCCACTACTTCATGACCTATCGGTTGTTGTCCATCTCTGTCTTCGCGGCCGGGTACAGCGTGCTGTATCTGTTCGAGCCATACTATCTCGCGACGCTGAAGTCCAGACTGGAGGGCCGTTTGCGGGGGGACTAGGTCGAAATCCTCGCATACGTGATGGAGGCATGGTCTCAGGTCCTTCACGTCAGCGGTTAGGAGTGAGAACGCGAGCGACAGTTGTCACTCAGGAGGGTACTTGAGGGCCATCCAGTGGATTCTCTCGGACTGCCTCTTCCGGGACCGTGCTAGCGACCGCGTCTAGGGAACGCGGTAGAGGCCAAGCACCAGGTCACCGGCGGTGACAGGCCCGTAGAGCGACTTTCCGCGTGCGGCGATGCCAGAGGATGTCTCCAGCGCAGCGTCTGCCGGTATAATCGAAACGACCACCTGTGGCGAAAATTGGGCAGCTTGCAGTTTACCCTGCAGGAGAGTGTCTCCCACGTACTCGACCTGGCGGTCCGAGAGCAGCGCGAGCAACGGGTAGATGGTCACGTTCAAGGCCTTCGAGTCGATACCGACTCTCGTGTAGCCGCCTTCTCGGATAGCCGCCGCAATCTCCTTGTATGGAAGTTCCAGCCAAGGTGCGTGTTCCCTGAAGCTCAGGTCGGCATACGGGGTGTTCCAGTATCCCAAGTCCCGGCTGCCGATTCTGACCGGAGTCAGCGCGGGGGGCAGCAGCCGGTTGGTCGCGTTGAGCGACATCACGGCCGCACCCCAAGCCACACAGGCCGCCAGCAGTCCCAGCATCAGCCCGACGGCAGCGCGCCGTCGGTCCAGCTCAAGCCTGCTGAAGGCGGGACCTACCAGAGGCACCAGCAGCAGCAAGCATCCTAGTAGGACGCGGTTGATGTAGTAGCTGTAGCCGATTAGCCCAGCCGAGATGAACAGGGCCGCGGCGCCACATAGCAAATACCACTTCGCTCGCACCGTCGCGCGATTCCGGTCAAGCAGGAGGACGATCGCCGCAGCCGCCACCAGCAGCAGCGTGATCGGCGATGGGCCGACGTCGTGGTATGTGATCCTGTGATCGAGGGCGTAAGGGCCAGGCATGTTGCGATCGAGAGTCCCGGGATTCTCAGGGTCACCGCCGTACGAACGGATTAGGACGCGAAAACCCGAGGCAATCATGTCGTTGGCTCGATCCGAGGGTGTCGAGAGCATCATCGAGGTGTTCTTCAGCGCGTTGGCGACTAACGCCGAGGAACTCCTGTCGATGACGAGAAGTCCCGCATTGCCACCCGGAGCGCTGAATCCGATGGCGTCTCCGTCCAGTAGGCGCGCGTTCTCCACAAGCCAGCCGGACGCGAGAGCCGACGTCACCAGTACGACGGCGCTCCCTACCGCCGCTGCGCGTCCCAGTCCGTCCCGGCGAACTGCGACGATGGCCAGCCAGAGCAAGAATGGTGCGCAGGCCAGGTACGCTGTCGGCTTGGTGAGGATGGCGAGCGCGAGAGAACTGCCGAGCCAAATAGTCCACCACCACACGGCCCCGCGGCCTTCTGGCCGTTCGTCGACGTAGCTCACGACCCAATAGATGGCGGCAAGGCACCAGAAGGCGCACACGAGATCGTTCTGTGTCGTCGATGCTTGCAGAATCGCCATTGGGGTTGCCGCGGCCGCGATTGAGGCGACCAGCTGGCCACGACGGTCTGCACCCAGTCGCTGGGCGATCATCGAGACCGCCAGAATTGAAAGAACGTACGCAAGCCACTGTATAGTGTTGCTGAGCCGGTCCGTTCCGCCCGCGAGGATCTTCGCTTGCAGGATGGCGTATTCCGCAAAGGGGCTGGCGAAGATCTGTCGTCCCTCGGGTGTCGCATAGCGCGCAACTGAGTGGTTCTGGTACCAGAAGAAGACCCGAGGCATGTGGTAGCTCAGGCTGTCGCTGTTCACGATGGGATAGAGAAGTGCCGATGCGAGAGTCCCCAGGATGATTACCGTGAGGATGGCGGCGGTGAGCCACTCCCAAGCTCCCCACGTCGGCAGGAAGTTGGTTCGCAGACGGCGGTAGCCGGCGGCGACACGGGACCTCAGCAGCACTGCCAGCATGGCCAGGAGGAGCGTCCAGCCGGCGACGAGCCAACCGTGCTGAAGCGCGCCTAGCGTTGAGAGCACCTGCGTGAGCACCAGTGTAGCGAGAGAGATCGCCGTGATCCCTGCGAGAGTCGACTCTCGCAGGCTCCGCTCACAGCCGAGTGCGGCGAGCACGACCACGAGAAGAAGAACTAGGGGTAGTATCAGCACCGGATCGGACCTCTATCGACGTGTGTGCGACCATGTTGGTGCTCTCAGCCGGATCGGACGTTGGGGCGCCCTCCAAGACCGATGCGAGCCGTCTTCCCGCAGAGGGCGTCTCGGCATCGCTGGTGCCTCGAGCCTGACGGATTATAGCGCGGGTGTCGCTGTCGGCGCTCGCATTCCTGGAGGGGGTTGATTGACAAAGTAAGTGCAAAACGACGACGGCATTCGTTCTTGTCAGAGTTATTGCAAAGAATCCCTGATGAATGCCGCTTTTCTCCCAAGGAGAGGAGCGGCATTTGCTCGCTTTCCGCCTCT
>JBAXEO010000114.1:0-7017 GCA_037140395.1 Coriobacteriia bacterium
CTGCACGTCTTTGACGCCGCGAGTGCCACTGTCAGGCCCGCGATGCCGCTGCCAACCACAAGCACGTCGCATTCGTGCGCCACGCACGAAGTGGTGTCGAACTCCAGCAGGTAGCGGCGCGAGAGCGCGGCTGGAAGCACACCCGCACGCGCTGGACTCGGCCCGTCGCTCCCACGAGCCCCGGAGCCCGCGTCGCCGATAGACGCGGCCTCAGCCAATGGCGACCATCCGCTCGACGGCGAGCAACGCGCGCGGGCGGACTTCGGCATCCACGAACACCTCTCCGGAACCAAGGGCGAGGCAGTCGCGGACCTTGGTGAGCGTGGTGATCTTCATGTTGGGGCAGAGCATCCCAGGCGCAAGCTCAAAGTATCGCTTGTCGGGCGCCGCTCTGCGCAGACCGTGCAAGAGTCCCGCTTCGGTAACGACGATGAACTCCTCGGCTGGGTTCTCGGCAGCGAAGACGAGCATCTGCGAAGTGGACAGCACCGCGTCGGCGAGGTCGACAACCGGCGGCCGGCACTCGGGATGCGCCATCACCAACGCGTCGGGGTGCTCGGCGCGCGCGGCGCGGACCTGCTCAACGGTCACTTCATCGTGCGTGGGGCACCAGCCATCCCACAGCTGTACGTCAACGTCGGGAAGCGAGCGCGCGACCCATGAGCCGAGGTTGCGATCGGGAGCGAACAGAATTCTCTCGGCGCCGAGGGCACGCACGACGGCGACGGCATTGGCGCTCGTCACGCACACATCGCTCTCGGCCTTGACCGCCGCCGAGGAGTTCACGTACGTCACCACCGGCACGCCCGGATGCGCGGACCTCCACGAAGCGAGCGCCGGACCTGTGATCATGTCAGCCATGGGGCAGCCGGCGCGCGGCTCGGGAAGCAGGACCGTCTTGTCGGGGGCCAGTATCTTGGCGGTCTCGGCCATGAAGTGGACGCCGGCGAACACGATCGTGCCCGCGTCGGTCGCCGCCGCCTGCCGAGAAAGGCCCAGCGAGTCGCCCACAAAGTCGGCGACATCCTGGACTTCGGCGCGCTGGTAGTTGTGAGCGAGGATAACCGCCCCGCGCTCAGCTGCGAGTTCGCGGATTTCGGCGGACAGCCCCGCTGCGTCGCTCACGCCGAAGTTCCCGGCACCACGAGCGCGCAGTTGTCGATGAGGTGGGTCGAGCCGACACGGCCGGCAATCAGTGCGCGCGCGGCGTGGTCGAGGCGGTCGAGCGGCTCTAAGGTGTCGGAGTCGACCAGCACGGCGTAGTCGAGCGACAGGCCGCCCTCGGCATGGCTGGCCACAACCTCGCGCATCTCGGCCTCGATTTCGGCCACGCCCGTCTCTCCCCAGGCGACCATGCTCGCGGCTGCCGCGAGCGCTTCTGGCAGCCCGAGCCCGGCCGTGCGCTCCGCAGGCGAGAGGTTGACGTTTCGACTCGACAGAGCGAGCCCGTCGGTGTCGCGCACGGTAGGACAGCCCACGATTCCAACGCCGAAATCCAGCTGGCGTGCCATGCGACTGATGACCATGAGTTGCTGGTAGTCCTTCTCGCCAAAGAACGCCAGATCCGGCTTGACTAGATTGAAGAGCTTTGCGACCACCGTGGCGACTCCCGAAAAATGGCTGGGCCGCAGCGCACCCTCCCAACGCAGCGCAAGCGCGCCGGGATCGACGATCACGTCAGTGCCGTCCTGATACATCGACTCGGCACTCGGGGTGAAAACCACGTCGACCCCATCGGCGCCCAGCAGTTCCAGATCCGCCTCCAGCCTGCGCGGATAGCGGTCGAAGTCTTCGTTGGGCCCAAACTGAGTCGGGTTCACGAAAACCGAGGCAACGACGAAATCAGCCCGCAACCGCGCAGCGCGCACGAGTGACAGGTGACCGTCGTGCAACGCGCCCATCGTGGGCACCAGCGCGATGGTCCGCCCTTCTCGGCGAGCATCAGCAACGGCGCTGCGAACCTCGCTCTTTCCCGAGATGCGCTCAATCACAGCAGGTCGCCATCGAACTCGTCGGCGTACTCGGCAGCGAAAAGAATCTCAGCCTCTGCGAGCACGTCGACGTCCATGTGGGTCGACTGCTCCTCGGCAGGAAACGCTTTCGAGCGGACCTCCTCGGCGTAGGTGGTCACGGCGCGATCGATCTCGACATCGAGCGCCGCGTAGCGCTTGGCGTGACGCGGAACGAACTGGCCAAGCCCGAGCACGTCGTGGAAGACCTGAACCTGGCCGTCGCATCCAACGCCGGCGCCAATCCCGATGGTGGGCACGGTCACGAGGGCGGTGATGCGCGCAGCGAGCTCCGCCGGGACACACTCGAGCACGATGGCGAACGCACCCGCGGCGTCTAAGGCGATCGCATCGGCGATGACTTGGGCGGCGGCCGGAGCCAGCTTGCCCTGCGTGGCGTAGCCGCCAAGGACGTTGATCGACTGCGGCGTAAGACCAACATGCCCCATCACCGGAACGCCCGCCGAGACAAGCCCCTCCACCAGCGCAATCGTGTCGAACGTCGCGCCCTCAAGCTTGACGGCCTGTGCGCCACCCTCGGCAAGCATGCGGCCTGCGTTGCGCATCCCCTCGGCGTAGTCGGCCTGGTAGGACATGAACGGCATGTCGGCGATGACCAGTGCGTGTGAAACCGCACGCGACACCGATGCGGTGGCTCGGAGCATGTCATCGACCGTGACCGAGAGCGTCGAAGCATGGCCCAGCATGGTCATGCCCAAGGAATCGCCGACCAGCACGGCATCCACGCCGGCCGCGTCGACAAGACGAGCCGAGTGGTAGTCGTAGGCCGTCAGCACCACAATCGGCCGAGCGGCCGCTTTCATGGCGCCAAGCGCGGAGGCCGTGACGCGAGGGGTGGGATCCGAAGGAACCTGTGCGCTCATGGGTTCTCCTTTCGCAGTTCGCCGTCGCAGCCGAGCCAATCGGCGTGGGTCCACGCGGCGCCTCCCAAGAGGTAGCACAGTATAGCGCGAGGAGGGAAAGGAACCGTCTAGATTCCGGCAAGACGGCCGCGCTAGGCTCAGGGGCGCGTTGATTCGGCGTCTCCGTGGTCTTACACTAGGCAGTGTCTTGTAAGCCAACGACTCGCCGAGGTGACCACCATGAACATCACTGTCTCGACAAAGGGGCAAATCGTGATTCCTGCAGAGATACGGCGTCGCAATCACCTAACACCAGGCACAAAGCTTGTCGTCGTGGACATGGGCGACCACATCGTCCTCATGCCGGAGCACGAGGATCCGGTGGCCCACGCGCGCGGGCTCTTTGGCCGACTCGGCGTGAAGTATTCGACCGATGACCTCATCCAAGAACGACGCGAGGAGCACGCTCGGGACGGGGCCCTCGAGGAATGAGCGCCCGGGTAGTACTTGACGCCTGTGCTCTTGTAGCGCTGTTTGGAGACGAGCCGGGAGCGGAAGCTGTTTCGGCCGCTCTCTCAGAGGCGCTCGCCAATGACGACCGGCTCCCCATCTGCGCGGTCAACTGGTGCGAGGTCGTGTACTCGGCAGCCCGAGCGATGGGCCGCGCACCGCGCGAGGTCGTTGGCGCCCTCACGCAACTGCCGATTGAATTCGTCGACGTGAGTCAAGGAATCGCACTCACGGCGGCTGCCGTAAAAGCCGAGCACGCACTCGGTCTGGGAGACGCGTTTGCAGCCGCACTCGCGCTCGAGCTCAACCTCCCGCTAATGACCTGCGACCCCGACTTCGAGCCGCTGGCGCACTACGGGCTCCAAATCACGCGGTTCGCGTAGAAAGCCGAGACCTGGGGCGCACCCGAGTCCCTCCGCCTACTCCTCGCCCATCTGATCGGCAGGGAACTGGGGCTCAGCGGCCATAACCGCGGCGATCACTTCGAGCGCATGCTCGCGATAACTCGCAGGCACAAGGATCCTAAACTGCGTGGGTAGACCGAACGGGTCGGTGGTGGACTCGGGCTCATAGGGATCCCACCGGTACGGGATCTCGGACTGTTCCATGACCTCGCGCACCAGCATGAGCTGCGGGTCCCAGCCGGCAACGACATCCTGATCCCGAGTGCCATCGGCGACATCGACCCATTCGCCCGGCAAGACCGGGTCGTTGTGCAGCGCGCCGACGTCCGGAACCGGACCCAGGTCTCCGATGACTGGCCCGATCGTGGCGTTGTCTCGCGTGACTCGGGTTCCGTCCGGAAGCTGAATCCTGGGCGCGATCTCGAGGAGCGGCGTCACCACGAAGTCGCGCTCGAGCAGGCGCGGGTGCGGGATTGTGAGATTCGGCGTATGGGAGTCCTCGTCGCCAAGGAGCAGTATGTCCAAATCGATCAGGCGCGGACCATTCTTCTCGGCGCGCACTCTGCCCATGCTGTCCTCAATCTGCTGAAGGTAAGCGAGCAGCTGCTCTGACTCCAGGTCAGTCTCCATCGCCACGACTGCGTTGGCGAAGAGCGCCTGGTCCTGCACATACGCGGGCTCGGACTCGTACGCATGCGACACGGCCGTCACGCGCGTGTCTTCAAGGTCGCTCAACGCGTCGACCGCGCGGCCCAGGTTGAGCATGCGATCGCCTTGATTGCTTCCGAGCGCGATGTAGGCAGTCGGCATCGTGAACGCTCCTCTCAGGCTTGGGGCGCGAATGCGCCGCCGTAGGTATGTATTCCCTTCGCGACGTGATGTGGACCTCGAGATGTAGGCGACCCCCCGGCAATCAGCCGAGGGGCCGCGCTGTCTCTCGAAACGTCGTTCTAGCGGGCGAGAAGCACCAGCAGCGGAACCAGCAACAAGGCAACGATGTTGAAGACCTTGATCATCGAGTTGAGCGCCGGACCGGCCGTGTCCTTGTAAGGATCACCAACCGTGTCTCCGGTGACAGCGGCCTTGTGCGCTTCGCTGCCCTTGAGGTGCTTGACGCCGTCTTTGTCCGTAAAGCCATCCTCAAAGAGTTTCTTGGCGTTATCCCAAGCGCCGCCGCCCGAGGTCATCGAGATGGCCAAGAACAGGCCCGTGACGATGGTGCCGACAAGTGCGCCGCCGAGCATGAGCGTCGTGAACAGGAACGCGTCGGCAAAACCGACGGCCTTGAGGATGAAGCCGAGGAGAATGATGAGCACCGGAACGCCGGTGGGGATCAGCGCAGGAAGCGTCATCTCCTTGAGGGCCGCCTGCGTCACGAGGTCGACGCAGCGAGCGTTGTCCGGCTTCTGCGTGCCCTCCATGATGCCCGGCATCTCGCGGAACTGGCGACGAACCTCTTCGACGACCGCGCCGGCTGCCTTGCCGACCGCCGTCATGGCGAGCGACGCGAACAAGAACGGCAGCGCGCCGCCTATGAAGAGACCGATGAGCACGTAGGGATTCGAGAGGCTGAACACTATCTTGCTCGCATCGAAGCTCGGGACCGCGACTCCGAGCTGCTGGGTGACCGCGTGAGTGAAGTCGGCGAAGAGCACAACGGCGGCGAGGGCTGCCGAGGCAATCGCATAGCCCTTCGTGACGGCCTTGGTGGTGTTGCCGACAGCATCCAATGCGTCGGTCACGACGCGGACCTCGGCGGGTAGGCCGGCCATCTCGGCGATGCCACCGGCGTTGTCGGTGACAGGACCGAACGCATCGATCGCGACGACGATGCCGGCCATGGAGAGCATCGACAGCGCGGCGACCGCAATGCCGTAGATGCCGGCGAGAGAGAAGCTGACAAGCGTCGCGAGGGCGATAGCGATGACCGGGAGACCAGTGGACTCCATGCCGACCGCGAGGCCCTGGATGACGTTGGTGCCGTGGCCGCTAACCGAAGCCTGCGCGATTGTGCGGACTGGGCGGAACGTCGAGCCGGTGTAGTAGTCGGTGATATAGACCATCGCGGCGGTCAGCGCGATGCCGACCAATGCGCAGAACCAGACCGTGAGCGGGCTGGGACCGACGTTGGCCACGACGAGCGTACGGCCGGTTCTGGTCAGCTCGAGGACGGTCGGGGTCAGCCACATGATGACCGGGTAGAACAGGATGGCGGCGATCGCCGCCGCGGCCCACAGGCCCTTGTAGAGCGCGCCCATGATCGTGCCGTTGGGGCTCATCCTCACGAAGAACGTGCCGATGATCGACGCGACGATCGAGACGGCGCCAAGCGCAATCGGCATACCGATCGAGAACGCCATGCCCTTCTCGCCGAATGCGAGGATACCGATGAGCATCGCAGCCACGGTTGTGACGACGTAGGTCTCGAAGAGGTCGGCAGCCATACCTGCGCAGTCGCCGACGTTGTCACCGACGTTGTCGGCAATGACGGCGGGGTTGCGGGGATCGTCCTCGGGGATACCGGCCTCGACCTTGCCGACGAGATCGGCTCCAACGTCAGCAGCCTTGGTAAAGATACCGCCGCCGAGACGCGCGAACACCGAGATGAGCGAACCACCGAAACCGAGGCCGACGAGCGCCTCAACAGGAGCGATACCTGCGGTCACGAGCATCGCCATGATCGACACCGACAAGATGCCAAGACCTACGACGAACAGGCCGGTGACTGAGCCGGCCTCAAACGCCACGGTCAGCGCCTTGCCAAGCCCGTTGCGGGCAGCCTCAGCAGTGCGCACGTTCGCGCGAACCGAGATACTCATGCCGATATAGCCGGCCGCAGCAGAAGCCGCACCGCCAAGCAGGAAGCCGAAGGCGGTCCACATGCCGAAGCCGGGGACTCCAAAGAAGCCGGGGATAGCGATGGCGATGGCCAGGACTGCGGCAACCACACCGACACTGCGGTACTGGCGACCAAGGTAGGCCATTGCGCCGTCCTGGATCGCGCCTGCGATCTCTTGCATCTTCTCGTTGCCGGCAGGCAGCTTGTTGATCCTCATGACGAGGAAGCCGGCGTAGGCAGCCGCTAGAACGCCAGCAGCCAAACCGATGAACAGGGGCAGATTGGGCATTTCTCCTCCAGATTCGAACGTACGGGTGCAACCAGCGCGCACCCCTCCCAAGACGCGCACATTCTACCAGAGTGGAGCGCTGCTGGAAGTGCCGCCGGACGGC
>JBAXEO010000115.1:0-7009 GCA_037140395.1 Coriobacteriia bacterium
TGTCAGGGTTGTGACAGACCTCGCAGGGCGCGACCGCATCGCGACCGCCAGGTTGCCGCTTCAACCCTGAGGACACATCCGGGCAGGGATGCAAGGAGGCAGACGATGTCTAAGACCTACCACATCGATTCGGGGAGCCCCAACGCAGAAGTGATAAACCTCGCCGCCACGGTACTCCGTGACGGCGGACTCGTCGTGTTTCCCACCGAGACGGTTTACGGCATCGGTGCACTGGCAGACTCCAAGTTCGGCGCGCAGGAAATCTTTGAGGTCAAGGTCCGACCGCTCGACAAGCCCCTGCCCTGGCTCGTTGAGAATGAAGACGCACTGGACACCTACGGGGTCGACATCCCCGACTACGCTCATCGCCTCGCTCATGCGTATTGGCCCGGGCCGCTGACGCTCGTCGTACGCGCGTCTGAGCGCGTTGGGAAGGACTTCCGCGCCCCCGACGGCACGGTTGCACTGCGCTCGCCGGATCACGAGGTGATCGTCGAGCTGATCCAGTCTTCTGGTGGCCCCATCATCGCCACAAGCGCCAATACCACCGGTAATCCCGCGCCTGGCTGCTACGAGGACGTCGAAATACGCATCCTCCAAGCCGCAGACCTGTGCCTCGACGGCGGGGAAACAGAGCACCAGCAGGCCTCAACCGTCGTGCTCTGCACCGGTGCCGAGCCCATGGTCTTGCGCGAAGGGGCCATCCCTGCCGAGCAGATCGCAGCTACGGTCGCCGGAGGCAACTAGCACCTCAGCCCAGAGAGTCTTTGGGTGCCCGGTCGCCAACAGCGGTCGGGCGCTCTGCTAGCTCCGCCCACTGAAGCGGCGTCTTCAGATCGTTCATCCAGTTGTTGGGGATGAAGCCGTCCCGCTGCAGTCTGCCGACGACGATGCTCGCCGAGATTCCGTGGCGCTCTGCGAACTCCCGCACGCTGGCTTTCGTCGGCCGACCGGCGGCAGCGAACGTCTGGTAGTCGCTGCACAGGATGAGCATGTCTGTCGCAAAGTGGGTCGCCCTGTCCTCGGCTACAGGGTCGTCGTCCAACGCGCTGATCCCTGAGCCTCGGCGATCGTCGAGCAGGAGGTGTCCGGCTTGGCGATAGAGGGCGAACCACAGTTGGTCGTCGGTGGCGTAGCGCATGCCGAGTTGGATGACCGCCCGGGCGCGCGATGGCCACCAACTGATTGCCGGGTATCGGTTCTTGCCCATCTCGGGCATGAACGCCACGACTACTCCAGCTGTCGCGCACCGTTTCACGGCGAGCGGGACCCCTTCGGCGGGAGTGAGGCGACTTACTTCACGGAGATCGGTCAACACACGCCTGAATGTCGATTCGCTGAACGGTTCGGCTCGCGCCTTCTCAGCTGCGCGTTCGCCGGCACGCAGCCATGCGACGAGCGCGGGCGTCTCTGCGGTGGAGGCCGTGCTTATGCGTGCTGCCAGTCGCTTGGGCGAGCCCCAGTAGGCCCGGTAGGCGCCGATTGAAGACGTGCCAAAGAACGAGAGCAGCTCTTCTGCCTGCTCGGCGGGGGTCGTCTCGCGTGCGATCCAACCGTTGGATTCCATCGCCTTGAGCGGGAAGGACTCGGCCCATTGGGATTGCTCGGCCAGTCCGGCTTGCCGTTGCTGGTGCGCCAGCTGGTCACGGTAGCGAGATTCGGCATTGTTCCAAAACGACGAAGGCACGCCCAATACGCGTTCGAGCTCGACCGCCGTCTGGTAGGTGAGGGCGACCCTTCCGTTGATGAGTTGGCTGACGAACTTCTCGCTCTTGTCCAGACGCACAGCAAAATCGACCTGTGTGATGCCTCTATCCTCAAGGATCTCGCGTATTGTCTCGCCGGGAGCAAGGGGGACGTCAGTTCTCGGGTCATATCGATATTCAGCGGCCATGGTAGTCCGTCACCTCCAGGATCGTGATTGCGGTCACCGACGTCCAGTCGAGTCCGCCGTCCGGCTTTTCCGGTGGCGGGTCGACCGTGGGTTTGAAGATGAGGCGCAGGTTGCCGGTCACATTCAGACCAAGCTGACCTGCTCGGTTCTGGTGGAGTTCATGGCACGCGCCTGAGAGCGACAGCATCGTCCCGAGGTTGTCAGCGTCAAGAAGCTGGCTGAGGCGAGAGTGGAGTCTTCTGGCAGTCCCGGCGCCATACGTGCGAACCCTCTGTTTGTCGGACGAAAGGGCTGCTGCGAGCCTCCTTGTCACAAAGTAGACCTCCACGCATGCTCCGAGTGATAGCTTTACCAATGTGGTAAAGATAACACGGCATTACCAATGTGGTAAAGACACACTGCCGCGCGATGCGCGCCCGTCGTCGAACCATCCACGATGCTCGCGCGGAGTCGCTGTGCCCTCCACTCGGTGCGGTACAATCACCACACCCACTGCCACCAGAGACCCGAGAGGCTGACTTCATGCGCGTCGTCATTGGCAGCGATCACGCGGGGTTCGATCAGAAGCAGCGTCTTGCACAGCACCTAACGGCAGCCGGCGTTTCCGTCGCCGATCTGGGTACCGCAGACGCCGAGGGCTCGGTCGACTATCCGGATTTCGCGATCGCCGTCGCACGGCGAGTCGCTGCGGGTGAAGCGGACTTCGGCGTGCTGGTGTGCGGAACGGGCATCGGGATGGCAATCGCAGCCAACAAGGTCGCGGGGGTCCGTGCCGCCAACGTGACCACCCCCGAGTTTGCTCGGCTGGCACGTGAACACAACGACGCCAACGTGGTGACGGTCTCGGCCAGATTCGTTCCGGTGCAGGTCAACGAGGAGATTGTCGATGCCTTCCTCGCCACACCCTTCGCCGCGGGGCGTCATGCCGACCGAGTCGCCAAGATAACGGCAGCAGAGCATCAAGACACAAAGTCGAGCGAGTGAAAGCAGGCTGCAACCAATGTCAGTGAAGTACATCGCCGCGCAGGATCCCGAGGTCGCCTTTGCGATCGACGCTGAGCTTTCACGCCAGCGAAGCACCATCGAGTTGATCGCGTCAGAGAACTTCGTGTCGATGGCGGTTCTTGAGGCCGCCGGCACCGTTCTCACCAACAAGTACGCCGAGGGGCTCCCCGGCAAGCGCTACTACGGCGGATGCGAGAAGGTCGACATCGTCGAGAACCTCGCGCGCGACCGCGTGTGCGAGCTCTTTGGCGCCGACCACGCCAACGTGCAGCCCCACGCGGGTGCGCAGGCCAACCTCGCGGTCTACTACGCCGCACTCGATCCGGGCGACACGGTGCTCGGGATGAGCCTGGCAATGGGCGGCCACCTTACCCACGGCTCGCCGGTCAACTTCAGTGGCAAATGGTTCAACGTGGTGCCCTATGGTCTGGACATGGAGACCGAGACCATCGACTACGACCAGATGGAGCGCCTGGCCCGTGAGCACCGTCCCAAGATGATCATCGCGGGCGCCTCGGCGTATCCCCGCGTCATCGACTTCGAGCGGTTTGCGTCTGTCGCCAAGGAGGTCGGCGCGGTCTTCATGGTCGACATGGCACACATCGCGGGTCTCGTTGCCACCGGCGCGCATCCTTCGCCGGTACCGTACGCCGACTTCGTATCCTCCACCTCCCACAAGACGCTGCGCGGGCCCCGTTCCGGGTTTGTGCTCTGCAAAGAGGAGTGGGCGAGCAAGCTCGACAAGGCCGTGTTCCCGGGACTGCAGGGCGGTCCGCTCGAGCACATGATCGCGGCCAAGGCGGTCGCTTTTGGCGAGGCCATGCAGCCGGAGTTCTCGGCATACATCGACCAGGTCGTCGTCAATGCGCGGGTGATGGGCGAGGCGATGGTCGAGTGTGGCCTGCGGCTGATCTCCGGTGGGACCGACAACCATCTCGCACTGGTCGACCTGCGTCCGGCCGGAGTTACCGGCAAGGACGCCGAGAGGCTGCTAGAGGACGTCGGCATCACCACCAACAAGAACGCCATCCCCAACGACCCGGAGAGCCCGTTTGTCACGAGCGGCATTCGCGTCGGCTCGCCGGCGATCACCACACGCGGCTTCACTGCCGGCGAGGCACATACGGTCGGCTGCCTGGTCGCCCAGACGCTCTTCAATCGCGACGACGAGGCCCGCCTCACTGACGTGCGCGAGCAGGTCAAGGGGCTGCTCGATGCCCACCCGCTCTACCCGGAGCTCTAGGTTCGAGCGCAAAGCCACGTCGCCACCGCGCGAGAGGAGCCAGGAATGCCGCAAGTCAGCCCTTACCCCAACGTGACCGTGGTCGATCATCCGCTGGTGCGACACAAGCTGACGATTCTGCGCGATGCTCAGACCGGCTCCAAGCAGTTCCGCGAGCTCGTCAAGGAGCTTGCGGTGCTCGAAGCCTACGAGGCAACGCGCGGATTCCGACTCGACGAGACCACCGTCACCACCCCCATCGCCGAGACGACGGGCTACGTGCTCGCGGGCAAGAAAGTTGCCGTCATCCCAATCCTGCGCGCTGGGCTCGGCATGGTCGACGGCATCTTGGAGCTCCTCCCGGCAGCGAAGGTGGGCCACGTCGGCCTGTACCGCGATCCAGTAACGCTGCGTCCGGTCGAGTACTACTGCAAGCTGCCCGACGACATCGCCGAGCGCAGTGTGCTGATCGTCGACCCCATGCTCGCGACGGGTGGCTCCGCGAGTGCCGCCATCAAGCTGCTTCGCGAGAAGGGCGCACGCCACATCGAGCTGCTCGTGATCATCGCGGCCCCCGAGGGCATCGAAGAAGTTCTCGCCCACTGCGAGGATGTCCACATCTACACCTGCGCCATCGACTCGCACTTGAACGATCACGGCTACATCGTGCCTGGTCTGGGCGATGCCGGCGACCGCATCTTCGGCACGCTGTAGATCGCGGCCTGAACAGGAGCATGCACATGCCACGACCGTCCTGGGACGAGTACTTCATGTCGATTGCCGAGCAGGTCTCCGGTCGCTCGACCTGCCTGCGTCGTGCCACGGGCGCGGTCCTGGTCAAGGACAAGCGCATCCTGGCCACCGGCTACAACGGCGTTCCCAAGGGGCTCGCGCACTGCGAGGTGGTCGGCTGCCTACGAGAGCAGCGCAACATCCCCTCAGGCAGTCATCACGAACTCTGCCGAGGCATCCACGCCGAGCAAAACGCGGTCATCCAGGCCGCCAAGCACGGCATCGCCATGGACGGCGCCATCGCCTACTGCACGCATCAGCCGTGCGTGCTGTGCGCGAAGATCCTGCTCAACGCTGGCGTTGTCGACATCGTCTACCGCGATCCGTACCCCGATCCGCTCTCGGCCGAGATTCTCGCCGAAGCTAACCTGGTTCCTCGGCAGCTCAAGGCCGAAAGCCTGTGAGCGTACTTCACTATCTGCTGATTGCGGCGGTGGGTGCGCTGGTGACCTTCCTTGTGACCCCGCTCGTGCGCCGATTCGCCATCTCTCGCGGGATGGTGGACACGCCGGGTGGCCGCAAGGTGCACAGCACTCCCATCCCCAGGCTCGGCGGCGTCGCGATCTTCCTCGGCGTGATGGCGGCGGTCGCTGCCCAGGCGGCGGGGGAGTACTTCGCGGGCTGGGGTGGGACGCTGGTCGACGGCGGGACGGCACGCGTGCGGATTCTGGGCGTGCTGGTGGCCATGGCCGTGGTCTTCCTCGTTGGCCTGATCGACGACATCGTGTCCCTTTCTCCGGGCGTCAAGTTGCTCGGCCAGGTTGTGGCCGCCGCAATTGCGGTCGCATCAGGCCTGAGGATCGCCTACATCGGTAACCCGTTTGGTGGTGGCCTCGTGTCCCTGGGCCTCCTCGCGGCTCCCATCACGCTGATCTACATCGTCGCGTTCACCAACGTCATCAACCTGATTGACGGGTTAGACGGGCTCGCTGCCGGAGTCACGGGTATCGCCGCCGTGAGCCTGCTCTTGCTCGCTGCACAGGGCAACCGGCTAGATGCTGCTGTGCTTGCCGCGGCTGTCATTGGGACCTGCGCCGCGTTTCTGCGCTACAACTTTCATCCGGCCTCCATCTTCATGGGGGACTCCGGTGCGCTCTTCTTGGGCTTCACGCTGTCGGCGATTTCGCTGATGGGCGTCATGAAATCGACAGCGACCATCGCGCTGGCGGTGCCGCTGCTCATCGTCGGCGTTCCGATCTTTGACACGGCGTCGGCCATCGTACGCAGGATTCTGCATAGCCGCCCGATCCAGGAGGCCGACCGCGGACATATTCATCATCGGCTGCTTGGACGTGGGTTCAACCAGACTCAGACGGTGTTGATCATCTACGTCTGGTGCGTGGCACTTGCGGTGGGCGGATACACCGTGAGGTGGGCGGGGGGACCGTTCAAGGTTGTTGCGTTCGGTTCTCTCTTTGTGATTACCGGATTCATGGCCTACTGGCTGGGGCTTTTCGAGGCGGTGCAGCATCCGGATGACCTCCCGGAACCAAAGTCCAGAGAAGGTAGAAGCCGCCGAGCGTCGAAATAAGATTGGCTGTAGGTTGTTGCCCTCCGAGTGGTCGTGTACGATGACCGTGCTTGTCAGCCGCTATGGCTGGTTCTGACCCCGAGGGGTCAGGGGACGAGGGTAAGGAACGAGGACCGTAAGAACCGTGCAGCTGCGAGAGATTTTGGCGACACCGGCAATCGCAGCCGTACTTGGCTTCCTTGTCGGCGCAGGCCTGATTACGGCCACCGCGTGGAGCCGCACAATCGCCAGGTCCTCCGATGTGAGTGACAGCATCGCCATCATGATGATGTTCATGATGGGTGGAATGCTGGTCGCCTCGGGTGTTCTTATCGCTTACGTGCTCCTAGTGCCGGACGGCTTTCTGTACTTTGGGCTGTCGCTTGGGGCAGGGTTTGTCATCGGGCTTGGCGTGATCGCCGTCGGCCTGATGCGTCAGTCATATCGCGACTAGCAAGGGAGTTCCTAGGGTGGAGAAATTCGGCGAAGAGATAGAGGGGCTTCTCAGTTTCCTCAAGTCGAACGACTTGGAAGTCGGCATCGCCAGCTGGCACCTCACCAACTACCTGGTATTCCTGTTCATCGC
>JBAXEO010000116.1:0-6820 GCA_037140395.1 Coriobacteriia bacterium
CGCGGCGTCGGTCTTCCGTGAGGTGGCCATTGCGCTCATCTATTCGGCCGCGCTCGTGGTCGCTCTGGCGCTTTCGGCGACGCGGATTCCCATGGAGGTCGAACGGCGCACGGTCTTCAACGTGGCCTCGCGCGACGTTCGCCGATGGCAGTACGTCGCCGGCAGCTGGTTGGGAATGTTCATTGTCTTGGGTGGCGTTATCGCCCTGTGCACCGTGGCCACAATTGCGATCGGCTATTTCACGATGCCGGGTGCCGAGATTATGTGGCGGCTTCTCGAGGCGGCCTTCGCAGTCTGGCTTGAGGTCGGCGTCATCATGTCGCTCGCTGTCATGCTTTCGTGTTCGTTTGGCGTGATCACGGCAGTCGTGGGGGCACTTGCATTCACGTTTGTCGGGCACGCGGTTGTTACTCTGCTTGGCCTGCCAGAAGGCGTGCGAGCGCCCTGGTACTTCCCCTCCCTCGACATCTTCAACGTCATCAACCCGGTGGCGCTCGGCAACGGCTATGGACCGATGTATGCGCTCTCTATGGTGCTCGCGTTTTGTGCCTGGGTTGCACTCCTGTTACTCGGGGGATCGGTTCTCTTTGCGAGTCGTGACCTGTGAGCCTCACCGCCTCAAAGGGACTTCGTCTCGGGCTGGTGGCCGTTGCGTTGGTAGTAACCATCCTTGCGGCGCAAGGGATTGCGGCCTACTCGGCACCATCCGAGGCGACCGTTTCCACCGGGGCGCTGCTCGGGCGCACCGGTTTCGAGTATCTGGGAGGACTCCGCAAGTTCGCAGCCGCGGCGCTCTGGAATCGTCTCGAGCCGCAGTTTCACCAGTACGGGAACGGCAAGCCCATCAATGAGAGACTCGATTTCCTGCCCACCATGCGGCTAGTTCAAATCCTCGATCCGCAGTTCCAACAGTCCTACTATGTCGCCTCGTGGATGCTCTCCCAAATCGGTCGGATGCCACAGGCGCTCGATATAGCGCGCGACGGCATCGCGAGCAACCCCAATGCGGGCCTAATGCGGGCAAACTATGCACAGCTTCTTCTCATGCAAGACAAAGTAAAGAATCTTCCCGAGGCCCTCAAGCAAGCACGGGCGGGAACCGCGTCCGACACGACGTGGGAAACCCCGGATGACCAGTTCGAGGGCTACGGTATCTTTAGGACCGTCTTCAATCTCGCGGGTGACAAGGTTAGCGCCCAGAAGATGAACGAGGCCCAAAAGGCTCTCACTACACAAGGAGCGGGGCTCGGAGTCGAGCGCGACCAGTAAGCATCCAATACATACCGAGACAGGGACAGTCGCATGATCTCGCCCGACTACTACCTTCGCAGCGTCAACGACATAGACCTGGATTCGCTCCGTTTGCGCGGGGTGGACACGCTGCTTATTGACTTGGACAACACGCTGCTCCCGCGCGACAGCGACGCGGTCCCTGATGCCGCGCGATCCTGGGTTCGCTCGCTGTCTGCCAACGGCTTCAAGGTGTGTCTGGTCTCCAACAATTGGCACGGGCGAGTCTCACTGGTAGCCGATGAGCTCGGTATCGATCTCGTCGCCAAGGCGGTCAAGCCATTGCCCTTCGCGTTTCTTCGAGCGCTTCGCAAGATCGGTTCGCGGCGCTCAAGCGCTGCCGTTGTCGGCGATCAGATGTTCACCGACGTGGTAGGGGGCAAGCTCCTTGGCATGGTGACCGTTATGGTGCTGCCGCTGTCGCAGAGCGATCTGCCGCACACACTCGCGCTGCGTCGTCTAGAGCGCGTGCTGCTGGCTGGTCGCCAGCCACTGCCGTAGACTCGCATCAGACGACTACGAGTTGGAGGCACGCGCTCGCATGGCCCGTATCAACGGAACCACCAAGCTTGCGGGGGTGATTGGATGGCCGCTTGGTCATTCGCTCTCGCCAGCCATGCACAACGCGGTCTATCAAGAGCTCGGGCTAGACTGGGCCTACGTTCCGCTTGCGGTGGCCGATGAGGTCGGACTGATGCGGCTGGTCGCTGCCATACGATCGCTTCCCTTCGTTGGCTTCAACGTGACGATGCCGTACAAGGCCGCCATTCTGGAGCTCTGCGATGAGGTAGCGACCGCGGCGCAGATTGCGGGTGCCGTCAACACCGTTCACTGCACGGACGGCAGGCTCATCGGCTACAACACCGACGGCAGGGGTCTGCTTGAGACGCTCAGGCACGACATCGGGTTTGATCCGGCCAACAAGCGCGTGGTCATCTTGGGAGCTGGTGGGGCGGCCGGCGGTGCTTTCGTGGCACTCATTCTTGCCCGTGCAACCCGCATCACCTTGGTAAACCGTGATGTCGCTCGCGCTGAAGAGCTCATGGAACGCATGGGCCTTCATACGACCAACATTCACGTAGAGGCGCTCGACTACTCGGAGGCCGAGCAGGCAATTCGAGAGGCCGACCTGGTGGTCAACGCAACTTCGGTGGGCATGCTACCCGGCGATTCGAGCCCGATTCCGGCAGAGTGGATCACTCATGCTCACGTGGTGTTTGACATGGTCTACGGCACGCCGCATCGCACAGCGCTTCTGAAGTGTGCTGAGGCGGTAGGCGCCCAGGCACTTGACGGACTCGGAATGCTTGTCTGCCAAGGTGCGATTGCGATTGAGATCTGGAACAGCGGGTCTCAGACGCCTATCCCGCGAGACATAATGCGCCAGGCCGCGCAGCGAGAGATCGACGTGCGCGCGAGTGCGGAGGCGCAAGCGCGATGATGATGCATGCCAATAGCATGCGCCTGGGCAAGTTGCTGGTGGCCGCTGGCGTGATCAACGACGAGCAGCTTGCCGCCGCTGCGGCCGCCGCCGAAGGTCGCCCGCTTCCGCACGTGCTCGACGAGTTGGGGTTTGCCAACGAGAAGGTGGTTGCTCAGGCAGTCGCCGATTCCATGGGACTGCCCTTCGTCGACATCGGTTCCTACGACATTGATCCCACTGCGGCGATCCTGCTCAAGTCCGATCTGATGCGTCGCTACGTGGTTCTGCCCATCGGCATCGATGGCGATGAGCTCACCGTCGCCATGGCTGACCCTGCCAACATCTTCGCAATCGACGACGTCAGAATCGTGACGGGCAAGAACATACGTCCGGTCGTGGCTGCCGAGAGTGACTTGGTTGCCACCATCGAGAAGTTCAGCGCGTCGCAGACCAATGTTGGCGACATGGTCGGCGATTTGGAGCAGGCGGTCGGCCCGGGTGCCGAGGAGGATACCGATGAGGCGGGGGAGGACTCCGTCGTCTCGCGTCTGATGAACCAGGTCATCACGGAAGCAATCCGACAGGGTGCCGGCGACATCTACATTGAGCCCGGCGAGTACGAGATGCGGATCCGCTACCGGATTGACGGCGTGTGTCAGGTGGTCAGCACGTTTCCCAAGAAGCTCCACCGCCAAGTCATCAGCCGCCTCAAGATCAACTCCGGCATGGATATCGCCGAGCGTCGCATCCCTCAGGACGGGCGATTCGGGGTCGTTCTCGATGGAAAATCGATCGACTTTCGCGTCGCGGTTCTTCCGCTTGTCCACGGTGAACTCGCGGTCCTGAGGCTGCTGCGGCGAGACTCAATCATGATGTCACTCAAAGATCTCGGCTTTCTCGAGCAGAACATGAATCGCCTTTTGGACGCTCTCAAGCTGCCGTACGGCGCGATTTTGGTGACTGGGCCGACTGGCTCAGGAAAGTCGACGACTCTGTACGCAGCGATCAACGAAACCAATGACCCTAAGACAAACCTCATCACCGTCGAAGATCCGGTTGAGTACAGGCTCGCCGGTCTGTCGCAGGTCCAGGTCCACGAGAGAGCCGGATTGACCTTTGCCTCGGCGTTGCGTTCGATTCTTCGCCAGGATCCCGACAAGGTGATGATCGGTGAGATCCGGGACAAGGAGACGGGCACCATCGCCATTGAGGCCGCGCTCACAGGCCACTTGGTGCTTTCGACGCTGCACACTAACGATGCTCCATCAGCAATCACGCGCCTCACCGAGATGGGCATCGAGCCGTTCTTGACGGCCTCGGCGGTGACCTTGGTCATGGCCCAGCGCCTCGCGCGTCGTCTGTGTCCGGAGTGCAAGGAATCATACGTTCCCGACGAAGCCGCGCTCAAGCGCATGGGGTTTCCGTTGGAGCCGGGTAAGCCGTTGCAGATCTTCCGGGCGCGGGGATGCAAGAAGTGCAACGGCATCGGCTACAAGGGGCGGATGGGTATCCACGAGGTGATGACCATGTCCGAGACACTCGAGCGACTCACGGTCGAGAATGCCTCGGCCGACGAGATCATGAGAACGGCCATTGCGGAAGGCATGCTGACTCTGCGTGACGACGGCTTTGCAAAGGTCAGGCTGGGGATGACCTCGATCGAAGAGATTCTACGCGTCGTCGTAGCGTAGCTTCATGTGGGCGGGACGCTTCTGCTGACCTGCGGGTCTGTTGTGCCGTCCTACCCTTCGTGAGAGTATGGAATCCCTCGTCGGCGGCGACTTTGATCGCTTGGCTGCGCGATCGGCGAGAGGCAACCACGATAGGTCGTTAGGGTGGGTGTTCTGGCCATGAGTGATAACGCATTTGGCGGTTTCTTCATAGGCGATTCTGACGAGGACGTTGTGACCGAGGGTCAAGGCGTGATTTCTGTTCCTCCGGTTGTGCCGGGGTCTTCTCCGGTGCCAACTGCGCCCGAACCCGCCGTACCCGAGATTACCGTTCCGCTGGTCCAGCCTATCGCGCCTGCGATTTCGGTTCCTCTGGTCCAGCCTGTCGGACCCTCGATCTCGGTTCCACCGGTCCAGCCGCGCATGACCCGCGAGCAACGGCTGGTGCTGACGCTCGATCGCCTGATGGAAGAGAACCGAGAGATCGAGGCGGCCGCGCTTGTCTCGCTGGACGGTTTTACCATGGCATCGGCCCTACCCGAGGGGATGCACGAGGACCGCGTAGGCGCGATGTCCGCGGCCATTCTCGGCTTGGGCGAGCGTGCGGCGACTGAGCTTGGCCGTGGCCACCTCTCCCAGGTCTTCATCGAAGGTGCGAGCGGATATGTGATGCTCATTGCGGCGGGAGATCGCGCGGTGCTCACCTGTTTGGCGGGCAAGCAGGCCAAGCTTGGGCTCGTGCTCTATGACATGCGCGAGGCCGCCGACGGCATCGCCGAGATTCTCGGCTAGTCAGGGTCTGGCGATCGACACGCTGACCGGTTACGGAGCGAGCGCTTAACATGGCACTCCGCGGAAACCTCAATGACTTCAGCCTCCCCGACGTCTTTCAGCTGGTGACGTTCAGCCAAAAGACGGGAGTGTTGCGCATAAATCGTGAGAATGGCGACGAGGGTAGCGTCTGGTTTCGGGATGGCGACGTGTTCTTTGCTCAGTCGAACTGGCATGCCTCGCTGCTTGGCGAGCGCCTCGTGCGCGCACACAAGATCACCAACGAAGCACTGGCCAGAGCTCTCGAGATTCGCGTCCTTGAGGGTCCCGATGGACGGCGTCTGGGCGCGATTCTCACACAGGAGAACTACATCAGCCATGCGGTGCTGGAATCCTTCGTGCAAGAGCAGATCCAAGAGACCATCTTTGATTTGATGCGATGGGACGAAGGCAACTTCGACTTCCAGGCGATGCCCGAGGTCGCCGAGGAGGACATCGGTCTGTCCGTATCCATCGAGAACGTGATCATGGAGGGAAGTCGGCGTTTTGACGAGTGGGGACGTATCCGCAAGAAGATCCCCTCGATGGACGTCGTCTTCAAAATGGCGACTGCACCTGGTGAAGGCAGTTTTGCGATATCGCTCAAGCCAATCGAGTGGAACCTGCTTCTATTGGTGGACGGTACGCGGTCTGTCGCCGACATGGCTCGCGAAACCGGCCGTTCCGACTTTGATGTGTCCCGCATCGTCTATGGTCTGTTCTCGGCCGGTCTGATTGAGTTCACGGGTGACGATGAGATTCAGCGACTTCGCGCCGAGAAGCGGGAACGCGACGCACACGTCGCACAAGCCCGCGCCGTGCGCCGTGCTGCCGAAGACGTCGCGCGCGCCGACGCTGTGGAGCGAGAGGCTGTTCTGGAGGCTTCCGCGAGGGCCCGAGCCGAAGCGGAGACGCGAGCGAAAGCTGAGAGCGACTCATCTGCTGGGGTAGCGAGCAGGGCCGTCGACTCACCGTTTTCCAGCCTTGACGAGGAGCCGCTCTTCTTCGGTGCGCAGCTTCCCGGTCCGACCGGCGAAGATGCGGCCGTGCTCGAGGAGATGATGGACGCGGTGCTCCAGCATTCCGCCACCGCGGAGCCGGAGATGTTAACCTCGCCGGCGATTGTGTCGGCCCCGGAGATTCCAACCCCGCCGGAGATTGTGTCGGCCCCGGAGATTCCGCCCGTGGCGGAGATTGTGGTCGCCCCAGAGATCGTAGAGCCTCCGCAGGTCGAGTCTATGACATGGGAACATGCGGAATCTGGCCCGGTGGATGTGTCGGAGATCGTTTCGATACCCGAGGTTCCTGGCCTGAATCTGCCTCTGATGCCTGTGCTTTCGGTGGAGCAGATGCTTTCCGATCTGAGCCCCATTGAGACATCTGAGCAATCCACAGAGGAGGCTCTGGTCGCCGTTGCGGCGGCAGCGACTCTCGCGTTGGATCGGGAACCAGAGTCTCCCTTCTCTGAGATCGAGCCAGTAGCTGCGGCCGAGTTCGTCTGGGAGTCCGCGCCGGAGCCAGAGCTCGCGCCGGAGCCAGTGCCGGATCCCGACCCCGCGCCGGAGCCGGAGCCGGAGCCCGACACCGACCCCGCGCCCCCGCTTCCAGTCGCTGCCGACAATGTGAG
>JBAXEO010000117.1:0-6751 GCA_037140395.1 Coriobacteriia bacterium
GTAAAGCGGGCCTTCGACCTCGTCGTCGGCGTCGTGATCGTCATCATCGGCACGCCGATATGGCTCGCCGTCGCACTCGCAATCAAGATCGACTCTTCCGGACCGGTCTTCTATCGCCAGGAGAGGATCGGGCGAGCCGGGCGACCTTTTGGCATGTTCAAGTTCCGGTCGATGTGCTCCGACGCTGACGAACGTCTCTTCGACCTGCGCGCGGCCGGCGCGAACGAGGCCACCGGTCCTCTGTTCAAAATGGAGGACGATCCGCGCGTAACGCGCGTTGGCAGATGGATGCGGAAGTACTCGGTGGACGAATTCCCTCAGCTCATCAATGTACTGCTAGGCGAGATGTCGCTTGTGGGTCCGCGCCCGCCGCTGCCCGAGGAGACGGCCTCCTATGACGCCAGCCACTGGCGGCGCATGGAGGTCATCCCCGGCATGACCGGTCTGTGGCAGGTGTCCGGGCGCTCGCGCCTGACCTTTGACGAGATGATGCGCCTTGACCTCTACTACATCGAGAACTGGTCGGTGGGGGCCGACATCGGACTACTGCTTCGGACGATTCCGGCGGTGCTGTTCGCGCGGGGGGCGTACTGAGGGTCAGGCGGACCTTCGTGGGGAAGCCGTGCTGGATGTCAGATGCGGCCCGCACTCTCCTCAGGAACTCTCCCTGCGGGATCTCGCAGCGCGGCCTACCGGCGCCCCACGCCCAGATACTCGCCGCCGCCCGCTCTGACTGCCGCAGGATCGAGGCAGTTGCGCCCGTCGTAGACCAAGCGCGGCGATGCCATACTCCGTGTCAGCGCCGCCCAGTCGGCCGTGGCGATCGCTTCCCACTCCGTAGTGACGATCGCGGCTCCCGCTCCCCGCAAGGCGTCCTCGATAGTGGCCGCCTGCTCAAAGTCGGCCGCGTCGATGACCGCCGCGCCGACAGGGTCGTAGGCGACCACGTCGGCCCCCTCGGCTAGCAACATGCCGATGATCTCGATTGCCGGCGACTCACGGATGTCGTCGGTATCGGGCTTGAAGGTCAGGCCAAGGACCGCGACCGAGACGCCCGTCAGGTCCCCCAGCCGGCGATGCAGAGCCATGATGGGGAGAAGCCTCTGGCGCGCATTGACGTCGATGACCGCCTTGAGCAGGTGAAAGTCGTGTCCATTGATGCTCGAGAGAAAGTCCAGCGCACGGGTGTCCTTGGGAAAGCACGAGCCGCCATAGCCGATGCCGGCAGCCAAGAACGCCGAGCCTATGCGCGCATCCAGCCCCACGCCGCGCATCACGAGTTCGACATCGGCATCGACACAGTCGCAAAGATTTGCAATCTCATTGGCAAAGGAGATCTTGGTTGCGAGAAAAGCGTTTGACGCGTACTTGATCAACTCGGCGCTGCTGATGTCTCCGGCCACGATCGGCGCCTCGATGTTTTGGTAGAGTCCCGCGACTCGCTCTACCGCACCCGTGTCGCCTCCGAGGACGATGCGGTCGGTATGAAACCAGTCGTTGACGGCGCGACCTTCTCTGAGGAACTCGGGGTTGGACACGTAGTGCACGCCGTTAGCGGCCAGCTTCTCGGATAGGAGGGCACCGGTTCCGGGCGGGACGGTGCTCTTCATGATCACGACGGTGTTACGCGGCGCGTTCTGCGCGATTTGCTCGACGACGGTTCGCACGAACCTCAGGTCGGCAGACCCCCCGAGGGTCGAGGGCGTGCCCACGGCGATGAAGATGAACTCCCCGTAGGCGCCGGGTGCGTCAGCGTGAGCGAAAGAGAGCGTCTTGGCGGCAAGTGCCCGCTGCATGACTTCGGGAAGCTCGGGCTCGTGGAAGGGGACGATTCCTGCGCGCAACGACTCCAGCTTGGACTCGTCGACGTCTAGGACCGTGACCAGATGCCCCGACGCCGCGAGGCAGACCCCGGTCACCAGCCCGACGTAGCCCGCGCCAAACACCGTAATCCTGCTGGCCTGCACGGGAGCTCCAATCATGGGGTGGTCGCACCGCTGACAGTGTAGCGTTGCGCGCCGAGGGGTGGACAGTGTCCTTCTCGAGGAGCCGGCACGTCTGGAATGGTGTTGCGAAACCCCGTGCCAGCCGTGTGAGATACTTCTCACGTTGTCCCCAAGCCCGCAATCCGCCGCCGCCGAGCCCGCCCGAGAGGAGCCGCATGGCGCGACACAGCGCCAAACACTCCAAGTCGGCCTCTCCGCGGCCACCTCTGAGCCGTGCGAACTGGATTCTGATCGGGTCCATCGTCGCCGCGGCCGTAATGCTCGCCTCGGCTGCCATGATTGTGGCTCGCGGGGGCTTCCCGGTGCGTGCCGCAGCGCCCCAGAAGGCGACGGCTCAGCCGGTCTCGACCAAGTCGACCAGCGCGACGGTCGACACGAGTGCCACGCCTGTCGAGGTGCCCGCGCTGGTGGGGCTCAAGCTCGACGAGGCTAAGCTCATTCTCAAGTCCGCGGGACTCACGGTGGTGGTCCGCCGAGAAGCCGCGGGCCGCTTGAGCGAGCCCACGGTCTCCACCCAGGATCCCGCTTCGGGCGCGCTGGCGCGTACGGGCGCTGTGGTGACCATCGCGCTGCCCGAGGCCGCCTCGGAGAAGGAGTCGGCCTCGAAAGGCAGCGTCAAGCCCGGAACCTACGTCGTTTGTATCGACCCGGGCCACCAGAGCCGCTCGGACTCCAAGACCGAACCCATCGGGCCGGGCTCGGCCGTGCGCAAGCCCCGCATCACGGGCGGCACCACCGGCGCGTTCACCGGAGCGCCTGAATACGAGACGGTGCTGCAGATCGCCACCAATCTCAAGACTCGTCTCGAGGCCGCGGGCGTTACCGTGGTCATGACGCGCACGACCAACGACGAGAACCTGTCAAACGCCGAACGCGCTCAGCTCGCCAACGCAGCGCGGGCCGACCTGCTCGTGCGACTCCACGCCGACAGCAGCACCAACGAGGAGCTGGCCGGCATTTCGACCCTCTACCCAGCTGCCTCGGCCTGGACCCAACCGATCGCCGAGAGCAGCAAACGAGCGGCCGACCTGGTGCAGTCGGCGGTCGTCAAGCGGACGCGCGCTGTCAACGCTGGCGTCGCCGAGCGTGGCGACCTCGCGGGCTTCAACTGGTCCACCGTTCCAGCGGTGCTGGTCGCCGTGGGATACCCGTCCAATCGCGTCGAAGACCGCCTGCTGATCAGTCCCAATTATCAAGACACCCTCGCGCAAGGCATGGCCGACGGAATTCTGACGTACCTGAAAGGTCACAACTGATGCGCATCATCGTCGTCGTAGGCGCTCGTCCCAACTTCATCAAGATCGGGCCGCTCATGCCCGCGTTCGCCGCAGCCGGCATCGAAGCGCCCATTGCCCACACTGGCCAGCACTACGACGCCTCCATGTCCGACGTCTTCTTCTCCGACCTCGACCTGCCTGCGCCCACCTGGTTCCTGGGCGTGGGCTCCGGCACGCACGCCGTGCAGACCGGCCGCGCCATGATCGCACTGGAAGAACTCCTCGTCGCCGAGCACCCCGACGCGCTCTTTGTCGTCGGCGACGTCAACTCCACGCTCGCCGGCGCTCTGGCCGCAAGCAAGATCGGCGTGCCGGTAGTTCATCTGGAGGCTGGCCTGCGCAGCGGTGACATGTCCATGCCCGAGGAGCTCAACCGCCTCGTGACCGACCAGCTCTCCTCGCTCCTGCTCACGCCCACTCCCACTGCCGCCGACAACCTCGCTGCCGAGGGCATCGACGCCGACCGCGTGGATTTCGTTGGCAACATCATGGCCGAGTCGGTCCTTCGCAACTCCGTCGGTCTTGAGGAGCGCGAGGTGGCAGCACGCCTGGGACTCACGCCGGGGGAGTACGTGCTGGCAACCGTGCACCGTCCCGAGAACACCGACATCCACGAGAACCTCGCCCAGATAGTCTCGGCGTTTCTGGGCTTGGAGCTGCCTGTCTTGTTCCCGGTGCATCCGCGCACGCGCCCGCTGCTGGCCAGCGCAGGCCTTGCCGAGGGCGATCCGCGCGTGCGTTTGGTCGACCCGGTCGGCTATCTGGACATGCTGGCGCTTCAGCGCGAGGCGGCGGTCGTGGTGACAGACTCCGGTGGCATCCAGGAGGAGACCTGCATGCTGCACACACCGTGCGTAACCGTGCGGCGCAACACCGAGCGGCAGATCACGCTGGAGATCGGCTCCAACCGGCTTGTCTCGGCCAACAGCGGCGAGATCGTCGCCGGCGTCGCCGACGCCTTGGCGGCGCCTCGCACATGGCCGCTACCCGAGCGTTGGGACGACGCGGTTGCCTCGCGCGTGGTCGCTGCGCTCCAGCGAGGGGTCACGCCCCTCGCGCGCTGAGGTTTGCTCGCGCACCTATCCGCATGGTCAGATTGCGCTGCGTTCGGGAAGGTATGCATACGAGAGGTAACCGTATTCATGCCGAGGGGATGTGCTGTGCGCCTGATCGTTGTCGTTGGGGCTCGACCGCACGTGGTCAAGATCAGCCCCCTGCTCCCCGAGCTCAAGCGCGCAGGAATCTCTGTCCAGCTCGCATTCACGGGTTCACGGGAATCGGTGCGCAGGCAAGAAGACGCCGACGAGGAGCAGCGCGCTGGCGGAATCGGCTTCTACGGCGTGAAGCTCCCGCAACCGTCATGGTTCCTCGACGTCGGGACCGGTAGTTATGCTGCAACCGCTGGTCGGGCGATGGTGGCCTTTGAGGACATCTTTGTCGCCGAGCACCCAGATGCTGTCATGGTCGTGGGGGATGCCAACGCCTCACTCGCGGCCGCGATTTCGGCGGTTAAGTCTGGCCTGCCGGTCGTCCACCTGGAAGCAGGACTGCGCTGCGGCGACATGCAGACGCCCGAGGAGATCAATCGCGTGCTCATATCGCGGGTGGCAGCAGTCCATCTGACTCCCACGGAGGGCGCGCTGGAGAACCTCGAAGACGAGGGAATCGAGCCCGAGCGCATCTACTTTGTCGGCAGCACCGTGGCACAGGCTGTTCTGACGTACATCAAGGAGTTGTCGGGGTTCTCGGCATGCGGCGAGCTTGGATTGGCTCCTGCGGGCTACGTGCTGGGTTCCTTTCACCGTGCCGAGAACCTCGCTCACGCGCCGAGCCTCCGCGGAATCATGGGAGGGCTGAGCCGATCACCGCTGCCTGTGCTGATTCCGGATTCCGACGGTCTTGCCGAGGAGCTTGCCGGACGCGACATCACTCTCCCCGCGACCGTGCGGCTCATCGGCGCGGTCGACTACCGCATGATGCTGGCGCTCGAGCGCGACGCCGCCGCAATCATCACCGACTCCAGCGGCGTTCAGGTCGAGGCGTGCATGGTCCGCGTCCCGTGTGTGACCGTGCGCGAATGCTCTGAGCTGATTCCCACGCTCACCTGCGGCGCCAACCACCTTGTCGCGCCCGACGGCGTACTGATCGGGGCCGCGCTGGATGCCGCAATCACGCAGACGAGGACGTGGGCCGAGCCTAAGCGTTGGGACCGCGCAGTTTCGGATCGCGTGGCACGCGCGCTTAGGCGGGGGATCACGCCACTTTCATGATGCTTGTGAGCGGCCCCGGGCGCGATGCCCGGTTCCGATAGACTGGTCCCCATACCTCAATCGAAGGGAACGCCGGTGCGGATTCTTGTCACGGGTGGCGCCGGCTACATCGGTTCCGTCACCACACGGCTGCTGCTCGACGCCGGTCATGAGTGCGTCGTGCTCGACACCCTTGAGCGTGGCAATCTCGCCGCTCTCGATCCGCGCGCCGAGTTCGTGCAGGGCTCGGTAGGCGATGCGGCCCTTCTCGACAGCGTTTTGCCCGGCTGCGACACGGTCATGCATCTCGCGGGCTACATCGAGGTCGCCGAGTCAGTCGCCGACCCCCAGAAGTACTTCCGAGCCAACGCCATCGAGCCGGCGGTCATGCTGGCGCGCATGCAGCACCACGGCGTCGACGCCATCGTCTTCTCCTCGACGGCGGCGGTCTACGGCGAGCCCGATTCGGTCCCCATCACCGAAGACGCCCGCACCCTGCCCGTCAATCCCTACGGCGCCAGCAAGCTGGCCTTTGAGGAGCTCCTCGAAGGCTGGCGAGGAGACTCCGGCGTTCGCTCGGTACGCTTCCGCTACTTCAACGTCGCCGGTGCCTGGCCCGATGGCTCAATGGGTGAGGCACACGACCCCGAGACGCACTTGATTCCCAGAATCCTGAAGGCGATGGACAGCGGGCAGTCGCGTTTCGAGGTCTACGGCAACGACTACCCCACGCCTGACGGCACCTGCGTGCGCGACTACATCCACGTGCTCGATCTCGCCCGCGCGCATCTCCTTGCGATTGAGTCGCTACACGCAGGCGCGGGTGGGGGAGTGTTCAACCTGGGCAACGGCCGCGGCTACTCAAACCTAGAAATCGTGCAGGCCTGCGCTGCCGGCACCGGCCGAGACGTGCAGGTTGACTTCGGCCCTCGGCGGGCGGGTGACCCAGCATTGCTCGTGGCCTCCTCGGACAAGGCCGGACGCGAGCTTGGGTGGAGCCCCCAGCGCGGCGAGCTGGGGGATATTGTCGGCGACGCGTGGAAGTGGCACCAGACGCATCCCGACGGGTATGGGCTTGTCTGACCACGCCGATGTGGCATAATCTCCTCTGCTGCCGAGAACCCCTTCCCGGCACTGCACATTCGGGCGATTAGCTCAGGGGGAGAGCGCTTCCTTCACACGGAAGAAGTCGTAGGTTCAAATCCTACATCGCCCACCA
>JBAXEO010000118.1:0-6745 GCA_037140395.1 Coriobacteriia bacterium
CATCTACTGCCGCGGGGACCAAAGCAACTCACTCATGTACGACCGCCCGTTCGACGAGTACGAAGCGCACGTGACCACCAGACCGTTCTTTGCCGCGTTGGCCGACGGCTGGGGGCTGGTTCCGGATGCCCGCATTCTCGGGAAGACGCATGCTCAGCTGCTTGCCGAGATCGAGTCGGACACGTCGGACGGAGCGTTGGCCATGGCCGAGGGGCCGTGGAATCTCCTCGCCCACGAGGTACTGAGAGTCCTCAAGGATTCGGCTCGCAACCGGGCGGACGCCGCCCGAATCGAGAGAGAATTCGTCGAGGAACTGAGTTCAGACAAGATGGAGTGGCTCAGGGAATCGCTTCTGGGCGGATTGGGGCTTTCCCAAGAGGATGTGGAGTCACCCGGAAACACAGGAGCGGCGATTCGCTATGCTCTTCGACTGGACAGTCTCACGGGCGCCGCGGACGATCTTGCGCCACCGCCCAACCCTTGGACCATGCGCGAGGGGATGCAGCTTTCGAGGCCGCGGCAAATGCTGCTCCAGCTCCTTCAACCGTTCGCAGACCGGCAGTACGAACAGGATGTCCGGAGAAAGCGGTTGCTCGCTCTGCTCACTGACGAGGTCAATTGGCTGCGCGGACGGGTCAGGGAGCTGGAAGCATCGAGAGCTCGGACAGAGATCGCCTCTACTGTTGACCGGGACCGTCCTGCCGAGTAGTCGGGCGCTCCAAGTCACGCACGCGCCGATGCAGCCAGTCGGCCTCCCAACTGAGGAGCTCGATAGAATCCGCGAACTGCGTATCCAACTCGTCCTGGCGATCTGTGAACGGCCGCAGCAGTCGCAGCAACGTCTTGCGAATCGCCGATAACCGCATGCCTTCGAGCGGCCGCCAGGGGCTTGTCGGTGGCTCGAGAACCTCCATGGCAGTTCCAACACCCAACGCCGCGCGGAATACAGCTCGTCTGGCTGACGACGATGGCATCCTGTCGGCGTCGAATCCGGATTCCTCGAGGATGAAGCCGCCCCAACGCGTGTTCACGAGTGTCAGCGTCTCGACTAGGTCGTTCTCGATCCGCCCAACAATGTCGCGATCGAGTTCGGAATCGCGGACGACCTTCACAAGCTCCTTGGCCATGTAGGTGAAAGGAGTCCGAAGCTCTTCATCACGCTCGGCATCTGCGTTCGTCGAGTCGATTTCAGCGACGTACTCGGCAGCGGTTTTGCCGACGCTCGGCAATCGGTAGGCGCGAAGCTTCTGCGGCACTACTAAGGAGTCGCCCTGCAGGAGTAGCTCTAATTGCAGACGCACGTCCATGCCGTACGTCGGCAGGAGCATCTGCGTGGCCCGAAGGGCACTCGGACGGATCACGCTGTACGTGTCGAACCAGGCAGCCTGTCTGGTCATCTCGAAGACTCGCCGATCCACAGACATGCCCTCGGTGTCGACCGCTTCGTAGGTGACGTCAGTCACCACTTCGCCGGCCGAATCGATCAATATGACCTGGCTCGTGCACATGACTGCGCGAGGCGACCTCTCTAGCTTTTCGATGCAGAGTCGAGCGAATTGTGGATCCCAAAGATCGTCGTCTGACCCCCACATGAAGTAACGGCCACGGCTCAGTTCGAAGACGCGATTGAAGTTGCCGGCCGCACCGATGTTGGTCTCATTGCGCGCGTATCGCACCCGGTCGTCTCGGCCTGCGTACTCGCGACAGATGGACTCAGTGTCGTCGTTGGAGGCGTTGTCCGAGATGATCAACTCAAGACTCTCCACGTCCTGGGTCAAGAGGGAGTCAATCGACCCGCGAAGGTACTCAGCACCGTTGTAAACTGCGAGCCCGATACTCAGAAGAGGCGCAGAGGACACCTCCGGCATCGGAGCGGAATCGGGCTCAGATGAACCTGTCACCTGCTGGTTTCTTTCCATAGGAACAACCGTGGCAGGTGTCGGAGGCCGCTGTCAAGCGCGACAGCGCAGTCAGATGGAACATCCGCCGAAGGAGCGCCGCAGAATTCGATGTTTTCGGTTCTACGCCTCGTCGGCCCCGCCCGCCATAAGCTCCGCCGCAGCCTCGGCGACAGCGGATCGCATGCTCTCGAGACGTCCACCGCGCAGCTGGGCAGCTCGGGCGTCGGCCCGACTCAGAATATCCGTGCATATCCTTGGGTCGGCGGCGAACGCGACCAAACGCTCGGCATAGGTCTTCGAGCTGAAATGCGATTCAGCGTAGGTTCGCACCGAGACCACCGTGTTCTCTCGGAAGGTGGTGTCTAGCACCAGGCGCCTCAAAGCTTTGCCGAGCTCGGCCTTTTCGTCTTCCAGACTCACCTTCACGACCACATCGTCAGGAAGCTCGTCGTAGACTCCTATCTTCGAGACGATGACGGGTTTGCGGAAGTAGATTTGCTCGATGAGCGATCCGCTCGCCGACTCGGTCGACGGGTGCCGAAGGTTGACGGCGACGTCGGCCAGGGAGACCAAGCTCTGCATGGTCCGGTCGTCTGGGTCGACGACGAAACGCGTCGTGTCTTCGAGTCCCAGCTCTCGAGAGAGGCTGCGAAGGTGCTCGATGCAGTCAGCGTCTCCTCCACCTGCGATGACTAACAGCGCACGGGCCTTTAGTTCGGGATCGGTCGCAAGAGCGCTCATCACAACATCGATTCGCTTTTGTGGGCTGATGCGCCCGCTTGCGACCACGAGCACCTTGTCGTCAGGGATGGCGAGGTCGACCCGCGAGAGCGGAGGCTTGCTGTCACTCGCGAGGGCGTACAGGTAGTAGGGATGCTCGAGCTGCACGCTCGGGAGAAGCCCGGGGTAGCGGCTGTTGACCTTTGCGTACGCCTCGTAGGAGTGAGTGACCACGCCCGATGCGTTGAAGAGGCACGGCTCGAAAAGCGGGAATCTGGCGCTCGCTTCTTCCCACAATGCTGCAGTTTGACCTTGGAGCACGATATCGATCGCTAGCTGTGCGGCTTCTGCTCCGTAGACGTATCCCATCAGACACGCGTAGAGCATCGGGTTCTTGCGACTCTCACTCGCGTAGCTAAAGAAGAAGTCCTGCATCACTCTGTCGTGGAGCACCACGATTCCGCGGGTGCGTCGATAGCATTCGTAGATTGCGGCGTGATTGCCCGGGTGGTTGCCCAGGTTGAAGATGACGGTATCGTACCCGTCGAGCCCTTTGGCGCCGAGGTCAGCCAACGAGAAGGTGGGGGCCCAGGGACAATCCACATCATTCTCAGAGGGGGAGTGCCAGACGTCGACGTCGATGCCCTCAAGAGAGTTCAGAGCGCGGACGACCGACAGGCTGAAACGAGAAACGCCACTACCAAAGGTCAAGGGAGTCAGCCAGGCGATTCTCACAGTTCGGGCTGCCGTCTGCGCATGATGCGCTGGTAGACGCGATGCGCGAACGGACCCACAAGTGGTACGGCTTTGATGGTTCGCCGCCACGCCGACTCGGGCTCAAGCCTAGTCATCTGGGCTGCGAGAAGGGGATCCTGCCTGCACAGCGCGACAAGCACTCCATCGTCGAGAGCGCACTGATCGAGCAGCCGTAGGCCGACCGATTGCTCTTGGCGCGATCCCAAGGTGGAGTCCCTTCTGCAGAGTGGGCAAACGTCCTCGCGCGGCCGTGCGTGTTGCGCCGAGAGTCCGGCGCACCAAGGGTATGATAGCCGCACCGCAATGCTGCCGTGCAGGATTCCTGCACCCGACCTGAACATGTTAAGGTCGCGACTGCAGAGCACATGCGAAGGGATGATTCGATGACCAAGCGCGCACTCATCACCGGGATCACCGGCCAGGACGGCTCCTACCTCGCCGAGTTGCTGCTCGACAAGGGCTACGAGGTTTTCGGCCTCGTGCGCCGTGCCTCCACGCCGTCCACGCTCCGCATCGAGCATCTGCTCGATCGCGTGACGCTCGTCGTCGGCGAAATGACCGACCAGACCTCGCTCATCGACGCGATGGAGAGCTCGCAGGCTGACGAGGTCTACAACCTTGCGGCGCAAAGCTTCGTCGGCGACTCGTGGACGGTGCCACTGTCGACTGGGGACGTCGATGGTCTCGGCGTCACTCGCATGCTCGAGGCCATCCGCCGGGTGAAGCTGGAGGCCCGCTTCTACCAGGCTGCCACTTCCGAGATGTACGGCAAGGTGCACGAGGTTCCGCAGTCCGAGACCACACCTTTCCACCCACGCTCGCCCTATGGTGTCGGCAAGGTGTACGGCTACTACATCACGCTGAACTACCGCGAGTCCTACGGGATGCACGCGTCCAACGGCATCCTGTTCAACCACGAGTCGCCGCGACGCGGCCTTGAGTTTGTGACTCGCAAGATCACCAACCAGGTCGCAAAGATCAAGCTCGGTCAAGCGACTGAGCTGCGCTTGGGCAACCTCGACTCCAAGCGCGACTGGGGATTTGCTGGCGACTACGTTGAGATGATGTGGCGCATGCTGCAACAGGACACCCCCGACGACTACGTGGCGGCGACAGGCGAAACCCACACCGTCCGCGAGTTCTGCGAGATCGCATTCTCGCGCGTCGGCCTCGACTTCAACGACCACGTCGTCATCGACCCGCGCTTCGTGCGTCCCGCCGAGGTCGAGCTTCTTCTCGGGGATCCGAGCAAGGCCAAGCGCGTGCTCGGCTGGGAGCCTAAGGTGAGCTTCCAGGGACTCGTCGAGATGATGGTCGACGCCGACATGGAGCGTCTGTCCCGCTAGGGGCGGACCGGGGGAACCGCACAGTGACCAAGCGCGCACTGATCACCGGCGTGGCCGGGCAGGACGGCACCTACCTCTCCGAGCTGTTGCTCGGCAGGGACTACGAGGTGTGGGGAGTGGTCGGACCCTACCCCGGCCAGTTCCTCGAGTGGGCGAAGCAGTTCGAGGGGCGGCTGCATCCCATCGACGCCGATCTGACCGATATGGACTCGTTGCTCGCCGCCGTCGAGGTATCTAAGCCCGACGAGGTCTACAACTTCGCCGCCCAGTCCTCTGTTGGCAACTCCTTTGAGCAGGCCATCGCCACCACGGAGGTCAACGCTGTCGGTGTCTTGCGGATGCTCGAGGCGATGCGCCAGCTCGCGCCCGACGCTCGCTTCTTCCAGGCCTCATCGGCGGAGATGTTCGGCAACGCCGCCGAGATGCCCCAGCGCGAGACCACGCCGCTACACCCGCGCTCGCCGTACGCAGCGTCCAAGACGTACGCCTTCCACATTATCGGCAGCTATCGAGACTCCTACGGGATGCACGCCAGCAACGGTATCCTGTTCAATCACGAATCTCCGATGCGCGGGTTGCAGTTCGTGACGCGCAAGATCACCGACGGCGCGGTGCGTTGCAAGCTGGGCTTGCAGAGTGAGCTTCGGCTGGGCAACCTGGACGCGCAGCGGGACTGGGGCTTTGCGGGCGACTATGTCGAGTGTATGTGGCGGATGCTGCAGCAGGACGTGCCCGACGATTTTGTCATTGCTTCCGGCGAGGTCCACACCGTACGCGACTTCTGCCAGGCGGCGTTTGCGCGGCTTGACTTGGACTATCAGGAGTTCGTTGTCGTCGATCCGGAGTTCTTCCGGCCGGTGGACGTCAACATCTTCTTCGGCGATGCAACTAAGGCGCGCACCGTGCTCAACTGGGAGCCTAGGATCCGTTTCCGCGAGCTTGTCGAGATGATGGTCGACGCCGACATGGAGCGCCTCACAGCCGAGTAGCCCGCTACCCCTTGTCTGGGTACAGCCCTCGCGCACGCAGCTCGAGAACCGCGCGGCGCTTCGCTCTAGCCCACCGGTACGCCAGCGCGCCGGGCGCATCCGGTTGGCTGCGCCGCGCCGCCTCTAGCAGATCGCGCAGCGCGGCCCGCTCGCGATCGCTGGCGCACCGGGCGCGCGGCCAAGCGGCCATCTCGCGCAGCTGCTCAGCGCGCGCGACACTCACGCAGCGCTCCGCCATGTCGGTCGCGGCCTGCTTGCCGATGCGCTCGCGCAGCTCCGGCTGCTCGTAGGTGAGGCGCAGGACGCGTGCGGCCTCGGTGGTGTCGGCTTCGGCCCAAAGCTGCTCGGCGCGGTCGGCTTCTGGCGCGTAGGCCGCGTTGGTGCTGACGACCGGCACCAGCTGGTAGGGGACGGGACAGGAGTTCTCGGCGGTCATGAAATCCATGTTGCCGGACCATCCGGTGGCGACCACCACGCGGCCCAGAGCCATCGCTTCCATCAGGTGAAGGCCCAGGCCCTCGGCGCGGTGCAGTGATACCAGTACGTCGCAGCTTGCGTAGAGCGAAAGGACGTCTCGGTAGGGCAGATTGCCCTCTATGAAACGCACGTTGGACAGGCCTGCGAGGCGGTTGCGCAGGGTATCGACCTCGTCGCGCTGGGTCTGGCTCAGCTCGGACTGGTTCAGCTTGACAAGCAGAAGCACGTCGTCGGCATCGGCAAACGCCTGCTCGAACGCCGAGAGTGCCGCCAGCGGGTTCTTGCGTGCGGTGTCACTCTCAGCATCGTAGGCGATGAGGTAGGCGGTCGCGCCGGGATCGATCCCCCAACGCGCGCGGTCTGCAACGACGTCGCCGGGCACGCTGACGGCTTGCGGGTAGTGCACCACCGGGCGGGTGAGCGAACGCTCGCATGTTTCGGCGATGAAGCGCGTCGGCGCGAGTACGGCGTCCATGCCATTCAGAACCGGCACCCAGGACTCGGGTAGGTGCGGGAGCTCCCAGAACGGAACGCAGACGTTGACACCGCCGCGAAG
>JBAXEO010000119.1:0-6743 GCA_037140395.1 Coriobacteriia bacterium
CAGGGATTCTTTGCAATAACTCTGACAAGAACGAATGCCGTCGTCGTTTTGCACTAACTTTGTCAATCAACCCTACTGTGCCAGATAAAACGCGGGACCCTCAAGGGTGTAGATTGCCGAGAGCTTGGAGACCGTGTTGTCCCGCTCGGCATCCGAACTCGTGTAGAAGTGGGTGCCATTCTGCTTGTTGTAGAAACGGTAGACGGGAAGCGCTCCTGCGATTGGCGTGGCGCACACGTTGTAGACTGGGCCGTCGTACGAGTACGTGGCCGAGAGGGTGGACTTCACGTTCTCGCATTCCTCCGCTGAAGCCGTATAGAAGTGGGTGCCGTTCTTCTTGTTGTAGAAGCGTTGAAGCGGCGTCGAGTTCGCTCCATTGGCGACAACGCCGTAGGCAGGCCCCTCATAGGTGAACGTGGATGAGAGCGTGTTCGCCACGACGTCGCGCTCGGGACCAGAGGCCGTGTAGAAATGGGCCCCCGTACTTGGGCTGAAGAAGCGGTAGACGGGAAGAGGTGACGTGACGTAGAGGGTTACGTCGTCAAAGACCGCTGTCCCGCCCGAGCCGCCCGGAGGGCTGACTGCTCCCGCAAGGCCGAGAATGGCATCAGCTCGAGTCGTCCCTGGGGGAACGACTGCAGTCAGCGACATTGGCTTGAGCCCGGATGCTCCGATTCCCCACGCATCGCCCGTGGTGCGTTTGTCGGCGAGGAGAGTCCCCACGGCGTTGTAGAACTGCAAGCACATCACGACAGCACCCGGCTGCGATGTGGCCCCTGCGTAAGCGACGTATGTGTAGGTCTTGCCCGGCTCGACAACGCCATAGTGACGGGCCTCGATATAGGTGCTCGGCGTTGAAGCACTATTGGCCAGCCCGAGGGCGAACACGGGGCTTCCGACCTGATCCGTGCGGATCTGCGTACTAGTCCCTAGACCAGTTGACCCGCTGTACCACCATGCGGGTGCCCACGCCTCGGGACGCCCATCGTTGATCTTCGAGCCCTTGTCCCATACGTCGAATGGGCCATTGCGCAGCGCGTTCCAGGGCGGCGGGCTGTCGGTAATCTTGTTGTATCGGTACGGTTTGTATCCGGCTTCGATGTCGGCGGAGATATCTTGGATGCTGCTCCACGTCCTCGGAGGTGTCTGCTCATAGGACACGTACTTGGTATGCGCGTCATCGGCCCATGCGTAGAACAACCGAACGTGCGTCCCGGCCTTGAGCAAGACGTCTCCAGGCTGCAGCTGCTCTTTGGGGATGGGGAACGAGATTGAGTCCAAGTTCGCTGTGACGTACAGGTTGCTGCCGGTGTTCCACACCCAGGACACGTAGCCCGAGCAGTCGTTGCGCCAGCTGCCAACGTACTTCGACTGGCTGTAAGGCACGGGGCTGTTCACTACGGCCTGAGCGCGAGCCAGGACTTCGTTACGGCTAATCGCCAACGCACCAGCGGGTGCGACCAACAAGGATGCCGCAATGCAGGCTGCCAAGGCCCCCAGAACCGTCTTGATTCGGCGGCTCGAATTCACCCATGTTCGCCCGGCTTGACGCGATGCCGTCAAGATCACCCACCTCTTCGCATGGTCGACTCAGTATGCGGCGTGTCCAGCAAGCGTTCGACTCGCCACCATGGTACACCGCATCTCAATCGAGCTCGGGCCGCGGCACCTTGACCTACTTGGAATTCATCAGCGTGACGGGCACGGTGCGATGCTGGAAGTCGCTCGCTCGGCACTCACGGATTTCCCACACAGCGCCGAGCGGCTATGCTAGGCATTCGCCACCCTGAGTTTGGATGTGCAATGCGCGACACCTTGCTGGTGCTCTTCGCTACCCTCTTGCTGTTGCCGATAGGCTGCTCGTCATCGGCCGGCTCCAAACCGCCGACAGCCGATAAGGCCGCCGCAGAATGGCGCTCAGATACGGGAACCTACACCGTTTCGGGCAGCCCAGGACACACGCGTCGCCCAGAAGTCCCTGATTGGGCGATTCCTTACGAGAAGAAGCTCATCGTCGGAGTGGTCACAGACCGGCCCGCAGTGGCGCTCACGATAGACGATGTCGGCGCAAAAGAGATGAAGCCGCTTGTAGATGCCTTGGTCGCGAATGGTCTGCGTGCGACTCTGTTCTGCGTCGGCTCAGAAATGACGACCGAGGCCGCGACCTACGCAGCAGCCAATGGTATCGAGCTCGCCAACCATTCGTGGGAGCACAAACCCATCGGCTGGTTTCGCCCAGCGGCTGCAAACGAGCAGATCATGAGGACTAACCGGCTCCTCCACGCGGGCACCGGAGAGTGGCCGATTTGGTACCGTGCGCCCTTTCAGAACTACCAGAGCAACGGGATGAAGGCCGCGGTCAACGCCGGCATGCTCGTGGCGGGAGTGTCAAACGACCCGCTGGACTACCATGGGTACAAGGGCGATGAGCTCGTAAAACGCCTGAACCGACGCCTTAAGCCTGGACAAATCATCCTTCTGCACAAGCTCCCGGGGACAATCGCGACCATTCCTGCACTCGCGGATGAATTGAAACGCCGAAACGCAACCACATTGACCCTGTCGCAACTCGCACAACTGGGCCCACCCGCGACCTCGGCCTGGCAACTTGAGCCGCTGTCTCGCTTCTTTCCTCGGTAGGCACTTCGCGACCTACTGGTTGCCCTCTCCCCATTGCCGCCACGTGAGCTCACTCTTTACGCAAGTGAGCCACCCTGTTTTCGCAGAGAGGCTCGCGAAGAATCTGGTGCGCTTAGGGGAATTCGAAACCGAACCTGTCAATTTCAGACACATCCCGAGTGACCCATTCTGTGCCGTATCGCCGCAGCTCAGGGCCCAATTCAGGTCGGGCACAATATCAACGTGACACGAGCGGTTCCGCCCTGCTGAGGCAGTTCCAGCGCACTTCTTGCGTGCAAGGCACGCAAATGGCGCGTGCAAGCCCACGGGCGACGATCGCTCTCGTGGGCTTGTGTACGTGGACGATGGTGCTGCTGGCACCTACCTCAGGGTGAAGTGGCTGCGCTCCTCGGTCATCGTGACACCCCCTTCTTGTGGTCGACTGCATCCGTAACCGCACGCTTGCCTCTTGGTGCATATCAATCTTCGCCGCACGGGAGGAGGGGGCCAAGCCCGAAATCAGGTACTGTCGGACACCAATAATTGGTGAGAGCGTTGGGTGGCCTTGCCGAGAGGGAAGTTCGGCCGAGAGCAGCCGAGGAATATCTCAGTTCACGCTGATTGGAATCAGGACCGAGACCGTGGTGCAGTCGCTGCACGACTCCATCTCCAGGTGACCGCCGTAGGACTGCGCGCGCGAGTGCATGCTTCGCAGTCCCTTCGAGTGGTCAGGTAACTCGGAGAGGTCGGGAATCCGTGGGAATCCGTTCCCGTTGTCGACGATTCTCAACGCGACCTGTGAACCGTCACCCGACTCACCAAGCACCTCTATGGCGACCCTGACGGTGCCTGCCTCGCCGTGCTTGGCGGCGTTCGTCAGCGCCTCTTCGACGATGCACTCCAGGTCCCAGCACATCGATTGCGTCAGCTCAGGCAGCTGGCCTTCGCAGGTGAAGTCAACGTCCATCTGCCACGTGTCAGCCTGTGAAGTACAGACGCCCTCGATACGGGCAAACACGCCGGCGTGATCCACGCTCGGTGACTGATCGATCGACGATCGGTCACTCAGAATATGCTGCAGCGCGGTCACGGTATCGCGGATGTCGGTCGCTACATCCGGCAGGCTGATATGGAAGTCATCCAAGTCCTCGCGCTTGATGGGGTGGTCAGCCTGGCGCATGCCAGCCACCTCCACGAGGCGAGAGAGTGCTCCGAGCCGATTGTAGACGCGGTCATGAGCATCCTGGCGAACGCGAAACTGCTCGACGTGCAGGTACTCGAGCAGCGAATCAACGCGGCGCAGCCGATCCGTCAGCCCCCGCATCACCTGTAACGCGAGCGGATCCTGGATATGCTCCGAGAACGCGCTTCTCGTGATTACTTCAAGTTCCACAGTGGTCTCGGCATAGACCGTGGCACTTCGCCGGCCACCAGAAAGAAGCGACATCTCGCCAAAGAACTCACCCGGTCCGAGGACCGCCAGAAGCATCTCGCCATGGCTGTCCTCGCGAACGACTTTGACCCGTCCCGACTGGATGATGTGCATGACGGCGCCCAAGTCGCCCTGTTGGTAGATCTTCTCTCCCGATTCGAACGTCAGAATCCCCGCAGCCTGGCGCTTCACGGCAGAACTGCCGCTGCGTTGGTTCCGCCGGGAGCGGCGCGCTCCACGAAGCGACGAAACGCCTCTTCGCGGCTCTGCGCGTCAAGAATCTGGTAGGCGGTCTTGATGCGCGAGTACACGGTGTTGACGCTCACCTGAAGTTCACTCGAGATCTCGTTCGCAGACATCCCGCAGATGCAATAGAGATGGAGCGTCTCGCGAATCGCGTTGGTCAGGCCTCGATAGGGGTGCGCTTCCGGCAGGATCTCGGTCGCATAGCCATGCAGGTCGACCGCAGATCCAAGAAGCTTCTCGGCGACGGAGCGCGTGACAACAAACCGGCCGGCTGCGCACTCAACGACCGCGCTTGACAGGCCGTCGGCAGACTCGTTCTTCCACACGTAGCCATCCGCCCCGGCAACGATGGCGTCGATGATGACCTCTTCCTCGCGGTCCATCGACATGATGAGTATCTTCGCCGACGGGGAGAGCGACTTGATGACGGGAATCGCCTCGATGCCCGCTCGCGGGCCTTCGGTCATGTGCACGTCGTGAAGGACCACGTCCGGATGGAGGGCCGGCGCAGCCTCGCTCAACAACCGAACCGTCTCTGCATTGGTTTCCGACGTACCCCAGACGCGCGTTCGGCGATCATGCGACAGCAACGCTCGCGTCGCTTCGCGGGCGTAGTAGTCGTCGTCGACTATCAGTACTCGAACGGGTTCGCCGATCTCGTCACCACGCCCATCGCCTTGTGTGCCGTCGCGGTATGCGCCTATGTCCGTGTACGACGCGGGCGGGCAATCTCCTGCCGTTCGGAGCGTTTCCAGGAGGAGCCCACACCGCGCCGTCCGCCCTCGCGGCCGCCCGCTAGTGCCTTCACGCGATCACTGTATCGGCTCCCACGCAGGATTCGCGTCGCCTTCCCAGAACACGGTGGTCAGAGCTAACAACGGAGGACAAGTGAATACAGGACTCTTCTCGCCACTTCGCGGAGCCAACTACCGCTGGCTGTGGATTGGACAGTTCGTATCGGTACTTGGCGACAAGATCAACCAGATCGCGATGGCGATGATGGTCTACACCGTGACCGGCTCGATGCTGCAGATGGGCATCATGCTTGGCATCACGCTTCTACCGGCCGCGCTGTTCGGGGTATTTGCCGGGGTCTACGTCGATCGCTGGAACCGCCGTACAACGATGATTGCGGCCGACCTGATCCGCGCGGTTCTCGTCTTGTTGATCCCTTTTGTGGCACGGTTCGGCATCGGCTGGGTCTACTTGGTAGCCTTCATCGTGTCCACAGTCTCGCTCTTCTTCGTGCCGGCCAAAAGGGCGATGATCCCTGATCTCGTTCCCGAGGACCAGCTCACGGCCGCCAACTCTCTGGATAGCGCCTCCGAAGCGGTCGCGGAGCTCGGTGGGCTAGCGGTCGGCGCTGCGCTTGTGGCCCTGCTCGGTCATGTCGCCGCTTTTGGAGTCGACGCCATCTCCTTCGTGTTCTCGGCGGCCATGATATCGTTCATTTCCGTTCCACGGGCCACGCCCGCGAACGAGACTGCCGCTCGGAGCATGATGACGGAGGCGATCGAAGGACTCCGTTACATCTGGGACAACGATGTTCTTCGCGATCTCATAGGCGTCTATGGAATCGCTGCGGTGTTTGGCGCCGGTGGAATCGCTCTGACCTACGCGATGGCGCTCAAACGCTTTCAAGCGGGTGCGCCAGGCGTCGCACTGCTTGATGCGGCCGTCACGTTCGGAATCGTTCTCGGTGCGATCATCGTCGGGCGCAGCGGATCCCGGAGGGCCGGTGCGAAGTTCCTGCTCGGTATTGGCGGTGTGGGGCTGTCGATCTTTGCGCTGGCGTTCGCGCAGAACATCTGGCTGGCGGCTGTCTTCCTATTCTTGGGTGGAATTGCCAACATGCTGTTCGTCATCCCCGCGGCGACACTGCTTCAGGTGCGTTCTGTCGACTCGGTTCGCGGCCGCGTGATGGCCGCCTCTAGCACCGTTAGCCGCATCGCGATGGTCGCCGGCGTTGTCATCGTGGGCGCGATGGCCGACTCGATCCCCCTCGTATGGGTGGCTAGTGGCGTCGGCGCAGGCGCCATGGCGGCAGCGGTCGCAGGCTCAATGAGGGTCGCGTTGCGCGAAGCCTGAGACGGAGATCAATTCGACTCGCCCCGCGCTGACAGACGCTGAGCATCGCCGTACACGGACAAGCCCACGGAGCGGAGTCGCATCACGTGGGCTCGGGTCAATGAGTAAGACTCGATTGAAACTAGTGAACCTTGAATACCTCACGCTCTGGGTGCATCGTTGTCCCCTCCTCAGTCCGAATGCCGCTCGATGCTCATCCTGCTACCACTTGTACCAGCTGCGCTCGGCTTTCATCGTTGTCCCCTCCTCGGTCCGAATGCCGCTCGGTGCTCTCAGTGTTGCTACCACCTGTACCAGCTGTGCTCCTGCTTCATGGTTGACACCTCCTCAGTCCGAATGCCGCTCGATGCTCATCATG
>JBAXEO010000120.1:0-6741 GCA_037140395.1 Coriobacteriia bacterium
CGAGACGATTCGAACGTCCGACACCAGGTTTAGGAAACCTGTGCTCTATCCCCTGAGCTACGAGGGCGTTTCCGTGCGTTTGCGCTGGTCAGAGCCCCTAATTCTTCGTCCTGCGCCCGTAGGAGCTGGCACCATGCGTCTCTGATGCGTCCATCTCGGCCTGCACGTACTTTACACTCTGGCTCCTCCGGAGCAAGGCAAGAATGCTCCGAACGGGTAGGTTCAGCGGAGGGAGGGCTCGATCGATCGCCTTTCCTGAAGAGCACCGAGTAAGCGTCCCCAAGAGGAGTGAAGCGTCATGAAGCTCAGCAAAGCGCTTGTCGCCGTCATGCTGCTGGTTCTCGTGCTGGCCATCGCCGGTTGTTCTGGCGGCGGCGGCTCTGCAACCACGAATCCGCCCTCCGGTGACGCCGCCACCGTGGGCACGCCGGCTGCTGGCGCCACGGTCGTCGAGAAGGGATTCGCGTTCGAGCCAGCCACGCTAGAGGTCAAGGTCGGCGAAACGGTCACCTTCAAGAACGAGGACTCGGCGCCGCATGTTGTCAGCATCGACGGCAAGGAACTGGGCAACCAAGATCCCGGTTCAAGCGTCACCTGGACCGCCGAGAAGGCCGGGAGCTTCCCCTACACCTGCACCATCCACCCTTCGATGAATGGCGTGATAACGGTCAAGTAGCTGCGGAGGTGAGCCCGTGACTTCGGACTTGGGATTCGTTGAATACGTTTCTGACCAAATGTGTGGCGCGGGAGAGGTGTCGTTCCGAAAGATGTTTGGCGAGTACGCCGTCTACTGCGACAGCAAAGTTGTCGCTCTTGTCTGCGACGACAGGCTCTACGTGAAGCAGACTGCGGCGGGAAGAGCTTTCATCGGCGACGTGGTCGAAGCACCGCCTTATGATGGCGCCAAACCTTACTTCTTGATCGAGGATCGGCTGGACGACCGCACATGGATGGCGAATCTCGTTCGGTTGACCGCCGAGGAGCTACCCGCGCCCAAGCCAAGGAAGCCCAAGGCGAAGAGCAGCTGAGAGAAACGCGACGCCGCCCCCGCGGATCCCGAGCTTCCCGCTCTCGGCGCCGTTCCGCGTCTGTACACCATCGTGACCAGTCAAGTGCGCCGATCGCTTGGCGGCGTGGGGTCTGTCCCCGACTCGAGTTTGCCCGCACCCCTAGTCCCAACGCAACCAGCTCCTAGCCTGCTCGCGTGGGCTGTGGTTGGAGTACGATGTGAAGACGGGGCGAGGGCGGACGCTGCTCGCCTTTTTCTACGCGAGAGGGAGGGCCAATGAGCAAGCAGGCTGCAACTGCGGCTGCGCCAGTACCAGGTTCGGCATCGGCGGGAACCCCTGCCCTTCCCCTCAAGCTCATCCTCATCACGCTTTGCATGGCCCAGTTCATCAACGCCTACGACACCACAGCGATGAACGTCGCGGTCACCTCGGTAGTCCCGAGCCTCCACACTACGGTCGCCGGCGTGCAGGGTGCACTCGTCATCTACTCCTTGGTTATGGCGGCGTTCATGCTGACCGGTGGCAAGCTCGGCGACATCTGGGGACGTCGCTCGACGTTCCTGATAGGCGTAGGCATGTATGGCGTCGGCGCGGCCATTACCGCGATCAGCCCGAGCCTGCCGGTCATGATGCTTGGGTGGTCCCTGCTCGAAGGGCTCGGCTCCGCGCTGATGATCCCAGCCATTTACGCAATCATCGGCTCAACCTTTCCGGCTGGAAAAGTACGTATCAGTGCGTTTGCGGCGGTGGGTGCGATTGCGGCGATGGGTGCCGCGCTCGGGCCGCTGGTGTGCGGCTTTCTGACCACCTATGTTACGTGGCATAACCTCACATGGCGCGTCTCGTTTGCGCTTGAGGTGCTCGTCGTGGTCGCTATCCTCCTGATCTCCACTACCATCAAGGTGCCAAAGGAGCCGCGACCCAAAGTCGAGCTCGACTACGTCGGGTCGGTCCTCTCGATAGTGGGCATGGCGTTTCTCGTCTTGGGACCGCTGATGGCGAGCAAGTACGGATGGATCGCCGCACGAGAACCCGTGATTGTGTTCAAGGCCCAATTGATTGCCAAGGGTGGCATCTCGCCGGTGTTCCCGCTGGTCATCATCGGCGTTGTCGTTCTCGCGGCGTTCGCCCTGTGGGAGCGAGCGCGCGACAAGGCCGGCAAGTCGATGCTGCTCGACGTCAAGATGTTCGGCCAGCGCACGGTGCTCTTTGGTTTGCTCGCAATCCTCGCGCTGATGTTCATGCAGGCCGGCTTCCTCTTTGTGGCGCCGGTCTTCATGCAGATCGCACTGGGCTACACCGCTTTCCACAGCGGTCTGCTTATCCTGCCGATGACGATCGCAATCATCCTGGTCGCCAGTCAGGTCACCAAGCTCACGCAGATTATCGCGCCCAAGTTGCTCATCCAAGTCGGCATGCTGATCTTCTCGGCGGGCATCGTCTTGGTGGCGATGGAGCTCAAGGCCACGGCGATCCAGTGGGACTTCCTGCCCGGCATGATCGCGTCGGGCATCGGCATCGGCCTGGTGACTGCACCGTTGATGAACATGACTCAGGGTGGCGTGGCCCAAGCCGAGCAAAGCGAGATCTCCGGTCTCTCCCGTTCGATGTCCAACCTGGGCGGCGCCTTTGGAACGGCCGTGGCGGGCGCAATCCTCATCTCCACACTGATTGGCTCGCTCGCTGTCCAGGTCGACCGGTTCCCAGGCGTCTCCGCTGCCGAAAAAGGAATCGTTGTCGCAGCCGTGACCAAGGACGCTCAGACCGTGAGCAACACCCAACTGCAGGTCTACCTGAAGTCCAAAGGGGACGCGCCGACCCTATCGGCTAGCTTCGTTGAGTTCAACCAGACGGCGCGCAACAAGGGGCTCCAGCAGGCGCTGTTTGCCATTGGCATCATTGGACTGTTTGGCTTTGTAGTGAGCTGCTTCTTGCCAGGCGGAAAGAACAAGCCCGCGGCGAGTGCTAAGGCTCCTGCGACTGCGGGATAGGAGTCGACGGCGCCCGCATCGTGAATGAGGGGACCGAACGGGGCTCAGCATTGCCGTTGCGCTAGACTCTCTGTCCTTGACCATCGACTTCCGAGGCCATCTGATTGAGCACACCCAACTCTCGTCGTGCCGCGCTCCCGTTGCTGTTTCTGGGTGGGGCGGTGCTGTTCTGGGGCACGAGTTTTGTCGCGATCAAGATCGCTCTGGACAGCTTCACGCCGATGACCGTGATCTGGCTGCGAATGGCTGTGGCGACGCTCGTTTTCGCCCCCTTTTGGACGCGGGTGCCGCGCCCGGACTATCGGCGCGGGGACTGGAAGATCCTCTTGCTCGCCGCCGCATGTATCCCGTGCCTTTACTACCTGTTCGAGGGCTATGCCGTGCAGTTCACGACCTCGAGTCAGGCAGGAGTCGTCTCGGCGATCGTGCCGCTGCTTGTAGCTGGTGGTGCGTGGTTGTTCCTGCACGAGCGGCTGTCGTGGCGCAGCGCGGTCGCAATCGCTCTCTCGCTCGCGGGTGTAGCCGTGCTGTCGTTTGGCGGCACGGTCCAGGAGAGCGCCTCCAATCCAATCCTAGGCAACTCGCTCGAGCTGCTCGCGATGTTTGCGGCTGCAGGCTCAATGCTGGCGGTCAAACACCTGAGTGCCCGCTACGACCCGTGGTTGCTCACGGGCATGCAGGCCGCCATTGGCATCCTGTTTTTCGCCCCGATGGCCTTCGCGTCCAATCCGGCCACCTGGTTGTCTGCTCCGCCTGTCGCCTGGGCCTGCGTCGTCTATCTCGGCGTCGCGGTGAGTTTGGGATCGTTCGGGCTGTACAACTCGGCGCTGAAACTGATGCCTGCCAGCCGAGCTTCGCTGGCCATCAACCTGATTCCGGCGATAGCACTTCTTGCGGGATGGGCGGTGCGTGGAGAGTCCCTATCGTGGGCTCAGTTCTCGGCGTGCGCGGTGATCGTCGGGGCCGTCGTCTTTGCAGAGTCGGGGCCGGAACCGATACCGGTCGAGGAGCCGCTCGGCTAGACGCGACGGTGCGTATCAAGCCTCAGAGCGCCCGCCGATTGCTGCGAAATGCACCTCGCCGAGCTATGCTCTGAGCTACCAGGGACATCGACTTGGGAGCTAGCATGCTCATGCGCATAGTCTCGGCACTGCTCGTCCTCACCACCGCGGGCTCGTTTGTTGGCTGTACGCCGGCCACCGGGGGCGACGCCACGAAGCTCGAGCCCGGACTGACACAGCTCGCTGACGGAAGCGCACAGGCGATTGGGACGCTTGAATACCGCGATCTTGAAGGGGGCATGTGGGTAATCCTCGGCGGGTCCCAAGCCGCTGGGGGAGCAGCCAAAACAGTCGCGGTCATTGCGAACGCCAGAGATATTGGCTCGACGCTGCAGACGCTTGAGGGCAACCAAGTGATTGCAAAAGGCACGAAACTCGACGGAGCTTCGATCCGGATGGCGGGCCCCGAGATTAGTGTCACGAGCATCGTCAAGGCCGAGGGCGCCGCTGTTCCAGCGCAGTAGGCTCACGAGCGGCCGACGAACTGAGATCTTCTAGCTCAGAACGCAAAGAAACCCGGCTCTGCCAAACCGGGTTTCTTTGCACAAGGAGGGGGAGGTGAGGCTATTCTTTTTGGCTTCAGACCTTGCCTAGGGGTCTTTGCCGCAACCCCACTATCGGTCATCGTTGCGAAGGCGAAATGAATCGACTTTGGAGAAACCGTGGAGAGAAGCGCATCGTGGTGGAGGGGAACACGCGGCGAGTGGTATGTCGTCGTGCAGGGGCTGCTGTTGGCGCTGGTCGTCTTCGGACCGCGAACCCTTCCTCCAATCCCCGCATGGGGTGCGCGGATCGGGGCGCTTGCATCGACGGTGGGGCTCGCTCTGATGCTTGCCGGCTGCGCGCTCGCCGTCGCGGGCCTCGCCGGTCTCGGCCGAGCGAACCTGACGGCGCTTCCGTATCCGCGCGCCGAATCGACGCTTGTGATCACAGGTCCCTATCGTATCGTCCGTAACCCGATCTACAGCGGACTCATCTTCGCATCGTTCGGCTGGGCGCTATGGGTCAACAGCTGGCTCACCCTCGGCTACGCACTCCTGCTTTTCGCCCTGTTCGACGTCAAGGCCCGCCGAGAAGAACGCTGGCTCGCCGAGAAGTTCCCTGGTTACGGCGCGTATCAGGCGCGCGTGAAGAAGCTGATTCCCTGGGTGTATTGATCCAGCAACCCGCGGTGTTCTAGACCATTCTGCCGACGAGAACCCCCGCGGCCACGGCCGCAAGTCCTGCTAGTGCCGAGCCGAACATGTTGAGTGTTCCCTGCATCACGAGGCCGCGCTGCATGAGCGCGATGCTTTCATATGACAGCGACGAGAACGTGGTGTATCCGCCTAGGATTCCGACGCCTAGGAACAGGCGCCAAGCGGGAGAAATCAAACTGCGCTCCATCGAAAGCGCCACGACGATGCCAAGAAGAAACGCTCCGGAGATGTTGACCACGAAGGTGGCCCACGGAAACGACGCCCCCCAGCGCTCGGCGATCCAGTAGCTGAGGACATAGCGCAGCCCGCCACCGATTCCCGCTCCGGTGACAACAGCGGCGATGTCTGAGAAGTTCACGGTTGCGTCACTCCGATACGGACGCTGCTTGCGCCGAGCACGAGGAACTCCCTCGGGCAATCTGCATGTGGCCCATCAGCATAGCGCACGCGCGCTCCGAGGCGACCGGTCTGGGGATTGGCGTGTCGCGACGCCACGCGACTTGCAGGGCGGGCCTCTGGGCAGGTACTGTTTCGACAGTCATCGAACTGTCAGAGGGGTCACCAATGACCAGGCTCGCCGAGGAGACCATCCAAGTCGACCGGATCTTCAAAGCTCTCGCATCAAGTACTCGTCGCGAGATTGTCACCATTCTGGCGACCGCGTCAGACGCCGGGGACGTGCGCTGCGGTGGCAACGAGGTGTGTGCTTGCGTCTTCTCGGAGCGGCTGGGGATTGGCGCACCCACTGTCTCTCACCACATGAAGACGCTCCTGGACGCTGGGCTGCTCGTCGCCGAGAAGCGCGGGCTGTGGGTGTATTACCGGCTGGCGCCTCGCGCTCTGGCGGATATTTCTGAAGCCGTTGCTGGCCTGTCCGGCAGCGATCGGCCCGGGGAGATTCCGGGGTGCGCGTGCGGATGAGGGCTCGCTTCGCACGTCTCGCGGCGGCCTTCGGGATCGGCCTGGCGCTGCTGTGTGCGTTTCCGGTCTTCGCGATGGGCTGGGCTAACGGCCCGCAGTACGGCGAGGGTTTTGGCACTCACGACTGGATCCTCTACCACGCCAACCAGAGCGCGGTGCAACAAGGCTACGACTGGGTCGATTGGCCGACAGCACAGTCAGCCTGCGACGACCCCGACATGGTACTCCGCGACTTCTACCACCACGTCTATGACAGAACCGGCGACCCGTATGGCGACTCGCCCGTCCGGGTTGCGACACTTTACCGCCAGGCGGTCAGCGAGCTGCGTGGAGGCGACCGGATCGCCGCAAGCCGAACGCTCGGACTGCTGTCGCACTACCTCTCCGACACGGCTAATCCGCTCCACACCGATCAGACGCCCGCCGAGACCGGCGTGCACTCACGCTACGAAGATGCACTCGACGATCTCACCACTTCTCCGGATGCCGACGCAGGTCTCCTGATCGCCCACACCGTCGTCCCGACAAATGATGCAGAGGCACTCACGGTCAAACTCGC
>JBAXEO010000121.1:0-6717 GCA_037140395.1 Coriobacteriia bacterium
AAAGCTCAGCTCGACTTCTTTCGCGAGCGTAAGTGGTTCGGGTCTACCGAAGGCGCATTAACCGAGCAGTCGGTGATCGAGTCTGGAGCCGGGATCGTCGCTTACGCTATCGCCGACGGCGAGATGGTCAGCCGCTCCTATCCCAACTCACACGGCGGCAGTTCATCTCAGGCGGGCTGGGAGTTCATCCTTGGGCTCGATCTGGTGGGCAACGCACCCCGAATTGCCGAGCAGGCGGCGCAACTTCTCTCGGCGTCGTTCGTTGAGCCCGGAACCCGCGACCTCGTAATCGACGGCGGACAGATGTCGCTGCAGGTTCACGAGTCGATTGGCCACCCGACCGAGCTTGACCGGGTCTTGGGCGAGGAAGCCGCGTACGCAGGAACCTCCTTCTTGCAACTCGACGACGTCGGCTCGCTGAAGTACGGCTCACCAATCGTCACTGTGACGAGCGACTCCACGGTGCCAGGGTCGCTGGGAAGCTTTGGGTGGGACGACGAGGGTGTGCCCGCACAGCGCGACTACCTGGTGCGCGACGGTATTCTGGCGGGATTCCAGAGCTCGCGCGAGACCGCACCGATTACGGGCCGCGCGAGCAATGGCTGTATGCGCGCTGACGGCTGGAATCGCATCCCGCTGGTGCGCATGACCACGGTCTCGCTTGAGCCCGGCACGTGGGATTTCGACGACCTGATCGCCGACACCGAGAACGGCCTGTACGTCGAGACCAACAACTCCTGGTCTATAGACGACAAGCGGCTCAACTTTCAGTTCGCGACAGAGATTGGGTGGGAGATCGAGAACGGCAAGCTGGGCCGCATGGTGAGGAGCCCCAACTACACCGGCATCACCCCCAAGTTCTGGAACAGCTGCGACGCAATCTGCTCGCGCGACCACTGGAAGGTCTGGGGACTGAACAACTGCGGCAAGGGAGAGCCAATGCAGGTCGCTCACGTGGCACACGGTGCTGCGCCGGCCCGCTTCCGAGGCGTGCAGGTCGGGGTGGGACGCTGACATGCTGATGACTCCCCAAGAGGCCCGCGACCTAGCCCGCAGCACGGTAGCTATGACCGCCGCCGACGAGGCCGAGGTGCTGGTCGGCGCCGACTGTAGCGCGCTGACGCGCTTCGCGAACAATCGCATCAACCAAAACGTCGCCGAGGAGAACGCAATCGTGAGCGTGCGCGCTGTGCTGGGCAAGCGCGTGGGCGTTGCGAGTACCAACCGACTCGACACGGCGTCGCTCCAGGCCGCCTGCGACGCCGCTGTCCGAGCAGCGCGCGTGTCGCCCGAGGACCCTTCGTTTCCGGGGCTGCCCGGACCGTCTCCCCTCGTAGACGCCAACCGCGCACTGAGCGCGACTCGTGACTTTGACGCAGAAGCCCGCGCAGCAGCGGTGGGGGCAATCGTCGCAGAGTCGGCGAGCCGGGGCCTGACCGTCGCGGGCAAGGTACGATGCGCCGAGCACACGGTAGCTGTCGCCAACTCCCTGGGGGTCGACGCTGGTGCTTCGCTGACCGGCGCGCAGGCGACGGTTCTCTCCATGGGCGCGGCGACCGGCAGCGGTTGGGCGTCTTTTCTTGACGCCGACGCGAGCAAGCTCAATGCGGCGGCCCTGGGCGCGGAGGCGGCCGACCTCGCGCTTCGCTCGGCGGACCCGCAGGATCTGAAACCTGGCGACTACCAGGTGGTGCTCGCGCCCGAGGCCGTCGCCGACATCATGGACTTTCTAGCCTACGTAGGGTTCTCGGCCAAGGCGTATCACGAGGGCCGCTCGTTTCTGAGCGGTCATCTGGGCGACAGCGTGATGAACGAGCGAGTTTCGATCCTCGATGACGCGCTCGCCCCCTTCGCGATGGGCCTAGCCTTTGACTACGAGGGTCAGCCCAAGCAGCGGGTTTCGATGATCGAGCGAGGCGTGGCGATGTCTCCAGTGACCGACTCGTACTGGGCCGTCAAAACCGGCCGCACCAATACCGGTCACGCCTTGCCGGCTCCCAACTCCTACGGGCCGATGCCGCTCAACGTTGCCATGGAGCCGGGCGAGGCGACGATGGATGAGCTCATCGGCAGCGTGCAGCGTGGCGTGTATGTGACGCGATTCCACTACGTGAACGTCGAGGACCCTATCAGCGTCCTGCTCACCGGTATGACGCGCGACGGCACGTTCCTGATCGAGAATGGCAGACTGGCACGGCCGCTGAAGAACCTGCGCTTCACGCAGGGAGCTGTCGAGGCACTCGCCGGCTGCGAAGGAGCTACCTCGGCACGCAAGTTCGTGGGGACAGAGGAGGGAGCGTGCTACGTACCCGGACTGCTGCTCGCCAAGTTCTCGTTCACCGGACAGACATCGTAGCTGCTACTTCGCGACCTTCGCGGCCTGCTGTTCGCGATGGCAGCTGCGGCAGCCGTCCTTCGCCTTCTGAACGGACACCGGTGGGTGCTTCTCGGGAAGCTTGTTAGCGTCGAGTTCGGCCTTGGCGAGCGCCGGTGGCAACGAGCAGCCGACAACAGCGAGGAGCGCGGTTGCGGCGAGCACGAGACCGAGTGTGTTGTGTGGGCGGCGGAGACGCAAGCGATCGAGCATGGTGTCGAACTCCCCCTCTGAAGTATGTGCATGAACGGCGGAGGTCATCATCGCCGAGTATACTGATTGGGCTGTGTCGTCGGACAGTGAACGGGTTTGTTTGCCTTCATGCTGATTTCTCCCGGCAATACCCTCGCATCGCCTCGTCTGTCCTCGCTCGTGCGCGGGCGGGCCAACGCGTGATGCGCCCCCACCAGCGGCCCCGTACCGCGCAGCGCCGCGACGACGGGCTTCGAGTGATTCGGACCGAGGCCGTGCGTTACCCCGGCCACGAGCACCCGCTGCTCGACGAGGTGCCGGATGGCACTCCGCCCGCAGTCCGCGACACCGGACTCGCCATCATTGGCCGCGCTGCCCGCGCAAAGCAGGTGCGCGATCGCAACCGACGGCGTGCCGCGGTCGCTGGCGCCGTAGTCGTCCTAGCGCTCCTTCTCGCCCTGTTCGGCTGGCGCGCCGCTTCGGACAGACGCGCCGCGTCGCTGCCCAGCGATACCATTCTGCCCTCCTCGGCGGCCGGCCTGCCCGTGGGCGCGGCGCACGCGCAGGCCTCGCAATTGGGTGCGATGTTTCGCGCGACCGCCACGGCTCCCGGGCCAACACCGATCTTTGCGTCGTACGGCCGGCTCAAGCTGCATCTGCCCGTGCCGGTCAGCAAGCTGACTGAGATTGGTTTTCATCAAGCATCCTACCCGTGGGCATTGCGCATGAAGACGCCGCTCAAGGATGCCAAAGCGTCCGAGTCCAACAACCACCGAGGTACCAGCCGAGACACGAGCAGACAGCCCACTGGCGAGGATGCGGTTCTCGTCGGCAAGGTGCTGCGGATGTGGCGCGCACGCCCTGGCCAGCCCGATACGGCAGCCGACGTCGGCGGCAAGCCCGGGACACCGGTTCTCTCGCCAGTCACGGGGACGGTTGTCAAGATCAAGTCCTATAAGCTCTACGGCAAGTGGGCCGACTACGAAATGCACATCCAGCCAGACGGCTTTGACAACCTCGATATCGTGATGATCCACCTCACTGACCTCGACGTGAAGGTTGGCGCTCGTGTAACGGCTGGTGTGACGCCGGTCGCGCACGTTCGCAAGCTTTCCGACAAGTTCACCGATCAGCTCGCACAGTACGTCAAGGGTGGCGGCGACCATGTCCACCTTCAGGTCAACGACGCGAACTATCCGGGCTACAAGGGACTCGACGGTGCCGTCGAGCCGGACGAACCCACCGGCACGCCAGACCCGGGAAACTAGCTGTCGTCTGCTGGCACATCCAGAAAGCCGCGGAACCGCCGGTCGAACTCCGAGCGGACCAGCATGACCCTCCGGTCGCACCCGCGACACCGCAGCCCGATGTCGGCACCGACGCGCACGATCTCCCACTCGTTGACGCCGCACGGATGCGGCTTCTTGAGCTTGACCACGTCGCCGAGTTTGACCGGGGTGATCGGGATGGCCATGCGTGCCTCTCTCGGTTGCGCGCCCGCTCGCAGATTCGGCGAGGACATACTCGGCTGAATCGCCTCGGCGGGGGTGTTGGTGCGGTATAAGGGAGTATACCGCCCGCAAATTGGGCCGCGCCGGATGCGTCTTGGCCTTCAATCCGATCGACCGTCAGGGAAGGACCATCATGCTGACCCCCACCATTCTCTCGGTCCTGGGCGAAGACTGTGTCGGTATCGTGGCAGCCGTCTCGGCCGCACTCGCCGAGTCGCACGCCAACATCGAAGACATCCGCCAGACCATCATCGGTGGCATCTTCTCGATGACGATGCTCGTCACTGTCGACGAAGATGCCACCGCCTTCGACGTGCTCCAGAAGCGCCTTGCCGACATCGGTGAGCGCATGGGGCTGCAGATCACGCTCCAGCGCGAGGACGTGTTCCGCTTCATGCACCGGATCTAGCGCCGCTCGACCGCCCGACCGCTCCTCAATCCCGCCGCCTCAGGAGGCTTGACCCAGTGCAAATCACACCAGAAGAAGTCGTCGAGACACTCACGATGGTCACCCAACAGAACCTCGACGTGCGAACCGTCACCCTCGGCCTGTCACTCTCGCGCTGCGCCGACTCCGACGTCGACGTGATGGCCGCAAACATCTACGAGCGCGTCACCCGCGCCGCCGAGCGCCTCGTGCCCATCGCCGAGCAGATTGAGCGCGAATACGGCATCCCCATCGTCAACAAGCGCATCTCGGTCACGCCGATAGCCCAGCTCGCGGCGGCGACTGACGCTGAAGACGTCACCGCGCTGGCACTGGCACTCGACCGGGCTGCGCACGAAGTGGGCGTCGACTTCATCGGCGGCTTCTCGGCGCTCGTGCACAAGGGCACGGGCGATGGCGACCGCCGCCTCATCGCATCAATCCCCGAGGCGCTCGCGGCGACCGCGCGCGTCTGTGCCTCGGTCAACGTGGCCACGACGCGCGCCGGCATCAACATGGATGCCGTGCTTCAGATGGCGCACACCATCAGGCGAACCGCCGAGCTCACCGCTAAGGACGACTGCATCGGAGCCGCCAAGCTTGTAATATTCGCCAACATGGTCGAGGACAACCCGTTCATGGCCGGAGCCGTCCACGGCACCGGCGAGCCCGACGAGGTCATCAACGTCGGCATCTCCGGACCCGGCGTGGTCCGCGCTATCGTCGATGCGCTGCCCAAGGACGCCGACCTGACCACCATCGCCGAGGCCATCAAGGCGACGTCGTTCAAGATCACGCGCGTCGGTGAACTCGTTGCCCGCGAGGCCGCGCGCCGCATGGGAGTCACCATGGGGATCGTCGACCTCTCTCTCGCCCCCACGCCGGCCGAGGGCGACTCCGTGGCCGAGATCATCGAGGCGATGGGCGTGAAGCGCTGCGGGGGGCCCGGCACCACCGCCGCGCTGGCCCTGCTCAACGACGCCGTCAAGAAGGGCGGCGCGATGGGCACCTCGAGCATTGGCGGCCTGTCCGGCGCCTTCATCCCCGTCTCGGAGGACCAGGGCATGATTCTGGCCGCCGAGTCCGGCGCACTGTCCATCGAGAAGCTCGAGGCGATGACCGCGGTGTGCTCGGTCGGCCTCGACATGATCGCCATCCCCGGCGACACCCCCGCCGAGACCATCGCCGGCATCATCGCCGACGAGTGCGCCATCGGGATCGTCAACAACAAGACCACGGCGGTCCGCCTGATTCCCGCCATCGGCAAGGGCGTCGGCGAGCGGCTATCGTTCGGCGGACTGCTCGGCGAGGCTCCTGTGATGGAGGTCAACCAGTGGGCCGGCACCGACTTTGCACGCCGAGGAGGCCGCTTCCCAGCGCCACTGCAGTCGCTGAAGAACTGAGGCCCAATCGCTAGATGCCGACAGCTTCCCGAAACGCCCGCACCTGTCGGCGAGCCACCGGGATATGCGTCTCATCGCGATCCGACGCCACCACGACATATCCGCCGTCCACCCTCAGGATCTCTCGGATCATGTTCAGGTTGACCAGGTGACTCCGGTGTACGCGCGTAAACGATTCTCGAGCCAGCTTCTCCTCGAGCTCGCCCAAGGTCATGTCGACCAAGTACTGGTTTTCATAGGTGTGCGCATAGGTCGACTTGTGGCGCGCCGACAACAGCACGATGTCACCAATCTCCAGGAGCACGGTGCGGCCGCCCTTGCGTACCGCTAGCTTCCGAAACTCGGTCTCCGCGCCGGAGGCCCCCGCTGCTGCCGGTCTACCGATGCCGTGAGCCAGACTCTCAATCCGCGCCGAGAGCTCGGCGATGTTGAAAGGCTTGGTGACGTACTGCTGGGCGCCTTGCTTGAAAGCGAGGATCTTGGCCTGGTCCTGAGTCTTGGCGGTAAGCACGATGACCGGGATGTGTGCGGTCGCTGGGTCGTTTCGGATGTCCATCAACGCCATCCAGCCGTCGACCTGCGGCATCATGATGTCGAGCACCACCACATCGAAGTGTTCCCTGCCGAGAAGCTCGACACCCTCTCCGCCATCGGAGGCTCCCAAGACGACCATGCCCTCGGACGCGAGGCCCATGCGGATCATCTCCACAAGGGCTGCATCATCGTCCATGACGAGAACGCGAATCGGTTCAGTCACCGCTTGTAGTCCCCAATCGCCCGAATGGAAGGACCTTCCTACCTCACGGGAGG
>JBAXEO010000122.1:0-6648 GCA_037140395.1 Coriobacteriia bacterium
CCACTGGATGACACTCAACGGGAAACGGGACGACTTCACCAGAGAGGACTTCTACTCTGTCCAGCGGCTGAGCCCTCTGTTCACGAAGCGGAGAATCGACGACGTGATCGACGAGACAGTCGAACAAGTCTCCCGATGGGACGTCTTTGCCGCCGAGCACGGTGTGCCCAACGAATTGCGCGAGACAGTGGGTAGGAATCTGCGACTGGCGATCTAGCGGGGCGACTTCGGATGCAGGCCTGGGGTCGCCCTAGTGCGGCCGAACACTGACGGGACGCGTTTGTAACTGCAGCCGCCGTCTCTCACCGATAGCGTACGAGGGCCGCCTCGGCACATCGCATGCCATCCACCGCAGCCGACATAATGCCGCCCGCGTAGCCGGCGCCCTCCCCGCAAGGATAGATCCCCCGCAGATTCGACTGCAGGGAGTCATCACGCAGCACTCGCACGGGCGACGATGAGCGGGTCTCTACCCCCGTGAGAAGCGCGTCTGCAGTCGCGAATCCACGCATGCGGCGATCGAGCATCGGCACCGCCTCGCGCAACGATGTGACGACATAGTCCGGTAGGCACAGCGCAAGGTCGACGTAGTTGACGCCGAGGGGATACGTTGGCTGCACACCTCCCCCAGCTGTGGAAGCGACACCCTGCAAGAAGTCCCCCATGAGTTGAGCCGGAGCACGGAAGTTGCGTCCGCCCAGCTCGAACGCGGCCTGCTCCCAGCGCCGCTGGAAGCGCACGCCTGCCAACGGGTGGTCGTCTTCGAAGTCCATCGCTGAGACCCCCACCAGAAGGGCCGCATTGGCGTTTGCGCCCTCGCGGGCGAATCGGCTCATACCGTTCGTGACGACGCCACCGGCCTCGCTCGTCGCTGCCACTACCCAACCACCCGGACACATGCAAAACGTGTAGACCCCGCGTCCGGAGGGCAGGTGACACGACAGCTTGTACTCCGCCGCACCGAGCGCGGGATGCCCGGCCGCGGGCCCATACTGCGCGCGGTCCACCATGAGCTGGTCGTGCTCGATCCGGACCCCGATCGAAAACGGCTTCTGCACGAGACGCGCACCGCGCAGGTGCAGCATTTCGAAGGTGTCGCGTGCACTGTGGCCAGTCGCCAGGATGAGCGCTTCGGCCACGAACTCCTCGCGTCCGCAATCCGTCAGTACTACAACGCCACGAAGCTTGTTGTCCGAGTCGAGGATGAGGTCGGAGAGCCGCGCCCTGAAGCGGACTTCCCCGCCGAGCGACTCAATCTCCTCCCGGAGTCTCCTGACGGCCCCTGTGAGGTGGTCCGTGCCGATGTGCGGCTTCGCCTGCCAGAGTATCTCCTCGGCGGCCCCCGAACCGACGAGCGTCTCCAGGACGCTGCGGCATCGAGGGTCGTGCGTATTCGTGGTGAGCTTGCCGTCCGAGAAGGTCCCCGCTCCGCCCTCGCCGAATTGGATGTTTGAGTCGGGGTCGAGCACTCCGCTGCGGATGAAGGCGTCTACCGCGCGGACGCGTGGTCCCACCGCCGCGCCACGTTCGAGCACGAGCGGCCGCGCTCCGGCTCGCGCCAGGACGAGCGCTGCGAACAGCCCCGCCGGGCCCGTGCCCACGACGATGGGACGCAGCCCCGGGGCGGTCGAGATGCTCGCGTTCGCTGGTGGCGGCGTGACGGCAGCGACGAACACGTCGTCGTCGTTGACACGGCTCACAACGCGGGCCTCGTCGTCGCCAGACGCGTCATCAAGCGTCACGCCCATCGTCACCACGAAGTGCACGTTGCTCTTCCGACGCGCGTCGACAGAGCGCTTGAGCAGGCGTACCGAAACGATTTGTCCCTCGTCGATGCCTAGGCGTTTGGCGGCTGCGCGGCTCAACGCACCTTCGGAGGAAGGATCACCTGCGGTGAGCGGGAGAGCGTGATTCCTGATCTCGATCACTCGGACCCACTCGGGCTGATGTCGCCCTGCGCGACGCACTCCATGGCCCAGCGAGCGGCAGCCTGTCCTGCAACGATGCCCGACGCCCAAGCCCAATGCAGGTTGAAGCCGCCAGATCGGCCGTCGATGTCGAGCACCTCACCTGCAGCGAAGAGCCCGTCGGCGTGACGCGACGCCAGCGTATTCGGATCGAATTCTAGAACCGACCCACCACCGCGGGTCACCTGCGCTTGGCTAGCATCGCCGATGCCGCTGACCCCCAGTCGGAAATCCTTGAGTAGTGCAGCGAGACGAGCCTGAGGCAGCTTCTCAACCGGCGTGTCCGAACTCACTCCCCCGGCCCGCAAGACCGCGCGCGCGAGCCGGTCGTGGAGCATGCCTGCGAACAGGGTATCCGCAGTTCGCCATCGAAGGGTCTCGCAACGTTGCCAGATCATGGCCTGGAACTCCTCGTGCGCGATCTCCGGGAAGAAGTCGATCGAGATGACGCATCCCGGCTCGATGTAGCGAGACAGGTCGAAGATCATGATCCCGCTCACGCCATAGTCCCGGAACAGCAGCTCACCGCGTTCGGTCGCGACCGCGTCGCCGCCGGTGTTGTCGTCTCTGGCACCCATGAGGAGGGTCGCGGCGCACCGCACGCGCACGCCGGAGAGCCCACGAATCGGTTCGACGTCCGTCCTGATGGGTCCTAGCACGGGAGCTCTCTCGACCATGCCGTGTCCGATATCCGCCAGCAGCGAGCCCCCGCCGCCGGTCGTGACGACCACCGCCTGTGCGCGGACCTTAACCGCGTCAGCTGAGGACACCTCGAAACCGGTGAAACCGGAACCCGCCGAGATGCTGACGGCCTCGAACCCGCAGCGAACCTCGACGCCTAGATGCGCGCACTCCAGCCGCAGCGCATCGAGGACGGAACCGGCGAAGTTCGTCACCGGGTACACCCGCCCCTCGTCATCTGCGCGGGTGAGCACGCCCACGTCGCCAAAGAAGGCGCGGATAACCTCGCAGGAATACTTGCCGAGGATCGGCTCGACGAAGTCGGGATGGTTGAATGCCGACGGTGATGCCGAGAGGTTCGTGAGGTTGCAGCGTCCGTTGCCGGTCGCCAGGATCTTCCTCCCCACACGAGCATCCGCCTCGAGAAGTGTGACGGCTACGCCGAGGCGCGCCGCTGCGATGGCTGCCGACAGTCCAGCGGCTCCCCCACCGATGATCAGCACTCTGGACCCGGGCATCGCATCCTACTCAATTCTGAGGACAGTATGGTGTGTCCAAGAGCCATCTTAGATGTCTCCCCTGACGCAGTCGCTACCGCGCGCTTGCTCCTACAATGGTGTCCAGCGTGCCCATATGCCACTCTCCACCGGACGGACACCGCTCGCACCGGTCAACTCCATTTCGCCGGACACAATATCTCCGCGGCCCAGCACCTCAGTCATCAGGCTCTCGAGTCGCACAGTCGTCACGCCAAGTGTGTGCGACGTAAGGAGTACAAATGCGGGCTCGTCGGTCAGCAGCGCCCTGCATTGTCCCAGCGTCAAGACGAGATCCCTATCGATTCTGTACTGCTCACCCTTGGTACCGTGTCCGAACGAGGGCGGGTCCATCATGATCGCATCGTATTTGCGACCGCGCCGAATCTCGCGATTCAGGAACTTGCCAACGTCCTCGACGATCCATCGTATAGGAGCTTCATCCAGTTGGTTCAGGCCAGCGTTCTCTCGTGCGCGTGCGACCATCGACTTCGAGGAATCCACATGGCACACCGAGCAGTCGGCGCGTGCGGCAGCCAGCGTTGCGCCGCCCGAGTACGCAAACAGGTTGAGGACGTTCATTCTCGCGCCGTTGGGTGACCTGAGCGCGCAGGTAATCCAATCCCATAATTCGCGCGTCTCCGGGAACACGCCGAGATGACCGGCGGGCGAAGGCTTCAGCAACACCGCTATGCCGTTGATTGTGACAATCCAGCTTGCGGGCAGCTCGGCATCGCCACGCATCTGCCATCCGAGCTCCCGGTCGAAGGAGGCAGTGGACATCGCCCACGTCTCGGGCTCCTGTTTCTCCCAGACAGCTTGGCCACACGGGCGTGACAGAACCACATCGCCGAATCGTTCGCACTTGCGCCCGTCACCGCTGTCCAACAGCTCGTATTCGTTGTTGACCGTATGTTTCGTGTCCATCGTCGATGACATTCCCTGTGGTTGCTGGCACGCCCAGACGCTTGCATCAGGATAGCGTTTGTGAGGTCAGCGCAATCGGACCGCCTGATGGTGATTCGCACACGCGCGACCAGGCAGACGTCACCGTAGCACCCAGCTGGCCGTCGACAATCCCTTCGCCAAAACACAACAGGACACCCGTAGGTGCCCTGTGTTCAATGCAAATGGTCGGGCTGACAGGATTTGAACCTGCGACCCCTTGACCCCCAGTCAAGTGCGCTACCAAGCTGCGCCACAGCCCGAACTGTAGTTCTACCTGCGGAAACTCAATTCTCAAGCTCCTACCGCTCAGCCGTCTAAGGCCGTTAGGGGCAGTATAGGGACGGTTCTTTCGGAACCGCGTCCCTAGCAGGCAGCGTATCGTACCATTCCTGAAGCCGATTTGTAGACCCCAAATGGTCATTCCATATGGGCATTCGGCAACAGGAAATGCCATGCGCGGGCACAGAGAGCTTTGCCGAATCCACTCATGCTTTCCGGTCGACCTGCCCACGTGTCTCCTCTGGTACGGTAGCTGGGCAAGATCACCTTGCTCTGACGCTCGTGCGAACTGTGGAACGGGGGACCATGACTGCGTCTTCTGCTGAACGCACCATTCTGGTCATGGGTGCGAGCGGATACATCGGCTCGCACCTCCTCGAAGCCCTGTCCTCCTCGCCTCACCGTCTGCGCGCGGCGGCCCGGAGACCAGAGAAGGTGCAATCTCTTTCGGGCATGGCCATGGTCAAAGCTGACGCCCTCGATGAGCAAGCCGTTGGCGAAGCCCTTGCCGACGTCGACATCGCGTTCTACCTCGTCCACACGCTCGGCGCTGGCGCAGGCTATGCTGAGCGCGACCGGCGAGCAGCGACGATCTTCGCCAAGGCAGCAGCCGAGAAGGGCGTGCATCGCATCGTCTACCTGGGCGGACTCGGCGACGACAAGGCGGTCCTCTCGGACCACCTCGCTAGTCGTCAGGAGGTAGGCACCATTCTGGCCTCTACCGGCGTTCCCGTGATCGAGTTTCGCGCATCTATCGTCATCGGCACGTACTCCACGTCGTTTGAGATGATTCGCAACCTTGTCGAGAAGCTACCGGTAATGACGACGCCGTCCTGGGTGCGGATGCCTGCACAGCCAATCGCGATCTCTGACGTGCTGGCTTACCTCATTGCCGCGATCGACACGCCGCATCATCCGACGGGGCACGCCGTCTACGAGATTGGTGGCTCCGACGTGGTGAGCTACGGCGACATCATGCGTCTCTACGCTCAGCGCCGCGGACTCAAGCGCCTGGTCATTCCCATACCGCTGCTCTCTCCGGGTGTGTCGGGTTGGTGGCTTCACCTCTTCACGCCCAAGGAGGCCACAGTCGGACGCCAACTCGCGCAGTCTCTTCGCTTTCCCACCGTGGTGACGAGCCCAGCGGCGCGTACCGCCTTCCCCGAGATCTCCCCTATCGGGACCGTCGAGGCAATCGACCGCGCTCTCGCAGACGAGGCCGAGGAGTTCGAGAGAATCAACTGGACCGAGGAGCTCCGGGGCGCCGAGGAACCGACCTCCCTCCTCAGGGCCGGACGCTACGTCGATTCACGCGTGATCCGCGTCTCATGCCCGCCCGAAGCCGCCTTTGACCCCGTTGCGTGCATCGGCGGTGAGCGCGGATGGTACGCCTACGACACGCTCTGGGACATCCGCGGCTTCCTCGACATCCTAGTCGGCGGTCCTGGTCACAGGCGCGGTCGTCGAAACCAGTACGTCTTAGTCGAAGGCGACTACCTTGAGTGGTGGCGCGTCGAGCGGATCCTCCCACCCTCGCTGCTGCGACTGAAGGCCGAGATGCGCATGCCCGGCGACGGATGGCTTCAGTACGAGATCTCACCCACCGAGGACGGTTCGCTCGTTCGTCAGACGGCCATCTTCCACGCGAAAGGGCTTCTTGGCCTCATGTACTGGTATGTGGTGCTGCCGTTCCATCACTTTGTATTCAACGGCACGTTGCAGGGCATCGATCGCGAGTGCCGAGCTTTGGTGGCCGGCCCCAACACGTGCCCGCTGCCTGGAGCGTATGACGTCGCCCTGAGGGAGCGCAGGGGCGCCGACGCGGGTTCCGAGAAGAACTAAGCGATCGGGCTCTGCCCGAAGCCGGGTAGCCTCTTACCGGCGGCTGCGGTCAGCCCGCCGGCAACCTCCTACTCCATCCGAGGCACACCCTCAGCCTCATCGCCGCAGTACAGCACAACGTGCACGTCCTCGACGGTGATCAGGCCTGCCGGCAGCATTGCCGACCACACTTCGGCCAGCGCGGTTACTCGGACTGAGTCGTCAATCACGCTGACCACCACCGGGCAGTCGGTCGACATCCGAAGACCATGCTTGGCGACCTCGCGACTCGACGCGCCGTAACCGGTCATCCCGCGCAGCGCCGTGGCGCCAGCGCAGCCTTGGATTCGAGACTGGTCGACAAGCGCCTGGTAGAGGGGCTTGTCCTGATACATCTCATCCTCGCCCACATACGC
>JBAXEO010000123.1:0-6613 GCA_037140395.1 Coriobacteriia bacterium
GGGTACCGGTATCCACGGTTGGGGTGCGACTGAAGCTCCGCGTGGCGCTCTCATGCACCAGCTGACCATCAGCAACGGCAAGATCGATGCCTATCAGTGCATCGTTCCCACCACGTGGAACGCTTCACCTAAGGACACCGCCGGCAACCACGGCGCCATCGAGAAGGCCATGCTTGGCGCGGTCTTCCACACGGGTGCTGCGTACGGCAAGACAATCACGTCACAGAACGGTACGACTTCCATCAGCACGGTGGGCGGCGTTGAAGTTCTGCGTATCGCCCAGTCCTTTGACCCCTGCATCGCTTGTGCGGTCCACTAACAAACGGAGGTGAGTGATTTGAAGCGTACATTTCTAGTACTGGCTTTCGCCGCGGCGCTATCCCTCGTCTTCGTGGGTTCCGCATTCGCGAACTTCGGTCCACACGGCGGGTACATCGCCGATACGGACTCGTGCGCAGGCTGTCACCGAGCTCACAGCTCGTTCTCGCCGCTGAAGTACACCCCGAAGATCGGTGGTGAACTGCTTACGGAGGCCCAGAAGCCTTCTTCGCTCCTCGTAGGCGGTGCGACGACGATGACTGAGTTCTGCAACGCTTGTCACGGTTCTGCCGCTCCTGGCGCGTCGACCAACGTTGTCGACGGCGTCTTCGACGGTTCCAACACCCCTGAGGGTGGTCCGTCCACCGGATCATCCATGCCCACCAGTGCGGCTCAGCCGTACATGACCGCGTCCACCACGGGCAACGGTCTCAACGGCGGCGGTTTTGGTGACGCCTACAACGTGGATTCCGGCACATTCATTCCTGTGACATCTGCTCACAGCATGGAGTCGGTTGGCGTTCTGTGGGGCGCTGGTTCCGGGTCTGATGAGACCCTGAGCCTGACCTGCACCAACTGCCACGATCCGCACGGCAGCTCGAACTACCGTCTCCTCAAGGACAGCGTCAATGGCGTGACCGTCGGTGGCTATACCGGCAGCACTCCTAACGGCATCGTGTTCTCGACGGAGACCAACTACCCGGTTGCCGCAGGTGGCTGGCTGAAGCAGGAAGCTGGTCAGGCCCAGATGCAGGCGTACCTGCCTAACTACACCGGTGGTACCCCGATTCTGGCCGGCTTTGCCGGCACGGCATCGTTGTCGGTGTGGTGCTCTGCGTGCCACACGCGCTACAACCAGTCGGCCGACGCCACTACTCCGGCGGATCCGACGTTGTACGCTGGCTTTGAGAGCGGCACGTCCGTTCCTGCGAGCCAGGCGGTTGTGGGCTCGCAGCTCCGTCACCGTCACCCGATCGACATCACGCTCAAGTCGGGTAACGCGAACCTGCAGATCCCTGCCATGGGCAGCATAGCGGCTCAGGATGCCGGCGGTTTCGACCCCCGCATTCCGGTCGAGGCTCCGCGTGGCGCTGCTGGTCCTGAGAACTCTCAGATCGGCTGTCTGACCTGCCACTTCGCGCACGGTGCGTCGTACGTGACGACCGGCTGGGCCTCGGCTCACTATGAGCAGGGCTCTGGAAGCGTTAATGCAACCAACGTCATCCCGGTTCGTGATACCGTTGCTGGTGTCGACCCGGGTAAGTACAACCCTGCTCCTGGGTTGCCAAACGGGCTCACGATTACCGGCAGCACTTCACTGTTGCGCACCGACAATCGTGGCGTGTGCGAGCGCTGTCACCAGAAGTAGCGACTCACACCTAGTGCTGGCGGACCCTTCACCAGTGCTTGACGGGGGCCTCGGACGAACCGTCCGGGGCCCTCGGCGCTGCTCGGACCGTGCGGTCTGGCGCGGTTTGGGGTTATGCTCTCTAAGCAGTAAGGATTGCGATTCCTCTTCAATAGGAAGCAGGTGTGCACGTGTCGGTCGAAGACGATGAGACCCCGGCAGGGCAGCCCGACAAGGACATAGCTCGGTACGCGTCGCTCGGGCTGATGGCTAACCCCTTCATGGTTACCTCATACGAAGCCGAGCCCGGTGTTGGTTGCGAGATTGCCGCGGGTGGCAACCGTCTGCTGTCGGCGATTATTGCGAGGTCCCTTGAGGAGTCTCCCAAGCCCCTCTGGGTGGAGAAGTCGGAGGAAACGCCGCCTTCCTACTGCCTCTTCGCAGTCAGCCACGCGGAGAGATCTTTGGCTACGGATGACACGATCAACGTCCTGTATGCCTATGTGCAGCTCTTCATGATGAAGAAGGGCCTCGTCCGGTCGACTCTGGGCGTTGTGGCAGAGCGCTTGGCATTCAGATCACCGGAGCGCACACTGAGGTTCTACGTCGCGATGGCTCTTGCTGCGCCGGACGACAGTCTGGCCTCCTACCAAGTGCTCGGTCCGGAGCGGCTGGATGAGTTTGTGTCCAGATTCAGTATCGACCCTGATGAGGCTGTGGAAGCAGTGCTCGGATCACCTGAGATCGAGCGTCGCCCGGAGATTGCCGAGGAGTTTGATCCCAGGCTGCTGGGCTTGGCATCCGACGATGAGGAGGCAGAGACGGCCGAGGAGGTCGACGCCTCGCTCGGAGACGCCCCTGGAACGGAGCTCCTACTGGAAGAGGCTGCCGAGGACAGTGAAGATGACTCGCGGGCGATGCTCGACTACCTCGTCGAGTACGCGCGCGTTCATGTTTCGCCTGTCATTGGCCGAGCGCTGCGTGTCTACCGCGAACGTGGAATGGCGGCGTTTTCCGACGAGCTCAGGGTCACCAAGGCCCCCCGAAAGACGCTCGCCAAACTGGTGCAGTTCGCTGGCTTGCGCTATCAGAAGGTCGCGTTCATCTACGACGCGTTCGAAAGTTGGAGCAAGATCGATCAGGGGCTACGTTCCAGACTAGTTGGAGCGATGTCGGAATTGCGGTGGAACACCGATGGGTACGCGTTCCCGGTCTTCATCCTTCTGCCTGGGGAGGCTCCCGAGCTCGAAGAGGTATTCGGCCAGGGCGACCGCATGAAGTGGCATTTCACCGGCTTGCTGCCCCTGCAAGAGCACTACGACGAAATCATCCCCGAGGTTGTGAACAATTGGCTTGCCGCGGCCGGATTGCCGGGTGCAGAGCCCATTACGCTCGAGGATCAGATCCTCTCGGACCTGACGAGCGCGTCGGGCGGGTCGCTTCGGCGGTTCATCGGCATGGCGCGTGCTGCTTTTGAGAGTGCATCTGAGCGCGGCGTTTCTGAGTTGGACGGCCAAGCGCGTGCGGCTGCAATGGCGGAGGGTGTTGAGTAACCTGTGAGCGCACTGTGGCGCAAGTCCCCGGCAAGCGGCCCAGACCCCGTTCGAACTAGGCGCCGGTACTGGATTTCGGGCATCGCCGGTGTGGTCTTGCTTTCGGCTGTCATGCTGGGATTCGCTGCGCTCGGCCCCCTGCGGAGCAAGTCGAATCCGTCGGTCAAGACAATCGTCCTTTCCAGCGAGCAAGAGAGCGCTCAACTTGTGGCAAAGGGTGAAGCCGCGCTTGCTTCCGGCGACACGACCGCGGCGGCAGCGTTCGCGGCGCAAGCACTCATCCTTGATCCGGCGAACACGCAAGCCAAAAAGCTCACTGAGGCCATCAAACAGAAGAGCACTGCTGGCACCGGATCGCCGGCAGCGGGCACAACGCCGACAACAGGTGCGACGCCAACAACGGGCACCACGCCGACAACTCCGGTGGTCACTACCCCGGACGGCTTCTCGGGAGATATCGCGGACCTGTCGTTGCTGCTCCCCCAAAGCTTTGAGGGATACAGCATGGGCAAGCCAGCGGTATCCGGCGGGGATGTCATCGTGTCCGCGACCCCAAAGGACAGGTCGGCGTCTGCAGACCGCATCATCTGGGCCGTGCATCAGATGCAGGATGCTGCCGAAGCGCAAAAGTTCACAAATCGCGTAAGCAAGGTTGTGTATGGAGAAGACTATGCTCCGGTGAATATTAGAGGAGCCACAGGCTATTTTGGGACCGACGGCACACGGTTTGCGACCGTTTCCTACGTGCGCGGGAAGTACGTGTTTGAGGTTATCGCCACGAGCAACTCGATTCCGCCGGCCAAACTCAAGGACACGGTGGTCAGAGCTGCTCAGGCAATCTCGGATACGCCGCCGAACTAGCTCCGACGAGGGTATGGGTGGTACACGATGCGCAATCGAACCGCAGTGCGAATTCTCTTCATGCTGGTCGCCTGTGCCGTGTTTTTCGGCGCTGCTGCAACCGCATACGCCGCAGATCCGGCAAGCTTCTCACCGCAAGTTATCCGGACGATCACGTTCGATAGCGCGAACGCCACGGACACGTTCGACACCATCGCCCCATTTGTTGTGCCCGGGGAGACCCCTACTGCTGTGTGGGGGCGCACGACTCACTTTGCGCGGGGCGGCGTCGGATCTGGTCTGTGGTGTGCCGGGAAGCTCTCTCCGAGCGGCCTTCCGGGGTCGTCGTGGACCTCATATCCAGCCTACACACGCGGCTACGCTATTCTGGCACTTCCTGAACTCGCTCAGTACTACTCGTCGCGGTTCAGTCTTTACTACCTCATGCCGACGATCGGCGGAGCGGACGACTACGCGTTCCGCATGGGTTTCAGCCCGGTTGCGTATACAGGTCCCGACGGGCCGCCCGGCGCAATCCAGGACCCTGAGAATCCCGTCTCATTGGTGTCAGCGTGGACCAAGCTAGAATACGACTTGACCGATGGGCGGCTCGGCTCGTCGCGCGCGCCGGTCTGGGTGTCGGCGCAGTTTGTAGACAGGCTAGAAGGTGCAGCCCAGGGCAGCAACGGTCAGGGTGCGACTATCGATGACCTCCAAGTGACTGGCTACATGTTTGGGCCGGTCAGGACCCTTGCGCCATCCTCGGTGACATCTACCTCGGTCAGCCTGTCCTGGTCGTCCCCGGCAAGCTCAAGGAGCAACAGCGCATACGACACTCGCACGATCAACTATCGCGTCTGGCGCTCGCCCAAGTCGCAGAACACCTGGACGGACCTCACACCGTCCAAGATATCCACGAAGAGTTTCACCGACAGCACCGTCGCTCGCGGGACCGCGTATGAGTATCGAGTGCAGGCTTGGGAGCCGTCCGGAGACAAGTATGGAGAGCCGTCTCTGTCGGTGGACGCGGTCACGCTGGGAGCGCAGCCCGGAGTGCTGAAAGGCACAGTGAAGACAGGGGCTGTGGGACTTGCTGATGTCAACGTCACGCTCTCCGGCGGGGCCGGCGCGACGATCACTGCCGCCAATGGCACCTACACCCTCTCAAACGTCGATCCCGGCACCTACAGTGTCGTCTTCAGCAAGGCCGGCTACACGTCGAAGACTCGGAACGCCGTCAACATCTCTAGTCTGACCACCACCACGGTGGACGAGTCACTCGTGATCATTCCTGGTTCACTTGAGGGCACTGTGACTTCGAGCGGCTCCGGACTTCCCGGCGTCAGCGTCACCCTCTCCGGCGGGGGAGGCGCGACGACCACGGCCGCCAATGGCACCTACCGAATATCAGGCATCGCGCCGGGAAACTCCTACACGGCGACGTATTCCAGGACCGGCTACGTCAATCAGGCACCCAGCGTGTCCATCAGCGCTGACACAACCACCACGAAGAGCATCGTCTTGGTCGATAGCACAGCCCCCAGCCCCCCGACCGGACTTGGCTACAGCACCGTCACGACCTCGAGCGTCACTCTTTCGTGGACAGCCAGCACGGATCTGGGCTCGGGCATGGATTACTACAAGGTCTACAACGGCGCCACCTACCTTGGCCGGACCCCCGGGACAGGCGTCACCTACACGGCCACCGGGCTGCCCCAGGGCCAGACGGCCACCTTCACGGTGGTTGCTTTCGACATCGCCGGCAACGAGTCGGCTCACTCGGCGGCCAAGACCGTCACCACCGTGGATATGGGGTCAGCGGACAAGGCGCCCGGATCGACACCCACGACCGTCACGCTGGGCAACGGTGTCAAGGTGGTCGTTGCGTTTGACCCAAGCTCGTCGGCGGGCTCCGTCTTGGTCACCGCGACCCCCGTGCTGCCGGAAGGCGCCCCACCACTAGCAGGCTTCCAGGTGCTGGGTCAGACCTTCGAGATCGACTTCATCGGTAGCGAGAACGGCACGATCACCATCACGCTGCCCTACGACCACGATCCGCTCACTCACCCCGAAGCCATCATGGTCAAGCACTGGACGGACGGCGCGTGGGTGACGATTAAACCTGTCGTGAACACGGTGGCCCACACGGTGACCTTCGACACACCCAGCTTGAGCCCGTTCGTGCTCGGCGAGGTCGACACGGTCACCGCCGTCATCGACTCGATCTCGCCTTCCACGGTCACGTACGGCTCCTCGGTCGCCTTCCTAGGCCATGGCGTCGATTCGCTCCATCCTTCCCCCTTCACCTACGAGTGGCGGCGCAATACCCAGGTCGGCACCATATTGTCGACGAGTTACTCGTTCTCGACCTTGGCACTTCCTGTCGGCACGTATCTGGTCTGGCTCAAGGCCACGTGCTCCAATAGCACCGCGTCTTGGACCTCCAGGACCATAACGGTCAACGCGGCTCCCTTTCCTCCCACCCCAACCCCGACCACTCAGGGCGTCTATCGCTTTCGGAGTATGACCACGTTTGGCACCTATCTTTGGACCA
>JBAXEO010000124.1:0-6409 GCA_037140395.1 Coriobacteriia bacterium
ATTCCGAGCCCCAGATCGTGTCCCCGTCGACGAAGCATGAGGAGTGAAACGTGCGTGTACTGATCGCCGAAGATGAAGCTCTGATTCGGATGGACCTCCGAGAGATGCTCGAGGACGACGGACACGAGATCGTTGGAGAGGCGCGCGACGGCGCCGAGGCCATAGCACTGACTCGCTCCCTGGCACCGGAGATCGTCTTCATGGATATCAACATGCCGGGCATCACCGGCATTGAAGCAGCCGAGGTAATCGGTGCCGAGCGACTTGCGCCGGTGGTGATGGTTACCGCCTTCTCGCAGGGATCCTACGTGGCGCAGGCCGCAGCGGCCGGCGCGATGGCCTACGTGGTCAAGCCGTTTACCAGCGCAGATGTCATGCCGGCCATGGCGCTCGCCGTAGCCCGTTTCGCAGAGGCCTCCGCGCTTGCTGCCGAAGTAGAAGACCTCGGAGAGCGGCTCGAGACGCGCAAGATCGTTGATCGCGCGAGGGGGATTCTGATGATGCGGGGGATGTCGGAGCCGGACGCCTTCAAGCGGCTTCAGAAACTCGCGATGGACAAGCGCAAGACGCTTCGCGAGATCGCCGAGGCAGTCATCATCGCAAACGACGCTACGGCATAGTGCTGGCGGCAACTCTTGGCGGCGTGTTGAATGTGTAGTCAGATGCGATATGACAGAGGTAAAGAGCCAAGTGGTGCTACGATTACAAGGTAAAGTATTGATTTGACCTTGTAGGAGTTCAACATGGATGCTACTGACCTCACAATACTCGACGCACTTGTTTCCGACGGACGCATTACCTTCTCAGAGCTGGCGGGGCGTATCGGCTTGTCTGCTCCGTCCACTGCCGAGCGGATTCGACGACTTGAAGCTGAAGGAATCATCACTGGTTACTCGGCGACGCTGCGTCCCGAGGCGGTCGGTGCCGATCTGGCTGCTTTCGTGTCGGTGACGCTTACCGGACCGGGTGTTCGTGAGGCGTTTCTTAAGGCGGTGCGTGACGAACCGGCGGTGCTGGAGCTGCACCACGTGGCCGGGGAGGGGGACTATCTGCTCAAGGTGCGTTGCGCCAACACTCACGAACTCGAGTGGTTGGTCAGCGAGCGCATCAAGGGCCTCGACGGCGTCTCGCAGACGCGCACGACTGTGGCGTTGTCGACGGTGTTCGAGAGGCCACTTCGATCCCACAGCGATCGTGTCTGACGCTCTGGCGCTGTTCGCCCGGACCTTCGCCATTGGTATCGCGGTGGCTGCGCCGGTCGGTGCGATGGGTGTCTTGTGTGTCCAGCGGACGCTTTCGCATGGGTGGCGCGCGGGTGCGGCCACTGGGGCGGGCATCGCGACGGCAGACTCGGTGTATGCGGCGCTCGCTGCCTTCGGCCTGACGGCAGCCTCGCAGTTGCTCGTGTCGTTTCAAACACCGTTGCGCATCGGGGGTGGACTGGTGCTCGTTTGGCTCGGCTGGCGCGCCATTGCGGCGCCGCCTGCGTGTGCAGCCGACGTCATTCCGGGTCCTCACGGCGCAGGGTCGCTCTACGCAAGCGCATTCGCTCTCACGCTCACCAATCCCATGACGATCATGGCGTTCGCGGCGGTCTTTGCGAGCGCGGGATTGGTCGCCGAGCCGACTCTGTCCTCGGCAGGTGTGGCGACGTTGGGTGTTGCGCTGGGTTCGCTCTCATGGTGGATTGCGCTGAGTACCGGCGTTGCACTCATGCGCCACACGATTAGCGACGGCGCAATCCGGTGGGTCAATCGGGGCTCGGGAGTAGTGATCGCGGCTTTTGGGCTGCTTGCGGTGGGACTGGGCGTGGCCGGGTTGATTGGCTGAGTGGCGGGCTGACATATATGAATGACATATATGTCAGAGAGGTGTATTGTCGTGCCCATGAAGAAGACCATGATGTATCTGGAAGAGGAAATGCACGCCTATCTTGCACAGGAGGCGTCGCGTCGCGGCATATCCATGGCCGAAATCGCCCGCGAGGCTATCGCGCAGTACCGCACTCAAAGTGCCGAGCGGCCCACGCCTGGCATCGCGGCGGTCATAGGCTTGATCGACACTCCCGGTCCGCCTACCAACGACGCTGAGCGGGTGGATGAACTCCTCGGCGAATACTACGCGCCTAGTGGCGCTTGGGATCGGGAGCATGGTCTTGTCGGCGATTCTTGATACCAGCATCCTGATTGCTGCAATCAGCACGAGGGAGCAACACCACCTCCAGGCTGCCGCTGTTCTGCGCGAGTTCGGCCAAGGTGAGCTGACGCTGCCCATCACCATTCTCTCCGAGACCATGTCACTGATCGGTTCTCGCCACGGTGTTTCTCTGCAGCGCGAAGTTCTGGATCGAATCATGGCATCTGGGGTTGCCGTTCTACCGGTTGGCACTCAGGTCCTTGCTCGTGCTCGCGAGATCGACGGCGCCTACGCCGACGCGGGTTTCGGCTTTGCGGACAGCACCTTGCTGGCGTGCTGCGAGGAGCTGAGGGTCGCGCGCGTGCTCTCGCTCGACCGGCGCCTGGCGTGCTATCGACCGACGTTCGCGCCGGGGCTCGAGATTCTTCCGTAGCCTGGGAGCGATGCATCGGGCGGCGCAAGACCGAGGCGCCACAATATCCAAATCCCCGCAAAGCAAGCGCGCATAAGGGCACCAAAAGTTGCGAGTATGTTTCGGGGGCGTTTCGCGGTGATTGCAAAGTGAACCGAAATGACGCATAAAGACTTGATGCGCATTTCAGCGCAACGGGTGAGCAACGGGAGGAAACACGCATGAATCTGCAATGTCCCAAAGGGAGCGACGTCACACAGACGGCGAATCGCTCGAAAGACGTAGTGCCCGGTTCCGGACTCTGCGCCCGCTGTGTCGACGGTTGCCGAGGCAACTGCGAGGTATTTAAGTCATCGTTCCGGGGCCGTGAGGTTATCTACCCGGGGCCGTTCGGCGAGATTACCGCTGGCGGCGACAAGGACTACCCGATCGACTACTCGCATCTCAACATTCAAGGCTACGCGCTGGGCGCGAAGGGCCTTCCCGATGGTGTTGTCGGCGATCCCGACAACACGCTGTTCCCCATGGTGAGCACCGAGACTGAGTTCGGGCACACCAACAGGGTCAAGATGAAGGTACCGATCTTTACCGGTGCGTTGGGCTCCACTGAGATCGCTCGCAAGAACTGGGAGCACTTCGCAGTTGGCGCAGCGATCTCGGGTGTCTCAATCGTGTGCGGCGAGAACGTCTGCGGGATCGATCCGGCACTCGAGCTCGACAGCCACGGCAAGGTCGTCAACGCCCCCGACATGAAGCGTCGCGTGGAGATGTTCCGCCGCTATCAGCAGGACGGCTACGGCGACATTCTTGTCCAGATGAACGTCGAGGACACCCGGCTCGGCGTCGCCGAGTACTGCGTCGAGAAGCTCGGCGTCACCACGATGGAACTCAAGTGGGGCCAGGGCGCCAAGTGCATCGGCGGCGAGATTAAGGTCAACAGTCTCGATCGCGCGCTTGAGCTGCAGAAGCGCGGCTACCTCGTCACCCCCGACCCGTCCGACCCCGCGGTCCAGGCAGCGTTTGCCAGCGGCGCCGTTCGCCAGTTCGAGCGCCATAGCCGCCTCGGCTTTGTGGAGGAGGACGCGTTTTACGCCGAGGTTCAGCGCCTGCGCGACCTAGGTGCTCAGCGCGTTACGCTCAAGACGGGTGCCTACCCCATGCGCGAGCTGGCCATGGCCATCAAGTGGGCCTCGAACGCCAAGATCGACCTGCTCACGATCGACGGCGCTCCCGGCGGTACCGGCATGAGCCCGTGGCGCATGATGGAGGAGTGGGGCGTACCCACCTTCTACCTCCAGTCGATGGCCAACGAGCTGCTCGAGAAGCTCGCGCAGCAGGGCGCCTACGTTCCCGACATCGCCATGGCCGGCGGTTTCTCCACCGAAGATCACGTGTTCAAGGTGCTAGCGCTCGGTGCCCCGCACGCCAAAGCCGTGTGCATGGGCCGCGCGCTCATGATTCCTGGCTTCGTGGGCAAGAACATCGAGATCTGGATGCAGGAGCAAGACCTGCCCAAGTCCGTCTCGGCGTTCGGCACGACGAAGGAAGAGATATTCGTCAGCTACGAGACCCTCAAGGCCGAGTACGGCGATGAGGCCGACAAGTTCCCCATGGGTGCTTTGGGCATCTACACCTATTCCGACAAGATCAAGGTCGGTCTGCAGCAGTTGATGAGCGGCTCCCGCAATATGAAGCTCGACACCATCAGCCGCAGCGACCTCATGGCTCTCACACGCGAGGCCGCCGAGGTATCCGGCATTCCGTACGTCATGGATGCGTACCGCGATGAGGCAATGCGGATTATCGAGGGCTAACCGAAGAGTTCGAATCAGGCTTTCGATCACGGGGGAGGGGCACCGCAGGGTGCGCCTCCCCTGGCATGTCGCACGAGGAGTGCGCGTGCTACAATCCCGAGGACGACACAACGCGGTGTCGTAACCGCATCACACACGAGCAATGGCGCTCGCCTTAGAAACCTATGGGTTTCTCGGCGGGCGTTTCTAGTTTCTCGGATGTCGGCGAAGAGAGGCGAGGCACATGAAGGAGTTCGCGGTCTTTTGGGGTTGCACGATCCCTGCGCGGTTCCCGTTCATCGAGAAGGCGACCCGCGTGATGTTCGACGACCTCGGCGCTCGCGTCGTCGAGCTGCCCGGACATACGTGCTGTCCTGAGGGTACACTGGTCAAGGCGAACGACCCGGATGCGTTCTACACCGCCGCCGCGCGCAACCTGGCTATCGTGGAGAAGGCAGGCCTAGACGTCGTCACACCCTGTAACGGGTGCTACTCGACGTTTAAGGAGGCGCAGAGCCACCTCAGAACCGACTGGCGCGCTCGCGACGTGATCAACGAGCGTCTGGATGCCGAGGACCTCCACTACGACGGTGGTCTCCAGGTTCTCCACTTCGCCGAGTGGCTCGCCGACTCAATGGGCGCGGGTCTGATTGCGAGCGGCGCCAAGAAGAACTTCTGGGGAATGCGGCTTGCCGTGCACTACGGCTGCCACCTGCTTCGCCCGCAGCCGGCGGTGCGCTGGGATGATCCGCTGCACCCCAAGAAGGTGGAGGAGATGGTCGCCGCTCTTGGCGCAAGCGTGGTGGACTATCCGACCAAGATGCAGTGCTGCGGCGGGGCGCTCGACCGTGTGGGCGAGCGCGATTCCTCGTTGGCATTCTGTCGACGCAAGCTCTATGACCTGCAGGAGCACGACGTCGATGCGCTGGTCGTTGTCTGTCCGAGCTGCTTCCAGCAGTTCGATCTCAATCAGGCAGCCCTTCAGCGCGCTAACGAGAACGTCAACGTGCCAGTCCTGTACCTCTCGGAGCTCATCGCGCTTGCCTACGGTCACGAACCCGAAGAGCTGGGCCTCGACATGCACCGCGTCAGCGTCAAGCCGTTCCTCGACAAGTGGGCCGATCGCTCCGCCGACAAGGCCCGGCTTGCCTTGGACTTCGACGTCGCGATGCTGAACAAGTGCGACAGCTGCCGCGCCTGCAAGGACGACTGCCCGGTGTGCAAGGTCGATCCGACCTTCCAGCCCAACGACATCATCAACCAGCTGGTGCGCGGCGAACTTGATGAGGTCATTGCCGAGGGCCAGCTCTGGAAATGCCTCGAGTGCTACACGTGCCAGGAACTCTGCCACTCCGACATCGGCATGGCCGAGGTCTTCCGCAAGCTAAAAGAGATCGCCATCGAGCGCGGCACGGGCCCGGACTCGGTTCGCCAGTCCTACGAGATGTTTTTGGACACCGGGTCACTCGGAAAGCCGAAGGAAGGCGCCCGCAAGAAGCTGGGACTTTCTCCGCTGCCGGAAAGCGGCGGCGACGCAATGGCTCGCATCATGGCGCGCAGCAACACACCCGAAGGAGTTGAGTGAGCATGGCGTACGAACCACTGTTGGACCGGATGCCGACGACCCGCCCGGCGACCGTCCGCGACGACTCCGGTCTCGGCGAGCGTCCCCGCTATGCCGAAGAGGCGGCCTACAAGATTCATGGCGGCTGCGGTCTCATGGGCATCTGCGATGAGTCTGGCCAGCTGATGAGCGGCGTCGACGCGATCCGCGCGATGGCCGTGCAGCGCGATCGCGGCAACGGGCTCGGCGGGGGCTATGCCGGCTATGGCATCTATCCCGAGTTCCCCGACCACTTCTGTTTTCACATGATGTATCACGACATCAAGGCCAAAGAAGAAGCCGAGACCGTCTTTGACCAGCACTTTGTGATCGATCTCGCCGAGCCGATGCCAACGCGTCCGGTCAAGGGAATCAGCGACGCCCCGCTGCTGTGGCGCTACTTCCTCCAGCCCGATCCCCATAAGCTCGAGAACAGCGAGATGACACCCGAGGACTACGTCGTCC
>JBAXEO010000125.1:0-6376 GCA_037140395.1 Coriobacteriia bacterium
GCTCTTGTCACCGGTGTATATCGGGCCGCTCTGGATCGCGCTGTGGATGCTCCGGATGGCTTCCAGGTGCGCGACGGCGAACTTGCTGTGCTCGGCGAGTCGTTCTCTCGGGGATTCAGCGAGGCCTATCTGGTCGGCGAGCGAGGCAACGACATGATGAGCTACCAGCGGCCGAACAATCGGGGTGTGCCCGTGGGGCGAGTCGTTGCAACCGCCTCGGGGAGGGCCACACTCTCACTCGACGCACCGCTGGACAGCCGTGACACCATCGAGTTCTGGACTTCGGCCGGCCGGTTTGCGCAGCCAGCAGGGGCGCTTGAGCACTCCGGCGCCCAGCACACTGTCGCGCCAGCTGGAGTGAAGGCGACCGTCGCAATTGAGCGATCGGTGACCACGGGTGACCGGGTCTTCCGCGTTAGAAACGCCGCGCTCTCCGATGCCGCTCAGCGTACCTACTCCGGAGAAACGCACGGAACCCCACTCGCATTCGACGTGCGCCTCGTGGTGGGCGAGCCACTCCACATTCGAGTCCACGACGATCAGGGAAGGTCCGGTGACGCCGCCGGCGAGGTCGTCGAGAGCGCGCGCACCAAGGCCGTGACCGCCGAGGAGGTCGCCGAGCACGTCGGGCGGCTCGGCGGGACACCCTACAGTGTCGGCGATTGGGATCTGACGATGTCTCCCGACGTCGGGATCGGGTTCTCGGCCCTACACCGCGTTCGCCGAGAGGCCCTGGCCGCCTACGAGGGAGCGCTGCTCGCGCCCTGGGAAGGTCGAGAGCGAACCGGGCCTGCGATGCCGCGACCGACTCGCCGGAGAGCAGCGAGTGTCGCACGCCCGATTATCGTCGCCGCAGTGGATGATGCCGCGACCGCCGCTGCCTGCATCGCGGCTGGCGCTCAGCGTGCGCAGGTCCCGGCCGAGGCCCTCAACACCGCCGAGCCGCTTCAGTCCGGAGTCGTACCGCTCCTCCCCAGAATCGCGCATGACGGGGAAGTCGCGGCCGCACTCGCTTGGTGCGAGCCGGGCATGAGCGTAGTCGCCGGGAATATCGGCATTCTGGCCCTGGCAGCCGCACGCGGGGCCATGGCCGAGGCCCACTGGTCGCTCAACGCCGTGAACTCGATGGCGATTGAACAGCTCGGGGACCTCGGCGCCAAGACCGTCTGGCTCTCGCCGGAGCTGTCGGGCCGCCAAATCGCAGAACTCGCAGCTGGCTCAACGCTACCCCTCGGCATGGCCGTCTGGGGAGCACAGGAAGTCATGGTGACGGAGCACTGCATCCTGATGGCCGAGGGTCCGTGCACGCGCGCGTGCAGTTCATGCGAGCGCCGAGCCGCTCCGCGGTTTCTGCGAGATCGCAAGGGATATCGTTTTGGTGTCCGCACCGACCTTTCGGGTCGCAGTCATGTCTACAACTCAGTGCCGCTCGACTTGGTCCCGTCACTTCGCGAGGTCGCGGACACAGGAGTAGCGGTTCTGCGGCTCGACCTGCAGATGTTGTCCGCCCGAGAGGCGGCGATTCAGGTCAAACGAGTGGCCGAGACACTCGAGTCAGTGGCCGCAGGTCGCGATGTTCCTCAAAAGCACGCCGGAGCCTCGCCGACCACCACGGGTCACTTCTTCCGGGGTCTGCTCTAGCGCTTCGCCAACTACTGGATCTTGATCTTCTTCGTAGTCGAAGCTTGCTGCCCGCCGTCGTCAGTCACCCAGAGCGTGACATCAAAAGTCCCCGTCGTCGCGTAGGCGTGACTCGCCTTCTGCGTGCTGGCCGTCGAGCCGTCGCCAAACTCCCAATACCACTTCACGATCTTGCCGTCGTCTTTGGTGGGCGATCCGTCGAGCGAAACCGGTTGGCCGGCCTTTCCATTGCTCGGTACCGAGAAGTCCGGTATCGGCGCCTTGTCGGAGCCTGGACCGCTGCTGACCGTAATCGTCACAATCGTTTGCGTGGTTCCCGCGCTTCCGGCCGGAGGAGTCTGGTCGGTGACCGTCCCAGCGGCCACATCTTTCGCCGCCTTCTCGGCAACGGCGGACTTCATCTTCAGCTTGCCGAGGAGCGCCAAAGCCGCTTCCTTGCTCATGCCTACGAGGTTGGGGATCGTGGTCTTTCCTGATGCTGCATGTTTGGTGCAACTCGGAAGTTCTGTGCCCGAGAGAACCAAGACCGTACCGGTTCGAGGGCACCATTCCCCGGCAGCCATCCCGGTATCGAGGCAGATCTTGATTTCCTTGAGGCCGTCTGGCTTCTCAAAATCCTTCTTGGCCTGTCCATTGAGCGCCGCACGCATGAACTTCGACCAGATCTCAGCGGGAAACGAGCCGCCGGTCACCTGCTGACCATGAACGTCCGACATCGCAGTCTGAGCCGCCGGATACCCCATCCAAACCGCCGTTGCCAACTGCGGTGTATAGCCGACAAACCAGGCGTCTCGGTTTTCCTGCGTGGTGCCCGTCTTGCCCGCTGCAGGCCGACCGATTTGCGCACCGGTTCCCGTCCCCTTGGCGATGACGCCCTTCAGGATGTCGGTGACCAGATAGGCCACCGCAGGATCGAGCGCCTCATCCGTCTTAGGCTTCGCCGAGAAGAGCGTCTGCCCTGAAGCATCGCGGACGTCAATGATTCCATAGGGGGCAGCGTGCTTTCCGCCAGCAGCCAGCGTTGCGAACGCCGTCGCCATCTCCAGCGGGGTCACACCGTTCTCTGTCCCACCCAGAGCAATCGCCGGAACCGGCGTCATCCCCGTGCGTAGTCCCATGCTTTCCGCGGTGGCGACCACTTTCTCCGGGCCGATGTCTGTAATCAGCTTGGCAAAGACCGAGTTCACCGACTTCTCGGTGGCTTCCCGGAGCCGCATCGGGCCGCTGCGTCCACCACTCGCGCCGGTAACGCTCCAGGTCTTGTCGCCGACCGGCAACTTGATGGGTCCCGACTCGAAGGTCTGCTCAGGGCTGACTCCATTGGCAAGCGCGGTTGCGAGCACGAATGGCTTGAACGCCGAGCCAGGCTGCCTTCCGCTACCTTGCACGGCTACGTTGAACTGCTGCGTCTTGAAGTCGCGGCCGCCCACCATGGCAATCACCTCACCGGTGCCAGGCCTAACTGCGACGAGGGCGGCGGAGGGATCAGCCTTCTTGTTCAGCGTGCCAGTAACGGCCTTCTCGGCCGCGGCCTGTGACTTGAGGTCGAGAGTGGTTCGAACGACGAGACCACCTCTATACAAGCGATCCTCACCGTACTGCTTGAGCAGCTGGTCCTTGACCCATTCGACAAAGTACGGCGCTGCTGCCGCTGAGCTCTTCAGACCGACTGTCTTTACAGGTTCGGCAACCGCGGTGGCCTGCTGCTCAGCGGTGATGTAGGACTGGGCCCGCATCTGCCCCAGGACCGTATCGCGACGGTTCTTGGCCGCGACCGCATCCAAGTACGGCGAGTAGTGCCCGGGTGACTTGATGACTCCCGCCAGCATCGCGGATTCAGCGAGATCGAGCTTCTCGACGCCCTTGCCAAAGTAGACTTGTGACGCCGCCTCCACGCCATACGCCCCGTGTCCAAAGTAGATAGTGTTGAGGTACAGCTCTAGAATCTGGTCCTTCGAGTAGCTCTTTTCAATCTTGTTGGCCAGCAACGCCTCTTCGACCTTGCGTTTCAGTGTCTTTTCGGGTGTGCCGAATGCGTTCTTGATGTATTGCTGTGTGATTGTCGATCCACCCTGCGACTTCTTGCCCAGAACCACGTCTGCCACGAGCGCCCGGGCGATTCCGGCCGGATCCACGCCAGCATGTTCGTAGAAGCGCTGGTCCTCAGTCGCGACCACCGCCTGCCGGAGCGTAGCCGGCATCTTTTGCAGCGGTTGGTCGCTTCGGTTCTGCTCGGCAAAGAGGCGTGCCAGCAAACGGCCGTCGCGATCGAGGATGACAGTGGATTGGTCACGGCCTCGCGCCTTGGTGGTGCTGGGGTCAGGGAGCGACGCTGAAAGGGCTGCACAGCCACCGATTCCCGCGAGCGCGACCACTACGATTGCGACAGCGCCGACGATGGCTATGGTGCGCAGAATGTGGCGTTTCCGCGGCGGCGACGCCGCAGAGCGTCCACCCTTGCGCGATGCCCCGCGCGCGACAGCGGCTGAGGAGCCTGTCGCCGGCGATGACGTTCCGGAGCGGTTGGTTCGAGCGCGTGAACGAGGTCGTTCGTCGCGATCCCGACCGGGGCGTACAGCCATCGTGTCGTGTCCTTACGAGGTGATCGGTGACGGTCATCCACCCTGCGAGTAGGAGAGAACCCCTCACGCGAACACCGCAGTTCTCGGGCCCGTGTGACGCAGTTCATGGTCCCCGCTCTGTTAGTATGACACGCAAACTGCAAGCCAAACACGGGCCTTCGAGCGCCGTCTCGCGGCTTCGCGACCATCCCGCCACCCAGCCGAGGAGGGCCATCACCGTGCTCCCCGCCGAACAGCAGTTTCACGTCATCTCAAGCGGCATAGCCGACTTGGTGCCGGCGTCAGATATGCAGCGCAAGCTGGCGAAAGGTACGCCACTTCGCATCAAGCTCGGGGTGGATCCCACGGCGCCGGACCTGCACCTCGGCCACGCTGTGCCGTTGCGCAAGCTCAGGCAGTTCCAGGACCTCGGCCACACGGTGGTTCTCATCATCGGCGACTTCACGGCACTGATCGGCGATCCGTCCGGGCGCAACTCCACGCGGCCACCCCTCACCCCCGAGCAGATCGAGGCCAACGCACAAACCTACGTAGAGCAAGCCTTCAAGATCCTCGATCCCGACAAGACCGAACTGCGCCATAACTCCGACTGGCTCGGGCCGCTTGGCTTCGCTGATCTGCTCCGACTGACGAGCCGATTCACCATCGCCCGCATTCTGGAGCGAGATGATTTCTCGAACCGCTACAGGTCGCAACAGCCTATCTCCCTTCACGAGTTCCTGTATCCGGTGGCACAGGCGTACGACTCGGTTACGGTCCAAGCCGACGTCGAAATCGGCGGGACTGACCAGCTCTTCAACCTGCTCGCAGGCAGGGAGCTCATGGAGAAGATGGGAGTGGAACCCCAAGTCGCCCTAACGCTGCCTCTTCTCGAGGGCACTGACGGGGTCCAAAAGATGAGCAAGAGCTACGGCAACTACATTGGGCTGACTGACGCCCCCGGAGACATGTTCGGCAAGATCATGTCGATTCCGGATGCGCTGACCGTGAAGTACTTCAGACTGTGCACGCCGCTTGACGTAAGCGAAGTGGATAGCATCGAAGCTGGACTAACTGCGGGAGAGCTTCACCCCAATGCGACCAAACGACGGCTGGCCCGAGAGATTGTTGCTCTCTACCACGATACCGGCGACGCAGAGGCGGCGGAGGCGGCGTTCGACCGGGTCTTCAAGCAGCACGCGATGCCAGAGGACATCCCCGAGGTCGTCGTGGAATTCGCCGACGAGATCTACCTGCCCGCGATGATGCAGGCGCTCGGACTCGTGGGCACCTCGTCGGATGGTCGTCGGATGATTGACCAGGGCGGCGTAAAGATCGACGGCGTGGCCCTTGACGCACGGACCTATACGTACGCGCGTGCGCAAGTTGAGAACCGAGTGCTACAGGTAGGCAAGCGCCGCTATGTCCGTCCGGTCGCGGCAAGTCAGTAGCCCGCGTCGAGGTGCGAGTTGACGCTTCGTCTTCCTCCCGCTCAAGAGCGCGCCAGTGCCGAGTGCGGGCAGATACCGCAAACCACAAACCTTCCAGAAAAGGCTTGCATGCGGGTGCGTCGGCTGGTACATTACTCCACCGCACCGCGGGTTGTTCCGGGAGACTGGAGCGCGTGTTGAAAACTGAGTGTCGCTGGGAGACGGATCGATAGAATGGAGCTGGGTCGCTCTTCGGCCTGCGCTGCTGACTCGCCTCCCGAGATGCGTCCGGGAGGCGTTTTTCGTTCCCGCTCATCATCTCAGGCAGGGCGAACGGAAGTCGAAAATACTTCCAAGAAACCTGTTGACACCACAGACGTGGTTGCGTAATGTATCTCCTTGCCGCCGAACACGAATCGGATGGCGCGCGGCGGGTAAAACCGCAGGATATGCAGGGAATCCGCCGCAGTCTGAACCTTGAAAACCGGATACTGTGACAAGCCAGTAGGTTCGCAATGCGAACCACACAATGAACCCGTCATGCCGAGAGGGTCCATCAAAAGACCAAACCGGCAAGACATTGTACGGATTCAAACCACATCGGATTCCTTACCGATGCAGGTGAATCACTCCGGATTAGAACCGGATCATACTTCGTGTACTACGAGCTTCGGCTCGTAACATATTCCACGGAGAGTTTGATCCTGGCTCAGGATGAACGCTGGCGGCGTGCTTAACACATGC
>JBAXEO010000126.1:0-6354 GCA_037140395.1 Coriobacteriia bacterium
GCGGAGGGGGTACACCCGGTCCCATTCCGAACCCGGTAGTTAAGCCCTCCAGCGCCGATGGTACTGCGGCGTAGGCCGTGGGAGAGTAGGACGCCGCTGAGTACATCCGACGACTCTTTTGCGTTGGGGGTCATTTCAGCCCCTTTGTTCTTCAATCTTGAATGTTGACTGGTTATGTAAGGATTGTGGTACAGTTCTCGCTTAAACACCGGCGTGCTGCTGGCAGCAGCGCCTGATTCTGGTAAAGCTCAATTGAGGAGGGTCACTGTGGACAAGGAAAGAGTTCAGACGGTACTCGATCAGATTCGCCCGGCGCTTCAGGCCGATGGCGGTGATGTGGCTCTCGTTGATATCACTGATGAGGGAGTCGTTCAGGTCCAACTTCAGGGGGCATGCCGCGGCTGCCCGATGTCGCAGCTCACGCTTGCCAACGGCGTTGAGCGTGTTCTCAAGGAGCAGATCCCCGAGATTGTGCGGGTGGAGGCTGTTTAGGCTTTTCTGCTACTGATACAAGATTCCGAGGCGCGGGTTCGGGCGAAATCCCAGACCCGCGCCTCTTGTGTTTCGGTGATGGAATGGGGCCAGGGGTCCTATTCGATGGGCGGCTTGATACTGTTCCGAGCGGTCGTAGTGCCGTACGGCGCCATGCATCGGCCGCTCGTCATGTTCGCGTTGACGCACAAGATGTACGGTCTTACGATGGCTCAGCCGCAATATATGGTGTTCAGAGCGCGCCTAGGCGTTGGACGATTTGATGTTCAAGGTGGAGAAGGGGAACCCAATGCATGAGGCTACTGGCCTAACTGACTACTCGCGCGCAATTGATGACATCTTGTGTCCCAACGCGCTCAAGGTCTTGGAGAAGCGCTACCTCTTGAAGGGCGAGGATGGGTGCGCGATCGAAAAGCCCTCCGACATGTTCGCACGGGTTGCGCGCAACATCGCCGAGGCTGAGCGTGCTTGGGGGGCTAATGATGCCCGCGTTGCAGAGGTGACTCGCGACTTCTATGAACTCATGACTTCGCTCGAGTTTCTCCCCAATTCGCCCACGTTGATGAATGCCGGCCGCGATCTTCAGCAGCTGTCGGCATGCTTTGTTCTGCCGGTCGAGGATTCGATGGAGTCGATCTTCGGCGCAGTAAAGGATACGGCGCTTATCCATAAGTCGGGTGGAGGTACGGGTTTCAGCTTCTCGAGACTTCGTCCGGGCGGGGACCAAGTGCGCTCCACGCAGGGTGTTTCTAGCGGCCCTGTATCGTTTATGCGGGTGTTCAACCAGGCCACAGAGGCCGTGAAGCAGGGCGGTACGCGTCGAGGCGCGAACATGGGCGTACTTCGAATCGACCATCCCGACATCTTGGACTTCATCAAATGCAAGGCGGATGGGGATTTCGCTAACTTCAATATTTCGGTCGCTCTGACTGAGAAGTTCATGGAATCGGCTCAAGCTGGTACAGCGTATGACCTGATCAATCCTCGCTCCAAAGAGCCGGCGGGCCAACTTGACGCCCGGGAGGTTTGGGACCTCATCATCGAAATGGCTTGGGCGACCGGGGATCCCGGGATCATCTTCATCGACCGGATTAACCGAGACAATCCGACGCCGCAGCTCGGGGAAATTGAGTCCACCAATCCCTGTGGCGAACAGCCCCTGCTCCCCTACGAGGCATGCAATCTCGGCTCGGTGAACCTGTCGAGATTCGTGCGACCGACTGAGAACGGCTCGGATGTTGACTGGGATCGACTCGCCGACGTCGTCGATCGTGGTGTCCGCTTTCTCGACGACGTGATTGAAGTCAACAACTACCCTCTGCCTCAGATTAGTGATCTCGCGCGGGGCAACCGCAAAGTGGGGCTTGGGGTGATGGGTTGGGCTGATATGCTCATCAAGATGGGCCTTGCCTACGATAGCGAGCAGGGCGTAGCGCTCGGCGAGAAGGTCATGGGGTTCATTGACGCGGAGGCCAAGTCGGCTTCTCGGAGACTTGCGCAGGAGCGGGGGGCGTTTCCAAACTTCTCAGGTTCGGTCTACGACATTCCTGATGGCGTTGCAATCCGCAACGCGACCGTCACAACCATCGCCCCCACCGGGACGCTTTCAATCATCGCCAACGCCTCATCGGGAGTCGAACCGCTGTTCGCGGTCTCCTATGTCCGTACGGTCATGGACAATGACCGCTTGGTCGAGGTCAATCCACTGTTTGAGGATATCGCCGTAAAGCGGGGCTTCTACAGCCGAGAGCTCATGCAGCTGATTGCTGATCACGGCTCGGTTGCAGACATGGAGGAGGTGCCAGCCGACATCCAGCGCACGTTCGTTTCCGCCCACGATATTTCTCCGAGCTGGCACATTCGGATGCAGGCGGCGTTTCAGAAGTACACGGACAACGCGGTTTCCAAGACTGTGAACTTCGCCAGTGGCGCGACTGCAGATGACGTGCGCAGCGTGTATGACCTTGCATACGAGTTGGGCGTCAAGGGCGTCACGATCTATCGTGACGGCAGCAAGCAGGGCCAAGTACTGACGACCGGAAAGAGCGGCCAGTCGAGTGCCGCAACTGCGGAACCGGTAGCACGCCATGGTGAGATTGAGCCGCGGCCTCGGCCAGCCGTCACCGTCGGCCGTACCGAGAAGATCCAAACCGGCTGCGGGAACCTCTACGTCACCGTCAACTGGGACGAAGATGGCATGTGTGAAGTGTTCACCCAGATGGGCAAGTCGGGTGGATGCGCGGCATCGCAGGCGGAAGCTCTTTCGAGGATGATCTCGGTATCGCTCCGCGCTGGAGTGGACCCTGAGGCCATCACCAAGCATCTCAGAGGAATCCGTTGCCCGTCGCCCTGTTGGGCAGAAGGCGGAAAGGTTCTTTCGTGTGCCGATGCCGTCGGAATCGTGATGGAGCACGCTGTGTCGTTTATCGAGACTGGCGAGGTTGCTCATGGCGTCAGCAAGCACGTGAACGCGCTGGACAACCTCTCGGGGGCCTGCCCAGAGTGCGGTGGCTCGCTTGAGCACGAGAGTGGCTGCGCGGTATGCCGCTCGTGCGGATACAGCAAGTGCGCGTAGCCGCTGCGGGCTGAGGCGGCGCATCTAATGCAGCGAGTGGTCTGGTCCTCATGGCAGGGGAGCGGGCCACGCTTTCTAGAGAAGCGAGAACCGAGCGATGGTGCTTTCTGACCGGACAATCAAGTTGGAGATGGCCGCCGGGCGCATCATCGTGGAGCCATGTGATCCGAACGACATTCAACCATCGAGCGTCGATCTTCACCTCGGCGACGATTTCCAGGTATTTCGAAACTCTCGCTACCCCTACATTGATCCCGCTCGTGAGCAGCCGGGGCTGATGGAGAGGGTATCCGCCTCGCAGGAGGAGCCGTTCGTGCTGCATCCGGGCGAGTTCGCGCTGGGCACAACGATTGAGCGCATCGCTCTGCCCGACAACATCGTGGGCAGGCTTGAGGGCAAGAGCTCGCTCGGCCGACTCGGGCTGCTAATTCACTCGACCGCGGGCTATGTCGATCCGGGTTGGGATGGGCGTTTGACGCTCGAGCTATCCAACGTCGCCAACCTGCCCATTCTGCTCACTCCGGGCATGAAGATCGGCCAAGTGTCGTTTTCTCAGATGACGACCCCGGTGGATCGTCCCTACGGTTATCCGGGACTGGGAAGCCGCTACCAGGGTCAACATCAAGCCACCTCCAGTAAGATGTTTCTTGACGCGGGACGCAGCAAGTAGCTAGAGCCCCTTGGTGATTCTGCTCACGATTGAAGTGGGCACGTATCCGGCGAGATACTTGCCTGCACGCGACTCCATGAAGGGCAGCCAGCGGAGCTTGCGTGCGACGTTGCGGCAGATGTGCGCGGTTGCATCTCGGTAGGCGCTCAAGGCGCCGAGAGGATCATTCTCGGCAATTGCGGTTCCTGCGAGGCGGCCGGTGTTGAGCGCGTAGGAGATGCCTTCGCCCGAGCTTGGCGACATGAATCCGCCCGCTTCGCCAACCAGAAGGACTCGTCCGTCACCTTGGACGATATCGGAGTTGTGCCGCACTGACAGTGCGACCCAGGCCTCACGCTTCACCGATTCTCCGAGGGGGAGGGCCTGCCTGAGACGCTCAAGTACTTGGTCGTGCTTGACGTTGGGCCGCTTGGTCTTGGGGTAGAAGACCGATCCGACGATGGCGACATCGCCTTTGGGTACGACGTAGGCATATCCGAATTCGTCACCAATGTCGCGAAAGTAGATGCAGTCGAAGAACGGCTCGATTGGACCCTCGATGCGGCAGAAGTCCTGGAGCGTGACGTAGGTGGCCACGCTTCCTGCGCCCAGTTGGCGTCTCACTGATGAGCGCGGGCCGTCCGCACCGATCAGGTTCTCGCAACTAACGGTTTGCTCGGCGGTGCCGTTGCGCAGCGCGACGCGAACCTCGTCGGCGTCCTGTTCGAAACTGGTCACGCCGGTCGAGCCTGCGACGGTGACGTTGTCTGGCAGGAGCGCAACCATCCAGTCGTCAAAGGCGCGGCGATCGACGTTGAGGAAGCGCAACTCTGTCGGCTTGAGGACTTTGCGGTCCCAGTCGTGATAGCGGAAGTTGACCCACTGCGGGTCGAGGATCATCTCGGCGGGGATTTCGCCGAAGTGCGACAGAAACTCCTGCGAGTACTCATTGAGCATCCCGCCACAACTCTTGTCGCGGGGCAGCTTGGCGGCATCCACGAGCAGCACCGAGCCGCGCGCGGCTGCGTGCAAGGCGGCCATTACACCGGCCGGACCAGCGCCAGCGACCACGGTATCGTACTGAGTGAGGAGTGTAGGTTCAGACATCGCAGGCTAGTCTAGCGCATCAACGGCACGGACCTTGCCCTAGTCTTCATCGTCATTGCCTGTATCATTCGGTTCTTCGGGCTACAAAGTGGAATCTGACGCTCACAACTTATCGGAGGAAGATATGGCGAAGTGCTGGGAGCAGCGGGGCTGCGACGAAGAGATGCAGGGCGAGTGCCCTCACTCTGTCGAGTACTTCGACAATTGCCCTACCAAGTGCGCCTTTTCGACGTGTGATCGTCCCACGTACGAGCTGACCATCGATCCTGCCTTGATCTTTAGTCCCGACGTGGACAGATCTGCTGCGATCAAGGACGGCTGTACCTACTGCGCATTCTTCCTCACGAACGGACCTCGTGCAGTGGTGGAGTGAGCGCTGCGTGGCCGGAACGGTTGAATCTGCTTCAAGGGGGAAGAAACTACATGGTGGCGGCGATAGTGCCGCTCAGCGTCTTTCGGGAGGCATGATGCGCGACTACTTCTACGAACCAGAGACTATCTTCGACCTCGTCAGGACCGTCTTTCTTGCGGGGGCAATCAGCTGTTTTCTGCTGGCATCGCATCGTATCGCTCGCGGCCTGATTCTCAATGGTCAGGTTGCGGCGTTTGATTCGCTTGAGGACGCCTACACGCCACAGGAGCGCGAGGTGCTCATCCACAAGATCAAGAAGTCCTCTCTGGGGTGCTAGCCGTTGCATCCAGATCGGGTGGCAGCTGAGCTGCTCATCTTTGGGCGGGAGCTTCAGGAGGCGGGTGCCGCGCAGTTGGGGGCGTCCTTCTCGGGCAGGCCGGAGGCCGACGCGCTCATAGAATCCTCGGCCAATGCGTTCTTGCTCGGCGTCTTGTTTACGCAGGGGATTCCGGCTGAGCGCGCGTGGTCTGGGCCGTACGAACTCAAGGCTCGCCTCGGGACTCTCGATGTCGGTTACCTCGCTTTGAATCCGGCGCAAGTTCGTGAGGCCTTCCAGCGACCGCCTATGCTGCACCGCTTCAAGGAGACTCTGCCTCGCTGGATCTGCTCGGCGGCTCAGAGGCTGATTTCCGATTACGGGGGCAACGCAGAGCGCATCTGGGAGCCCGGTGCGCACGTCTTGGAGGTCACGGAGCGGCTGTCGGCGTTTGATGGCATTGGGCGCAAGAAGGCCGTGATGGCCGTTGAGATTCTGACGCGCCACTTTGGTGTCGAGCTGGCGGGACGTGAGTGCGGCCAGGTCGCCTACGACGTTCAGGTGCGGAGGGTCTTTCTTCGCAGTGGCCTTGTGGCAGACGACACGCGAGAGGCCATCGAGGCTGCGGCGACGGCCGCGTGTCCCGAGGCGCCCGGCACGCTCGATCTGCCCGCGTGGCTGATCGGCCGAGAGACGTGTCGGCCAAAGGCCCCGCTCTGCGATCGATGCAGACTGGGGGCGGTCTGCCCTCGGCTGGTGGATCGACAGGCGGTTGGGGTGGGCGCGCGTTACTCGGCGCTGCGAAACAGCATTCCGGAGAGCAGCTTGGGAAAGAAGTAGGTGCTCTTCTGCGGCATGGTCTC
>JBAXEO010000127.1:0-6273 GCA_037140395.1 Coriobacteriia bacterium
GCGCCGCAGAGCGTGGCAAGGTGCGCGTCTACCCAATCGGCGCGCTTACCGTCGGCCTCAAGGGTGAGGCCCTCGCCGAGATGGGCGACATGATTGCGGAGGGCGCAGTCGCATTCTCGGACGACGGCAAAGGTGTCCAGGATTCCGGCACCATGCGTCGCGTGATGGACTACGCGCGGGCGTTTGGGACGACGGTCGTCGCGCACTGCGAGGACGAGGCGCTTGTGGGCAAGGGCGTCGTCAACGAAGGTGCCGTCTCCACTCGACTGGGCATGGCCGGATCGCCCGCAGCTGCCGAGGAGATCGCCGTTGCGCGAGATATCGCGCTCGCCGAGCTCACCGGTTGCCGACTCCACCTGGCGCACCTATCCACTGCGGGAGGACTCGAGCTCGTGCGGGCGGCCAAGGATCGTGGCGTCTCGGTGACCTGCGAAGTCACACCACATCACCTCTTCCTGACCGAGGATGCGCTGTCACCTGAGTACGACACCAACTTCAAGATGAATCCGCCGCTCAGGACCGAGGCTGATCGGCTTGCGTTGGTGGCCGGATTGGTCGACGGCACCGTGGACTGCATCGCTACTGATCACGCGCCGCATGCGCCCCACGAGAAGGCGCTTGAGTTTGAGCTGGCGCCCTTTGGCACCACGGGGCTCGAGACTGCGCTTCCGCTGGTCATCACCAACCTCCTTGCGCGGGGGCTGATCGACTGGGCCGACCTGGTGCGTTTGATGGCCCACGGGCCGCGCGCCGCACTCGGCCTACCTGCGATTTCACTGCAGGCCGGCGCTATCGCCGACATCACCGTCATCGACCCCGAGGCGCGCACGGAGGTGACGGCTTCGTTCTTCCAGAGCAAGTCGGTCAACTCGGCGTTTCTCGGCGCTACACTGCTTGGAAAAGCGAGTGAGGTCCTGGTCGAGGGGCAGTTCGCCTTGCGTAACGGAAAGGTGGTCGACTAGGTGGCTTTGCGCACCGCACTTCTGGCGCTTGAGGATGGGACGGTCTTTTCCGGCATCGCCTGCGGAGCAGATGGCGAAGCATCAGGGGAGCTGTGCTTCAACACCTCCATGACCGGCTATCAGGAAGTCCTGACCGATCCCAGCTACGCCGGACAGATCGTCACGATGACCATGCCGCACATCGGCAACTACGGCGTCAACGGCGCCGACATGGAGTCTCGGGGCGTGTTTGCGAAAGGCTTCGTGGTCCGCGAGATGTGTGACGAGCCTTCCAGCTGGCGCAGCGAGGAGTCGCTACCCGCGTTCCTGGAGGCGCGCGGGGTGGTCGCCATCGCCGGTATCGACACGCGGCGCCTCACGCGACACCTGCGCGAGCGCGGCGCCATGCGCGCGGTCATCTCCACTTCCGAGACCGACGGTCCGACGCTGGTTGCTCGGGCCGCCGCATCACCCGGGCTTATCGGCAGGGACTTGGTGGCCGAGGTTGCTACTGCCGAGGCGTACCGGTGGGGTTTTGACGTGCCGCCCGAGTGCGAGCTGCCCGTCGACACCGGCATCCTGCCTGCCACGCCTCGCTTTCGGGTCGTCGCGATGGACTCCGGCATCAAGTACAACATCCTGCGTCGCCTTGCCGAGAGCGGATGCGACGTCTCAGTGCTGCCGCCGACCGCCTCGGCGGAGGAAGTCTTGGCCCTCGAGCCCGACGGCGTGTTCTTTGCCAACGGACCGGGGGATCCCTCGGCGGTGGGCTACCTGTACTCGACGCTGCGCGATCTACTGGGCAAGAAGCCGGTATTCGGGATTTGCCTGGGGCACCAAATGCTGTCTCTTGCGGTGGGTGCCGAGACCTTCAAGCTCAAGTATGGGCATCGCGGGGGCAACCACCCTGTCAAGAATCTCCTTACCGGGCAGGTTGAGATTACGAGCCAGAATCACGGCTTCTGTGTCGATTTCGCAAGCATCGGGGCGCTTGACGTTTCCGCGAGTGGCGGTCTTTCCTTCGCCGCTTCCGACCTTGCCGCTTGGTCAGAGGCCGGTGTTGCTCCGGTGGTGCTCTCCGAGCGCTTCGGCCGTGTTCAGCTCACGCACGTCAATCTTAATGACATGACCTCGGAGGGGATTCGCCTGCTCGACATGCCGGCGTTCTCCGTCCAGTACCACCCAGAGGCCGCACCTGGTCCGCACGACGCTCGCTACCTGTTTTCGGCGTTTATGCGCCTCATGGACGGCCGGCCGGATTACCTGAGCTCTATCCAGTAGGAGAGGAAACCGCATGCCTATCAGCACAATGCTCGTTCCGGTGAGTCTGGACCCTCGTGATGTCAAGGTCCTGCAGTACGTATGCGGTCTGTCGGTACAGTCCGTGAAGCGGGTGATCGTGATGACCGCCGTGGACGCCTCGGGAATGGAAGCACCGGTGCTTGCCGCCGAGGTCGATCGCGCACGCGAGCGCCTCGGCGAGGCTACGGCTGCCCTTAAGGACTGCACCATGGAGTACGAGTTGCGTGTGGTCACGGGCAATACCACCGAGGCGATCCTCGCTCTGGCCCAGCAAGACGAGATCGACTTGATCTGCTGCGGTACCGAGGGCAAGTCGGTAGTCGACGCGTTGTTCTCGGGCTCGGTGTCAGAGAAGCTGTTCGCATCGGGCACCATCCGCATGATGACGGTTCGCTACGACGTGCTCGACTCCGTTCTCGACCCGCAGGAGCTCTCTCGCGCTTTCGCGCGCGAGCTGGTTGTACCGACCGACTTCTCGGCATCGTCGACGCGTGCGTGGCTCTCGGCGATTGGGCGTCCGGCCGACGCTATTGGCCGGCTTCACGCGCTGCACGTGCTTCCCGAGGGCGGCAAGGGCAGCGAGCGCCGAGAGGCCGAGGTGCTGCTCGACGGCCTGCTCGACATGGCGCGCGAGCACGATGTCGAGGCCACAGCCGAAATCCGGTACGGCGATCCGGCGCAGGTCGTTCTCGACTACCTCGACGAAATCGATGCGACGGGCGTTATCACTGGCCAGCACGGCCGTGGCCACTTGATGCGTCAGGTCATGCTCGGCGGACTGTCCCTCAGGCTGCTTCGTGAGGCGCCCTGTCCGGTAGTCGTCCAGCCTTAGAGTCACCCTTCCGTTCGGCCCCGATAGGTCTCGCACGCAAGCGCTAAGGAGCAACATGCCCCGCCGCACCGACATCAGCAAGATTCTCGTCATCGGCTCCGGACCCATCGTCATCGGTCAGGCCTGCGAGTTCGACTACTCCGGCGCGCAGGCGTGCAAGGTGCTGCGTGATGACGGCTTCGAAGTGGTGCTCGTCAACAGCAATCCCGCCACGATCATGACCGACCCCGGCCTGGCCGACCGAACCTACGTCGAGCCGATCACTCCCGAGTTCGTCGAGAAGATCATCGCTACCGAGCGACCCGACGCGCTCCTGCCCACTCTCGGCGGACAGACCGGCCTGAACTGCGCGGTCGCGCTTGCCGAGGCGGGCATCTTGGAGAAGTACGGTGTGGAGCTTATCGGCGCCAAGCTCGAGGTCATCAAGAAGGGCGAGGACCGCAAGCTCTTCGCCGAGGCGATGGAACGTATCGGGCTTGATGTGCCGCGCGGCGGTTACGCGTACTGCGTAGCAGACGCGGAGGCCCTGTCTGTCGATCTGGGACTTCCCTGCGTTGTGCGTCCCTCTTTCACGATGGGCGGCGCGGGTGGCGGCATCGCCTACAACATCGATGAGCTGCGTGACATCGTCGCTCACGGCGTAGCGCTGTCTCCTGTCGGCGAGGTGTTGATCGAGGAAAGCGTGATCGGCTGGAAAGAGTACGAGATGGAGGTCATGCGCGACGTCAACGACAACGCCGTGATCGTGTGCTCAATCGAGAACGTCGACCCCATGGGAGTCCATACCGGGGACTCGATCACCGTCGCGCCCGCCCAGACGCTCACCGATCGCGAGTATCAGACAATGCGCGATGCCTCCATCGCGATCCTGCGCGAGATCGGCGTTGAGACCGGGGGCTCCAACGTCCAGTTCGCGGTCAATCCCGAGAACGGCCGCATGACCGTCATCGAGATGAACCCGCGCGTCAGCCGCTCAAGCGCTCTGGCCTCCAAGGCGACCGGCTTTCCTATAGCCAAGATCGCGGCCAAGCTCGCCGTCGGCTACACGCTCGATGAGATCGACAACGACATCACGCGTGTCACGCCCGCGTGCTTTGAGCCGAGCATCGACTACACGGTTGTCAAAGTCCCGCGCTGGGCCTTTGAGAAGTTCCCCGGCACCGATGAGACGCTGACCACGCGCATGAAATCGGTTGGCGAGGCCATGGCAATCGGGCGCACATTTGAAGAGGCGCTCTCAAAGGCGTTCCGCTCGCTGGAAAACGGTCGCTTTGGACTGGGATCTGACGGCCACGACCGCTTTGACGAGAACAAGTTCGATGAGCGCCTCGCTGTTCCCAACGAGTCGCGGCTCTTCTACGTCGCCGAGGCCTTTCGCCGAGGCCGCACGGTCGAGGATCTCTTCACCCTCACACGCATCGACCCGTGGTTCCTGCGCGGGATTCGCAACATCATCGACGCCGAGAACGAGCTTCGCGGCCGCACCTTGGATACGCTCTCGGCAGATGACCTGCGCGCGGCCAAGCGGGTGGGGCTCTCAGACGTGCAGATCGCCTTTCTCACGGGAGCTACAGAAGCCAGCGTGCGCGCGGTTCGCAAGGCGCTGCAAGTCAGGCCGACGTTCAAGTCCGTCGACACCTGCGCGGCGGAGTTCGCCGCATCGACGCCGTACTACTACAAGACCTACGAGGATGAAGACGAAGTCGCCCCGTGCGATCGTCCCAAGGCGATGATCTTGGGCGCGGGCCCCAACCGCATCGGTCAGGGCATCGAGTTCGACTATTGCTGCGTGCATGCTGCCTACGCGCTCTCAGAGCTCGGCTACGAGACCATCATGGTCAACTGCAACCCGGAGACCGTCTCTACTGACTACGACACCTCCGACCGACTCTACTTTGAGCCACTGACATTTGAGGATGTCATGGATGTCGTCGACGCCGAGAACCCTGTCGGCGTGGTAGTAACCTTCGGCGGCCAAACGCCGCTCAAGCTCGCTCACGCGCTCGAGTCTGCAGGCGTTCCTATCATGGGCACGCTTCCCGAGGCCATCGACCTGGCCGAGGACCGCAAGCGCTTCTCGGCAATCCTCGATGAGCTGCAGATCGCCTACCCGGCCGCAGGTACCGCCAACAGCTTCGCCGAGGCGGTCGAGGTCGCCGGCCGTATTGGATTTCCGCTGCTGGTGCGTCCGAGCTACGTGCTCGGTGGCCGCGGCATGGTCATCGCCTACAACGAGCAGTACCTGGAGAAGTGCATGGCCGAGGCGGTCCAGATCTCACCCGAGCATCCGGTGCTCCTCGACCGCTTCCTTGAAGGAGCCATCGAGGTCGACGTCGATGCGGTGTGCGACGGGACGGATGTCTACGTTGGCGGTGTCATGGAGCACATCGAGGAGGCCGGCATCCATTCCGGCGACTCCGCCTGCTCCATCCCGCCCTTCACGCTCACCGAGACCATAGTCCGCGAGATTCGCTCCCACACCCGCTCTCTCGCACTGCGGCTGGGTGTCTGCGGCCTGATGAACGTCCAGTTCGCGGTCAAAGATCAGCTGGTCTACGTGCTGGAAGTCAACCCGCGGGCTTCTCGGACGGTGCCGTTCGTCTCCAAGGCCACCGGTGTGCCGCTGGCCAAAGTCGCCGCGCGCGTGATGGCCGGAAACAAGCTTGCCGAGATGGACCTTCCCGCAGACGACCGCGAGCCGCAGCGTTTCTGCGTCAAGGAAGCTGTCATGCCCTTTGGGCGCTTCCCCGGCGCCGACTCAGTCTTGGGACCTGAGATGAAGTCCACCGGCGAGGTCATGGGAGTGGCGGTCGACTTTCCTGCGGCCTACGCCAAGTCCCAGCTCGCCATCGACTACTCGCTTCCCACCTCGGGCACCGCGTTCGTCTCGGTATGCGACCGAGACAAGCGGCAGATTGTGTCGCTGGTCAAGCATCTTCAGATGCTGGGATTCTCGATCATGTCCACGCGTGGAACGGCCAAGGCGCTCAGGGCGTCAGGAATTCCCGTCACCGAGGTGCTCAAGAAACATGAGGGTCGCCCCAACATCATCGACCACATCGCCAACGGAGAAGTTCAGCTGGTGATCAACACGCCGTTTGGCCAGGAGACTCGCTCGGACGGCTATCATCTGCGCGCTGCCGCCATTCGTCACGGCATCACCAACATCACATCGCTTCCGGCGGCATCGTCCATTGT
>JBAXEO010000128.1:0-6142 GCA_037140395.1 Coriobacteriia bacterium
GCGATCCCTGACGTAGGTCGCTACGGGTGAGTTATCCAGCAGTTGTTCCAGCTCGCGCAGTTTGTCACTCGTTGACGAACCCTCTGCCCAATGCGCTATTGAGTCAGTCACTAAGCCCCCCCACCCATGAGCCGGAGTGCGAATGCCGCTGCGCCAGCGGCAGATTAACTCTTGGTGCACTAACTACCTAGAGTTATCGGCTGCTAAGTGGTCTTCCATGAGTTGGATTCGGAGACGGGCTTGGCGACTTGGACGGTGCGAAGGCCCGAGTCACCCCAGCGCGTACCAAGGACGAACTGCGATGCCCTCCCTCTCGTACCCCCCGTCGCCTCCGTAGACCAGAACGCCGTGCCCCCCCGGGACGTCAGCCAGCGCCAGCCAGTATCGGAGTCCAGCAAACGCGTCGGACGCCACGGTTCGCCCCGCCTTTACCTCGACAGGTATCGTCCCGCCAGGTAGGTCGACCAGAAGGTCCACCTCGTGACCAGTGCGATCGCGCCAGAAGTGCAGTGGCGGATCCTCGGCCCTGTTCAAGAACGTTTTGACGAACTCGCTCACGACGAAGGTCTCGAGTATGGCCCCCTTGGCGGGGTGCGTCTCCAGATCCTCGGGGCGCGTCACGCGCAAGAGATAGCACAGCAGCCCGGTATCGAGGAAGTACAGCTTGGGGCTCTTGACCAAGCGTTTGGAGAAGTTGGCGTGGTGCGGCCGAAGGAGCATGACGAGAAAGCTCGCCTCCAGCACGGACAGCCACTGTCGGGCGGTGGAGTGCGAGATGCCGCAGTCCGAGCCGAGGGAACTCAAGTTGAGCAACTGGCCTGAACGGCCAGCACACAACCGCACAAAACGCTGGAACGTCTCGAGGTCGCCAATCTTGAGCACCTGCCGAACGTCGCGTTCGACGTAGGCGCGGTAGTAGTTCGCAAGCCAATCGCGGGCGTCGAGACGCTGGTCATGGATGCGCGGGTAGAGCCCTTCGAACAGCATCGTCTCCAGCGAGCAAGCCGGCGGAGCAGGGAAGTTCGTGGCGTCGGCCAGCGCCGCCGGATCAGCGGGCTCTCGGCCCTCGAGCTCGGCGAGGCTGAAAGGCAGCAGCTGGAGAAGTGCCACTCGGCCAGCCAGTGTCTGCGAAACGTGGTGACGCAGTAGAAGCTGCTGCGAGCCCGTGATGATAAAGCGTCCGGGCCTCGCATCACGGTCCACCTCCCCCTCCAGGTAAGACAAGAGCTCTGGGGCACGCTGTATCTCATCGAAGATGGCGCCGTCGGAGAAGCGCCGCAAAAAGCCGCGCGGATCCAAGGCCGCGAACTCTCGCTCGTCGGGATCCTCGAGCGACACGTAGGGGTGCTCGGGAAACGCGGCCATGGCGAGGGTCGTCTTGCCAGACTGCCGAGGACCGGTCAGATAGACCACCGGATACCTGCCGGCGGCGATGGCGAGGGACGGGGTTATGTGGCGAGGAATCATGCGAACAGTGTGGTCGCATGGGCGGGACCATGTCAAATTGACGATTGGATCGTCAATTTGACATGGTGAGGTGAAAGTGCCGCCTTCTTGACCCCGAAACGGTACCCCGTGTTGGCCCGGATTCAGCGGACCGGAGCTGCTGCTCCGAGCCGCCTCAGCGCATGGTGCGCAGCGCGCGCAATCCGTACTCGAGCACGACGTCTTCGCCATTCACAAGCCGGAGGGCGTTTTGCAGGGTCATCGGAATCTTGCTGTTGGGGAGTATGCCGCCCTGGCCGTTGCGCGAGTCGATTTGCACGACCTTGTCCTTGTTCAGCGATTGGCCGAACGGCCAGTCAATCTCGAAGTTGCCGGGCATAAGCACCTTGTCGCCGGCCATGCCGAACGAGCCGTTGGTGCCTTCGAAACCCACTACCCTGCCATTGGGCAGATTCTTGATACCCATAGCCACACCTTCACCTGAACTACCGCAGCCGTTGTTGACGAGGGCGACAACGGGGCCTGCGTAGCGAGACGTGGCCGGTTCGATCCAGAGTCCCGCGCCGGGAATGAACCTGCCGGAATCGTCGGCAAGCCACAGTTCGAATCGGTTGGTGGAAGCATTGAAGACGTTCTGATACTCGTAGAGCGTCTTGCGCGGGTAGAACGAGGACATGAAGTCAGGCACCATGCTGTCCATCCCACCGGCGTTCGCACGGATGTCCAGAATGACACCCGACACGTTCGCGTCGATGAACTCCTGCATCGCTGTGCGGAACAGCTGACGCGTGGTGGGAGTGTCATCAGGGGTCGCGTGGTAGATGTCGAGCTCGAGGAAGATGCGCATGTAGCCCACGTTCCCGGGCAGGATCTTGTGCTCGATTGCGTGCTCGGGCCAGCCATTCATGGTCAGGCTTGAGCGGTCATCGGTCCTGACGAGGGTCTCGAGGGCGTCGTCAATGGCAGTGAGGCGCACCATGCGGCGCGTGTTCTGCCCGCGGTTTCGAAACGAGACCGTCCTTGTCGCTCCCACTGGCGCGCGCACGAGGTAGCGTGACTGCTCGTAGCGCTTCCTCCACTCAGTGGCTTGGTTCGGGCCGAGGCGAGTCGAAGTGCGGGAGAGAGCGACATCCACAGGTTGGCCGTCCCAGGCCAGAATCTGCGCACCGGCCTGCATTCCCGCACGGGCGGCCGGGCCGCCGGCCTTGACCCAAGAGGCGACGACGCTGCCATCGTCCAGTCTCGTAACGACCAAGCCGAAACCCCCGCCGGCCAGTTTCTGCTCCACTGCATCGATCTCGGCCTGTGCCGCGTCGCCAAAAGCCTTGATGCTGACGTGGCCGTCGGGAAGCTCCTTGAGATACTCCCGCAGGGTGAGGTAGTACGCATGGAGGTCACCAGCTGCCTGGGCCGCAGCGATGCGCGGCCGATACTTCGTCTTCATCGCGCGCCAGTTGATGCCCTTCCAGTTGGTGAAGGCATACTCGCGAGACATCTTGGAGTGCAGTGCGTCAAACGACTCCGTCCAGGACAGCGCGCTCAGATCCTCGGGGGCGGGAGGGACATAGACAGACGCCTTGGGCGCGTTGGCGGCGAAGTTGGCCACGTCGCGAGTCGCAGTGATTCCGATCCCACCCGTGGCGAGCCCGAGCTGCGTGATCGCGCGTTTGGCCGACGGGGCCACGATGGTGGTCCGGGCCTGCTCGGCTGTGACCGAGACGGTCGCGCGCGATCCGCGGGCGCCGAACAGCAACAGGCGCGAGCCTGCCTCGGGTGCGTGCACTGTCACTGGGAACGTGCTTCCTGAGCCGACGACCCGCATCTCGGCGTCGTAGAGACACCATCCGGTGGCTCCCGAGATATTCACGCTGGCAGCGTTGGCGAGCGTGCGCCAGTCGGCAAAGCCCTCAGGCCCAAAGCTCACCCTGTTCGTCCCGGCGGCCAGCACCGGCACGGTCTCGGCCAGCCGGTAGATTTCGCTCCCCCACCTGAGCCGCTCCTGGCCGCCGCGCTTCTCGACGATCAGGTCGTTGAGGTCACGTGAGCCGATTCCCGGTATGTGCAGGAACATCGCCGCCACATTGGGACCGGCGCTGGGGTCCTGCACCTGAAGGCCGTACTCCGCTAGGTCGGCGGTGATGTAGCCAGGGAACCCGGGGATCTCGCCCAAAGTCACGACCGGGCCGCCGTCGATCGTCCAAAGGAGGGACGACGGCACTTGGTTCACGGCCAGCCACTCTTGACCGATGCGGCCGCGCCAAGTCTTGGAAAGCGTTGGCGCGGACCTCAGCTTCTGACCGATCATCATGTCGTCCCGGTAGTGGCCGAGCCCCCCGACGCGGTTCATGACCAGATACTGCCTGCCCCCTGCCGGCATGCTGCAATACGAAGTGGGCGAGCCATCAGAGTAGAAGCGGCCATCGGTGCGCAGCTTCAGTCCGCTGGCCATCTCGCCCCATCCCTCGGGGGTGAGTAGGTCGATCGTCAGCGACTTGGCGTCGCTTGGCGAGGCCGAGATGCGGAACACCTTCCCGCTCATCGCCCAGTAGCCCTTCATCCCCGCGAGCTGTGCTGCCGTGGCGTTCTTGACCGGTGGCGCAACAGTGGAAATGGGCGCTGGCATGCCGTCGATCGTCCCTCTCTCAGCTAGCGCGCCCAGCAATATCTCCTCCCCGAGCAACCCACAAGCGCCCGAGTCCAGCGGAGCGACAGCGGTCACCACCACGGCCAGATCCTGTGTCGGCGCGACGATGAAGGAAGCGTGATAGTCTCGGGTGTCGCCACCTTTCGCCCATCCGCTGATCCCAACCGCCGTGAGACTCGGCTCCGTGACTGTGTCCCACCCAAGTCCGAAGCGCATCGCATTGGTTGTCGCCGGACTGAAAGTCCCGATCGTCTGGTCCTTGCCCATCTCATTGACCGAGGCGGCCGAGAGGACTCTTGTTCCTTTGTAGACGCCTCCGTTCATAAGCATCGACGCCAAATGCGACATGTCGCTCGGCGTGGAGTACAAGCCGCCAGAGCCCAAAGCGTTGGCGAATTCCTGAGGGTTAGGCGTGGAACCCGTGTATGCCTTCGCGTATGTTCCCTCAGCAAAATGGCCGAGAGGATAGGCGGAGCGTTGCATCTCGAGCGGAGCGAAGACCTCGTCGGCGACGAATTGCGCATACGTCTTGCCGGTCACCGCGGGGACAAGGTTCTCGACCATGGTGAACCCGTCATTGCAATACACGCCTAGGGTGCCTGGCGCATCCTTGAGTCGCTCGCCGCCCAGAGAGCTCATCGTCTGTTGGGGGTAGTCGCGGAAGGGCTCGGTCCCAAACAAGTTGCGGTACTCAGAACCCGGGAAGCCTGACGTGTGGTTGAGGAGCATGCGGACGGTGACCCTCCGATACTCGGGGGAGGCCATCCGAAACGCGGGAAGGTAGCGCGAGACTGGGGCGTCGAGGTTCAGCTTGCCTTGGTCGACCAACTTCATGACGGCGACGGTCGCAAGCATCTTGCTCACTGAGCCGATGCCGTACATGGTGGTCGCTTCCGGCTTCGCCGAGGTCGCCATATCCGCGTAGCCGAAGCCCTCGCTCCAGACCACCTTTTCGCCGTCGACGAGAGCCACCGACAGCGATGCGGCACCCGTCTGTGCGAGGAGCGCATTTGCTGCGATCCGTGCCTCGGCGATGGTCGCCGAGTAGGATTGCGCAGCAGGCGGCGTGGCGGGTGTGTCCGTGCGAGCCAGAGCCGGAGCCACGGGCATCACGCCCGTTGCCACAGCGAGAGCGAGTGCCAGCAGCACGAAAACGGTTCGGCTGATCGCGTGGTTCTTCACAGTCCCTGCCTCCTCGACGAAACGCTGTCTCTTGCTTGAGTGAGAGCTCACTGACACGGACGGCCGGACGACTAGTTGTGTCTGAGGCAGTCGCCGGCACTCGCGCGCCAGCGCCTCGAGACGCCCTGATCATCCTTGTGAAGAGGCACAGCCGTGCTTATCGAAGCTTAACATATTGTTACAATTTGATGACGGTATCATCCCTCTGACGGTCCCTCGCATGTGCGTCAGGCGAGCCATACCAAGTACGCAGCAGCGCCAATCAGGGACACCCCACCAATCTTCGTGAGCACCCCGCTCGCTCGCGCAAGTGAGCGCATCAGTGTCAGCGAACCCGCAGCGAGGCCAAGCAACATCAGGGGCACACCCTTGCCGAGCCCATACACGAACAGCAAGAGGGCGCCTTGTGGCACGGAACCCCTTGCAGCCGCAATCGTCGCGATCGCAGCAAGTATGGGGGTCGAGCACGGCGAGGCAACAACCCCAAACAGGATCCCGAACAGGAATGCGCCCGCGAACCCTCGACGCTCGGGACGTGTTACGGGCAAGAGGCGGTTCAGTGCGCCGAACGGAATGCTGATGACGCCCAGCATCTGCAAACCGAGCACCACGCAGATGACCGCGAGCACGTAGTACGCCCACGCGCCAACCAGAAGAGCCCGACCCAGCACCGCCGCCACGACACCGATTGCGGAGAACAGCAGGCTCATCCCCAGCACGAACGTCGCCGAGAGAGCCAGTCCTCTGCGCCACGCCGCGTCTGCCGAGATCCCCGGCGTCTCGGCAACCTGCCCGGTCACGTAGCCGAACACGGCGGGAAGCATCGGCAGCACGCAGGGGCCAAAGCCGGCGCCCATGCCTCCGAGAAAC
>JBAXEO010000129.1:0-6075 GCA_037140395.1 Coriobacteriia bacterium
CTCCAAGCCCATCGTCGCGCTGACCGATGCAAGCGACCGAATGGCCGACGGCGACCTGAGCGCGCGCGCTCCGGTCGATCGCGCCGACGAGGTAGGGCGTCTCGGCGAGTCGTTCAACCAGATGGCCGATCAGATGGAGACCACGGTAGGGGCGCTGCGACGGTTTGTCGGCGACGCTGCGCATGAGATCGGTACGCCGCTGACCGCGCTGCGGGCCGACCTTGAGCTGGCAGAAGGCGCAGCCACCACCGATGACGAGCGTCGTCTTGTCGGCCGTGCGCTGGGGCAGGCCGACCGGCTGCAGTCGCTCTCAGAAAGCCTCTTGAGCCTTTCACGCATCGAAGCGGGCGACCCCAACGGCACCATCGAGCGCGTCGACCTCGCGGCGGCACTGAGCGCGGCTGTCGAGGCCGTCGCGTCCCGTGCCGAGCAGGCTGGGCTGGCGCTCGAGATCGACATCGCCCGCTCGGAGATGTTCGTCCTCGCCGATGCGGGCCGCCTGCGGACCGTCTTTGAGAGCCTGCTCGACAACGCCGTCAAGTTCACTCCCGATGGCGGCAGCGTGATCGTGAGCGCTCGTGCGCAGGGGGAGTGGGCGGTGGCATCCATCGCCGACACCGGCATTGGCATCCCCGAAGCCGAGCACGGCGACGTCTTTTCGCGCTTCCATCGCGCCCGAAATGTGGCCGCCTACAAGGGCAGCGGCCTCGGCCTCGCAATCGTGCTTGCGACCGTAGAGCGCTACGCCGGGGCCGTCTCCTTCACGAGCTCCGACGCTGGCACCAGCTTCGAGATTCGGATTCCCCTTGCCTAGCGCAAACGTCCCCAAGTCAGCCGCGTCTGGGCCCGGGGCATCGGCTGCCGAGGAGGATTTCGAGCTCTGCAACGACTGCGGCGGACTGTGCTGTACGCTCTTTCTCGCGCACGATGAGAACGGCGACTACATTGGCGACGGTTGGCTGCCCGACTACATCGCGCTGTGGCAAAAGCGCCTGGTAGAGAGCGGTGCACTTCGAGTGACGGCTGCTGCGTACTTGCCCGGCGAGGCGGGGGTCAGGCCGCTCCACGATCCTCGAATCAGCCACCTTCCGACGCCGGAGGGTGAAGCGTATCGCTCGGCACTTCCTGAGGCCGTCGACTACCGCAAGTGTGTCTTCTGCGACACGGAGACCGGCTGCTTGCTGCCCCGTAGCTACCGGGCACCCATATGCGGCGACTACGTCTGTGAACTCTGGAGGAACAAGGCGTGAGCACACTCTTCGTCGATGCCGACGCCTGCCCGGTGACTCGTGAGGCGATCTCGATTGCTCGCTCTCACGGCATGTCGGTGGTCCTCGTCGCCAACACCAACCAGAGCTTTGCGCGCTACGAGGGCAGGAACGGGGTCGAGACGGTCACGGTTGGCACCGGTGCCGACTCAGCCGACTTCGCAATCATCGAGCGCTTGGGTGCCGAAGACGTGGTCGTGACTCAGGACATCGGGCTTGCTGCGATGGTGTTGGGACGCAACGCCGGCGCGATCAGCCCCCGTGGACGCATCTTCTACCAAGCGACTATCGACATCGAGATGGAAGTTCGCCACGCCGAGCAGAAGCACCGCCGAGCGGGCGGTCGCACGGGGGGCCCCTCCAAGTTCACCGATGAGGACCGCGAGCACTTCTCGGACTCGCTGGAGCGCCTGATCCGAGACCGGCGCCGCTGAGGACTCTCGGTGTGCGGTGTCCGGCTCGCGCGAGGAAGCTCATGGCTGTCGGCGTCTTCTATCCGGAAATCTTCTGCCAGAGCTTGACCCACCAGGGCCTGGCTTGTGCTGCGGCCCGATCCGCTGCGGCGCGCGCAGTGGCCTCAGCCACCACCTGGATTCGCAGTGCCGCGGCTTCGGCTTCGTCGCGCGCCGCCGCTTCCGCCTCAGCCTTTGCATCAGCTTCAGCCTGCGCTTTGGCTTGTGCGGCGGCCTGTGCCTCGGCTTCTGCCTTTGCTCTTGCCGCAGCCTTCGCCTGTGCCTTCGCGGCCGCCCTGGCCTGAGCATCAGCAGCAGCTTGAGCTGCCGCTGCGGCGCGAGCTGCAGTTGCCGCCGCAGTCGCCCGAGCGGGAGCCGCTGGAGTTGCGGCTTTTGGGGCAGGAGATGTCGTCACACGATGGCATCCGCTCCTGCCGTGTCCAGCGGACGGGTTGCAAGACTTTCCGGGGGTGCTCAGCGCAACGGTCGGCGCAGAGAGCATCGTGATGCCAAATGCGAGCGCGACCAGTGCGGCTACGAGTCTTCTCATGAACCAATCCCTTCAATCGGTTCCGACCGAGGAGCACCGTCTGTGCCGTCTAGGGCTACGTGAGAGAAACCAAAGAAGCAGCGCGTCGCAAGGAACTGACGGCATCGTGACAAACTGGAGGGTCGAATTCCCCGGCTGCAGTCGCTCAGTACCGCGACGGAACGAACGTCTGCGAATCGATTGGCACCCGCATGTAGCTCTTGCTCGCGTCTTTGCGGGGGCGCAGGATCATCGCGGGCGGCATCACGTCCTCGTAGGGAATGACGCTCAGTAGATGGCTGATGGCGTTGAGACGCGCGCGCTTCTTGTCATCGCTGTCGACCACCCACCACGGTGAGTCCTTGGTGTCGGTGTACTTGAACATATCGTCTTTGGCTCGCGAGTATTCTTCCCAACGGTCTCGGCCCTCGAGGTCCATCTCGGAGAACTTCCAGCGCTTCAGCGGGTTGTCCAGGCGGTCCTGGAAGCGTCGGTCCTGCTCATCGTCGGAGACAGAGAACCAGTACTTCACCAGTGTGATGCCCGAACGCATGAGCATCCGCTCGAACTCGGGGCAGTCGCGAAAGAACTCCTCTACCTGCTCGGGAGTGGCGAAGGCCATGACACTTTCGACCCCGGCACGGTTGTACCAGGAGCGGTCGAAGAGCACGATCTCGCCGGCTGCCGGAAGCTGCTCGACGTAGCGCTGGAAGTACCACTGCGACTTCTCTCGGTCCGTGGGCGAGGGGAGGGCAACCACGCGACAGACGCGCGGGTTTAGGACTTCGGTGATGCGCTTGATGGTGCCGCCCTTGCCAGCGGCGTCTCGACCCTCAAATACGACAACAACGCGCAGGCCTTTCTGTCGCACCCACTCTTGGAGCTTGACGAGCTCGACTTGCAACCTGAGCAGCTCACCGTCGTAGTAAGACCGATCAAGCTTGCCATTCTTGGTGGTGTGCAACTCGCGATCGGCCGACGAGGGCTTGTCGGCGTGGTTGTGCTTGAGTTCGTCTTTGGACATCCGATGGCTCCTCGGCGGTGTGGGGGCTGTCGAGATCGATGGTACTCCTGTGGAAGGGGAGTCGGCGCGGTGGCTCGCGCACGATTGATTGCGGCGGGTACAATGCAGGTGCAACCGCCGACGATTCCGAGCAACCAGTGCTCGCAAGAACCGAGGAGCGCCTACATGACCGATGACACCGCCCAAGATGCGCCGCAGGATGCCCCGGAAGGCTCGACGCCCGACTCCACGCCGGCGGGGCGGCCCGAGGATGAGCACCGCTTCAAGCACGAGGTCCGCGATGCGATCGGCAAGGTCGTCGGTATCGCCGTCGAGACCGGTTCGATGCTGGCGGGAAATTCTGGGGATTTGGTATCGGCTGAGAGCGCTGTCGCTGAGGCCGATACCGAGAAGCTGCTCGACCGCATCGACGGCGAAGGCTGATTCGGCCCGGGCGTTTTGCCAGAAGCTTCCTAAACCCTGTGACTACCGAGCGTGCTCCTCTGCCTTCTCTTGCGCGAGCGCGGAACGTACGCGCTTGCGCACTGCCAGGCGGTTCGCGAACGCATAGCTAATCGCCGAGGCGCCCGACAAGACGAAGTAGCCACCGATTACCCACTTGAAGAGTATCGTTCCGGCTTGACCGTCAAACAGGATCGTCAAGGCGACCGTCACGCCGAGAAGCCCTTGGCAGACCAGAATCCAGCGAGCGGTCGGCGTGTCTGAGACACGAGTGGCGACGTAGAGGTCTGCAAGGCCTATGTAGAGGGCCCGAGCCATAATCACGAAGGCGATGATCTGGAGGGTGAACGCGGTACGCGAAAAGAGCAGCGCGGCCACCCCAAACGAGAGCAGTCCCATGAGCATCCAGGGGACCCACGCCGTCGATCCCGTCCGGCGTAGGCCTACGGCGCCGGAGATTGTCGAGATTCCCTCGAAGCCGACCCAGATGGCGAAGCCAATTGAGACCAGCCGGGGGTTGACGTTGTTGAGACTGAGAATCCACAAGCCGAGTACCAGAGTGCCGAGTCCACGCCACAGGATGGTGTTGGCCGTGCTCGCGAACGTAGCCCGAAGATCCCTAAGCGCCATGCTGGGTTTGGGGCGAGGCAGCTTGTCTGCGACCTTTGCTGCGGCAGTCGCCTCGGGATCGAGGATGAGCACGGTTGCACCCGGGTCGTCTAGCGGTAGCGAGTGGGAGCCCGGCGCCTTCAGCACCCGACCATTGGTCGTCTTTAGTGTGGCCCTGGCGAGGAAATCGTTCGCGCCGGAAGTGTCGTCCGTCGGCAGTACGAGCTGAAATGGGATGCGCTCGGTGTCGATAAGTGCTGCCGCGTCGATGTGAAGTACGGAGTTCTGCACGGTTCGTAAGAGCGGGATGACGTGCTGCTCGGCGCGGTCGGCAGCGATGCGCGAACGGCGATCGCTCGCCATCGCCTCAATTCGCTCGTGCATCGTCTCAATCTCGGCGGCTGTCGTGCTGATGGAGCCCTCCTCGCCTTTGGGTGCGAGCAGCAGCGGCGAGAAGGCGACTACGTCGGCCACCAGCTTGGGCGCGGCTTCGGCGACGCTGAGCGCCACTGCGGCACCAAAGGCGTGGCCGACGAGCCGCACACGCTGCTTGGGGTATTCGCGCAGCAGCGTGTGGACGACCGCATCGACGTGGTCGGCCACTGTGTAGAGAGACGAGAGCGGCTTGGGTGACTCGCCAAAGCCGAGCAGGTCAAACATTGCGACTTCTCGGCGGGCCGAAAGTGCTGTTGCCACCGGCTGCCAGAAGGTAGGGTCCTCAAAGATTCCGTGCAGGAACACGGTGGGCTCGCCGGATCCCGCCCGATAGCGCACAGCCAGCTCGCGGACCTCGTCACGCATAATCTCGTGGGCGACGGTCTCGGGGATGTTGGCCAGCAAGAAGTGGTCGGCCGACAGGCCCACGATGCGACGGATGTCGATGTCAGGCTTGAGGCGCTTTAGGTCCGGCGTCTGGTCGGGGTGCACGATGGGGTCGCGAATCCCGAGGGCGAAGGTGACCGGCATACTGAGCTTGGGAAGGTCGTCAACGAACGTCGCAGCGCCGATGCAGTTGCGCAGGTTCTTGCTCATGATGTCCCAGTGCTTGGGGATGTCGTCGGTGCGGAAGAACTGCTTGGCGAACTCCTGACCCTTGCCGTCGGCGTACTGGTAGAGCCGGTTGTCGCTCTTCTGCGAGTTGGAGATGAACTTCCACACCTTCTCGAAGAAGATGACCTTGAGGTACTGGATGCCAAAACCCTGCTTCTGAAACGCCTCTGGCGGCAGGTAGAACGGTGCCGAGAGCAAGAAGAGCCGACGGAGCTTCTCGGGATACGTGGATGCGTATCGGATGGCGATGTCGCCGCCCAGCGAGTAGCCGACCAGCATGAATGGCCGGTCCACTCCCAAGTCCTTGAGCGTGGCCTCCAGCACCTGCATGTGGTCGTCGGCTGTGTACTCGATGTCCTCGGGCTTGGGCGACTCCCCAAAGCCGAGAAGATCTGGTGCGATGAAGCGGTAGCCGTCCCCGATGGTGTCGATGACCTTGCGCCAGTCGGTTGCGTCGGAGTTGATGCCATGCAGTAGCACCATGACGGGGCCTTCGCCCTCGTCGATGCGTACATAGAGGCGCAGAGCGCTGATGTCGGTGGTCACGGCCCTCCCTGGATGTGGTCGATTCCCAGAATACTCGTACCCATCGCCGAGGGGTGCCGTTTGGGACGCAATTCGAGGTACTCTGTCCACATTGTGCGCACAGGAAGCATGCCGGGAAGGGGACCAGCTGTGACGGAGAACCGAATCGGGGCCAAG
>JBAXEO010000130.1:0-6007 GCA_037140395.1 Coriobacteriia bacterium
CGCCCGAGCTCCTTGAGGTTCTCGCTCGAGTGCCTGGAGCGGCATCCGGTCTCACTTCTTGCGTCAACGCACTGATCCCGTTCTGGGAGCTCCCGAGTCTTCCCGAGGATTGGGTGCCGGTGTGCTCGGCGATGGACGTGATCCTCGCTCCAACGCGCTTTGTCGGCGACGCGGTTCGCCGCTCGTGTCCGGAGGCGCGGATCATCCAGTTCCCTCAGGCGGTGTATCCGCCCCGGTCTGTCGCGATCGATCGGCGACGCTGGGGCATCGACGGCGGCGCGGTCGCGTTCTTGGTCGCGTTTGACGTGCTGAGTGACGTGCAGCGCAAGAATCCGTGGGGAGCGCTTGACGCGTTTCGGCAGGCCTTTGACGGTCGCAGTGACGTGAGAATGGTCGTCAAGGCAGGCAACGCGGAATCGGCCCAAGCGGATCGAGCTCAGCTTGCCCGGCTCAGAGACGTCGCGAGGGATGACTCTCGCGTACTCCTGATCGACGATTCGCTCAGCCGAGCCGATCTGTGGTCACTCTACGCTTCGGTCGACGTCTACGTCTCACTGCACAGGTCCGAGGGGCTCGGGCTCGGAATGCTGGAGGCGATGTCGGTCGGTACGCCGGTGGTGGCGACTGGATGGTCGGGCAATGTGGACTTCATGACGGGCGACGACTCGGTGCTGGTGCCCTTCGATCTGGTGCCGGTGTCGGGCACCTCGATTGTCGCGTATGACGGTCAGACGGTGGGACAGCTGTGGGCCGAGCCTAGGCAGCTCGATGCCGTGGCGGCCCTACAGCGGCTTGCGAACGACCGCAGTGCCCTGGCGGAGCTCGGGCTACGCGCGCGTGAGGCCGCAGAACGCGTGCGTGAGCGGCAGCTCTCGGGCACCGCGTTCGACGAACTCGGCGAGATGAGAGCGGCAGTGCTCGCAAGCGGGGAGCATTCACAACGTGCCAACGGTCTCGGCGCGGCGGCAGCGGCGTTGAGGAGACGGCGCTGGGCCGTGGCGCAGCTGCGCCATCTAGGGCTCAAGGCTTCGGCGCCGGTGGGCGAAGTCGAAAGGGCCCTCACGCTCCTGGACGACGCTGCCCGCGACCGTCTCATCAAGCGTCCGTAGCCGGGCGTTCGCGCGCCGTCCTCTGCTATATTCTTTCGACCGAACGCCGAGCAAGGGAACACTGCGTGACCAAGCACGCGCTCACAGCCGACGAGCCACTCAACTACGAGCTCTACGGGCATTTCGACATCCCGTGCGGGCTCAAGGTCAGCGCCGAGAACAGCGTGCGCCAGCTAGCCAAGCGAGGAGAGCGCACCCGCCTGCACAGCGTCAAGCGCTCAGTGGTCGGAGTCGGGCCAAAGCTGGCGGCAGGGCCCACGGTGAACTTCTTCCACCTGAACCCCAACGAGTTCCGAGTGATGCTCTCGTTCCCGCACGAGGATCCGCGCTTCGAAGACCGCCTCAACGTATGCGTACCGTTCTGGGAGCTGCCACGGGTGCCGGACTTTTGGGTGCCGGTGCTGGGCAACATGGACCTAGTGCTCGCGCCCACGCAATTCGTCGCGGACGCCGTGCGCGCCTCGATGCCCGACCTGCCCTTGGGTCGCATCCCGCAAGGGGTCAGTATTCCCGCCGGCGTCCAGCCCGATCGCGAGCGATTCGGTCTGCCGCAGGACGCGGTGGTCTACGGACTGAGCTTCTCGGCGGAGGCGGTTGTCGAGCGCAAGAACCCGTGGGCCGCGATTAAGGCGTTTCGCCAGGCGTTCCCCACCCAGCGAGACGTACGGCTCGTCGTGCGCGCCAGTCCCGGCAACGTCGCCGACCCGCGTCCGCTGTGGGCCAGGCTCAGGGCCTACGCCGAGAACGATGAGCGGATCATCATCCCCGAGCAAAAGCTCGACTACAGCGGCGTGATGTCCCTCTACGCCAGTCTCGATGTCTACGTTTCTCTGCACCGTGCCGAGGGTCTCGGGCTTGGCATGATGGAGTCGATGGCGATGGGCGTACCCGTGATCGCCACGGGCTGGTCCGGCAACATGGACTTCACCACGTCCGCAAACTCGCTCCTGGTCGACTACCGGCTCATACCGATCGACGTCGATCCGGCGAGCCCCTACGGGCGACGGGTCATGTCGACGGTCGAGTCCTGGGCAGATGCCGATATTGGTGACGCCGCGGCCAAGATGCGGCTCCTCTACGACGACTCGTCGCTCCGGGTGCGCCTTGGCGACCAGGCGAAGCGCGACATGGTTGCGTGGAACGGAACGGTCGAGCGGGCCGACTTCATCGACGGGGTCCGAGCGTTCTACGATTCGCATTCTGCCCGAAGCGCTGAGCACCGTCAGAAGGCCCGCACGTTCCGCGGGATCGAGCGCAGCCAGCGACTACGCTACCCTTACTACGAATCCCGTCGCCTCATGGGCAACACCCTCCGGAAGTTGGGACTGCGGTGAACAACCGGATGGATGACATATCTCGTGAAGCTATCGAGCGACGACTGCTCGATCGGTACGTGAACACGGTCGACGACAACGCGCGGGCCGCCTTTGTCGGCACGGGCGGACGTGCCAGCCTGAGGGCGACACTCGCGAGCAAGGCGTTGGGCATGTGGCCGCGGATCAAGGCGATTCCCGTGGTCGGTGCCGTCGCCTATCGTGCGTTCACGCGGCTCCGCAGGTCGGGTGGATGACATGCGAATCGCCTGGCTGACGCCGCTTTCCGCCAAAACCGGTATCTCGAAGTACTCGCTCTCTGCGGCGCTGGCGGTCTCGCAACTGGTGGGCGTCGATGTATGGACCACCCCCCGCGAAGACGATCTGCCGACCAGTCTGCCAGTACGTGACCTGAGCGACTCTTCTGAGGCCGCAGACCTGTCCGGCTACGACCACATCGTCTACAACCTCGGCAACAACCCCACGATGCACGCTGACATCTTCGACGTGTATGTGCGCAACCCGGGCGTCGTGATCCTGCATGACAAGACCATGGCGCACTTCATGAGGGTGTACTACACGGTGCGGCACTCGGATCCTCGCCGCTACCGCGATCTCCTCACCTACTACTGCGGAGCTGAGGTCGGCGCTCGGGCCTATCGGCAGATTCTCGGGCTTGAGGGTCAGATGGGCGATGTGCCGCTGCTGGAGCCGTGTCTATGGAATGCGGTCGGCGTTGTGGTGCACTCGCCTGATGCACTGGTTCTCATCGACCGCTATCCGGGTTTGGTGCCGGTGACGAGCATCGATCTTCCCTTCTACCTGCCCACCAACTCCACTGAACCGAGCGCTCATCGGGCATCGCTGGGCATCAACTCAAACGATGTGCTTGTGGTGTCGCATGGCCGGATAGGGGAGTCAAAGCGGATCGATCAGACGGTACGCGCCCTGTCTCTGCTCCCGGTTGCGGCACGCGAGCGCGTGCAGTTCGTCATTGTCGGGGGAGCTCATCCGGCAGCTGTAGAACGCGTACTCTCCCAGGCGCGTGCACTAGGACTGGGTGACCACGTGCGCATCACCGGCTTCCTGCCGGAAGCAGAATTGCACGCGTGGCTGAGAGCTGCCGACATCTTCATCAACTTGCGGTTTCCCTCGACGGAATCGGGCAGCGGCTCGCTCGTTGAACAGCTCGCGTATCCCGCGCCCATCGTGGTCTCCGACATAGGGTTCTATGCAACATTTCCACAAGACACGCTCGTGCGAACCCCTCCCGCCGATGAAGGCGAGGCAATCGCAGAAGCGCTGGCGTCGCTCGTGCTCGACGAGGACCTGCGGTCGAGGGTAGGAGAGAAGACGTATGCGTATGCTGCGGCGCGTTTCGATCCCGCACTGTACGCTGAGCGTCTTGTGAGCTTCCTAGGAGAGGTGGGCTTGAATCGTGAGCGACTGCACAAGGTCGATTCGCTCGGTGCCGGCCTGCGGGAAGTTGAATCCCGGGGTGTGAGTGAGGCTGTCTCTATCGGAATTGAAAGGCTGCAGTCCATGGAGGAAGCCACGTGATTGATCGAGTACAGGCAAACGGACGGCGGGTACCGACGCCCCCAAAGGGGGAGACATTCGAATCGATCAGAGCGTCGTTGTCTCTGGCCGCCCAGCGCTCCGACCCGCGACTTACCGCCGAGTTCGAGAACTATCTGTCTGCGGACCTTGGCCGCTTTCTCATGACGCTCGATCTAGTGCCTCAGGGGACGGGGCGTCTTCTCGAGATTGGCGCTGACCCCTATTTCACGACCCTGTTGTTGGACCACTATCGGGACTATGACTTGACGCTCGCCAATGGGGGAGAGCCCGGCGGAAGTGGCGAGGCGGTTCTTGGACCCGGCACACCGCAGGAGCGATCGATGCGTTTCGTCACACTCAACATCGAAGACGACGGCATCTCACTGGATGACGGTTCCTTCGACGTCATTCTCTTCTGCGAAGTCCTCGAGCACCTTACGGTTGATCCGCTCATGGCACTCAGTAGAATCAACCGGCTGTTGAAGCCGGATGGTGTGCTGGTGCTTACGACGCCCAACGCCGCGCGTCTTGCTAATGCGGCCGCCTTGTTCGCCGGCAACAACATGTACGATCGTTACTCGGCGTACGGCCCGTACGGGCGACACAATCGCGAGTACGTACTGTGGGAACTCCGCGATCTGTTGGCCATCGCGGGGTTCGACGTTCGCCGTCTCTTCGCCGCCGACTACGAGGTCGCCATTGCAGATGAAACCCCCGTCAGGCTCGCGCCCAAGCGATGGCTCTTCGACCGAGTGCTTACACTGCTGCGGGCCGGCCGTGGCGACGTAGGCTTCACGCTGTTTGCGCAAGCGGTCAAGAAGGGACCTCCGGGGGCCAAGAAGCCCAGATGGTTGTACCGCAGCTACCCTGATGACGAATTGCTCGGAGCAGATGAGACGGTACTTGGCTGAACTGCCCCTTTGCAGCTAGGAGCCCGACTTCGCGTTGGGCACCCCCTGATACGATCACGGGCGCCCATCAGCTCACAGCGGTAGCCGCAATCCACCTTTTCGGGCACTATTGACGCATTCCGATTCTCTCTCTGGAGGCCTGAGCGTCCTATGACTACCAACATCCACTTTGGCACCGACGGCTGGCGCGCAGTCATTGGCGACGACTTCACCTACGAGTCGCTGCGTCGCGTTGCCGATGCCGCAGCCCGCGTTTTCGCTGCCGACAACCCCGGCGGCACCATCTTGGTGGGCTACGACACCCGCTTCGAGGCTGGCAGCTTTGCGGCCGCCGCTGCCGAGGTAATGGCGACGCACGGCCTCACGGTGCGCGTATCCGATCGCTATCTGCCCACGCCGGCGCTGTGCTTCTCGGTAGCGCGTGACGAGGCTGCTGTGGGCGGCGTCATGCTCACCGCGAGCCACAACCCTGCCGAGTACCTCGGCTTCAAGCTGCGCATGGCCGACGGCGGAGCGTCGCCGGTGGAGTTCACCGACCGCGTCGAAGCCGAGCTCCAAGCTGAGGCCCCGGCTGCCCGAGGCGAGTTCGAGCTGGTCGACCTGGTCGGCCCCTATCTCACCGAACTCACGTCGCTCGTCGACGCCGCGGCGATCAAAGCCGCCGGTCTGCGAGTCGTGGTCGATCCGCTCTATGGCGCTGGCCAGACCTACCTCGCCACAGTGCTCGCATCGCTGGGCGTCAGCGTGATCGAGACGCACGGTGACAGGAACCCCAGCTTTGGTGGACTCCACCCCGAACCCATCCCGCCGTGGATCGACTCGGCCGCGGAGCTCGTCATCACCGAGGGCTGCGCTGCCGCCTTTGTCACCGACGGCGACGCCGACCGTATCGGCGCGATCGACCGGTTTGGCACCTTTGTGAGCCCGCACCGCATCATCGGCCTCGTCGCGGCGCACCTGGTGCAGGACAAGGGCCTCACCGGCCGCCTTGTCAAGACGCTCTCCACCTCGGTACTCGTGGATCGCTATGCCGCGACTCTGGGGCTCGAGGTCACCACCACCCCCATCGGCTTCAAGTGGATCTACAACGAGATGGTCAAGGGCGACGTGCTCG
>JBAXEO010000131.1:0-5978 GCA_037140395.1 Coriobacteriia bacterium
AGCCTGTTTCGCGAGGAGCAGATCTACCGCATCGACCACTACCTCGCCAAGGAGATGCTGCAGGGCATCCTGAACTTCCGCTTCACCAACAACCTCTTTGAGTCCGAGTGGAGCCGACAGGCCATCGAGGCCATCGACATCACGCTCCTCGAGCAGATTGGCGCCGAGAAGCGCGGTGCGTTCTACGACCACGTGGGTGCGCTGCGCGACGTCGGCCAGAACCATCTGCTCCAGATGCTTGCGCTGGTCACGATGGAGCAGCCTGCCTCGCAGTCCGCCGACGACATCCGAGACGCCCGCGCAGCACTCCTCGAGTCGCTGCTCCCGATGACTCCGAGCGAGGTTGCCGACAGCACCTTCCGCGCGCAAGTCGACGGATTCCGCGAGATTGTCGGCGTGTCGGTGGACTCACGGACCGAGAGCTACTTCCAGCTTCGCACGCGCATGACCGGACCCCGGTGGGCGGGCGTGGGCGTGACCATGGAGGCCGGAAAGTGGATGGGCGAGGCGTGCAAGCGCATCGTCGTGACATTCCGCCATCCCGAGAAGTGCCTCTGCGAAGGCGTCGAGCACGTCGCGAACAAGATCGTCTTCACGATGGAGCCCAACGACCAGATCGAGATCTGTTTCTTCGCCAAGCGCGTCGGCTTTGACGACGAGATCGAGGAGCGGCGCTTCACCTTCTTCCTCTACGAGAAGTCCGAGAAGGCCCAGTACGTCGAGGAGTACGCCAAGCTCATGTACGACGCGATGCGCGGCGACCAGACGCTCTTTGTCTCGACGCGCGAGGTCGACGCGGGGTGGGGCTTCATCGATCCGATCGTCGATGCGTGGGAGGCCGGCGCGGTGGAGCTCGACCACTACGCACCCGGTTCCGCGGAGGTGGTTGGGCGGGCCGACGAGGTCTTGTCGGCGAGTCCGCGTCGCGGTCAAGTGGGCGTTGTCGGACTGGGCAAGATGGGGGCCGGGCTGGCGCTCAACTTGGTAGACAGCGGCTGGGAGGTCGTGGGGTTCAACCGTCACGCGGATGTGGCGCGCGCGATGGCGGCCGAGGGACTTGTGCCAGCGGAAACGCTGCGCGACCTGGTGGCCACGCTGCATCCCCCACGCGTCATCTGGCTCATGGTGCCGAGCGGCGCGCCCGTCGACGAGCTGCTGTTCGGCGCGGCTGCTGAGCCGGGCTCGATGCTGGCGGGTGGCCTCTCGGCGCTGCTGGCGCCGGGCGACACCGTCATCGACGGCGGCAACTCGCACTTCAGCGACGCTCCGCTTCGGGCCGAACGCCTTGCCGAGATAGGCATCCACTTCCTCGACTCCGGCACCAGCGGCGGCCCCGCCGGCGCTCGCAACGGCGCGTCGCTGATGATCGGTGGCGACCGCGAAGTCTTCTCGGCGATCGAGGGGATGTTTGCTGACATCGCGGTGCCGGGCGGCTACCGCTTCTTCCCGGGGCACGGTGCGGGGCACTTCGTGAAGATGGTCCACAACGGCATCGAGTACGGCATGATGCAGGCTATCGCCGAGGGGTTCCAGATTCTGCACGCGGCGCCCTTCGAGCTCGACTTGGAGGACGTCGCAGACGTCTACCAGCACGGCAGTGTGGTCGAGTCGCGGCTCGTCGGGTGGCTCGGCGAAGCGTATGCGGAGCTGGGAGGCGACCTGGACGGCGTCAGTGGCGTCGTCGGGCATACAGGCGAGGGCGAGTGGACGATCCGCGCCGCCGAGGAGCTCGGGCTGTCGGCGCCGGTGATCGCGGATTCGCTACGCTTTCGCGTGGAGTCCGACGACGCTCCCAGCTACGCAGGCCGAGTCCTCACGGCGCTAAGGAACGCGTTCGGCGGGCATGGGCTTGGACCGGGCGGCGGGCCGAGACGGTAGGTGTGGGCGCTGTCATCCGCCCAACTCACTACGGGTGGACCATTGGACAAGCGCGAGGACTTGCCGATACTCATGAAGAGCGTTTGCTCGAGAGACCCGCATGCTTTGGGGAGGACTAGGGGATGGAGAATAATCCCGACCGCACCGCGTACCTGCTTCGCAATCTGATCCAGACCATCCCAGACCCCGTCTGGCTCAAGGACACAGACGGCGTCTACCTGGCATGCAATATCGCTCACTCGCGGTTGATTGGCGCCTCGGTGGCGGAGATCGTCGGCAAGACCGACTACGACTTTGCCGACTCCGCATCGGCCGACGCATCTAGAGCACGTGACCTCCAGGCGATCGAGGCCGACGGTCCCACTTCCAACCGCGAATGGGTCACTTTCGCCGATGACGGCCATCGCACGCTGCTCGAGACCATCAAGACTCCGATGTTTGACGAGGCCGGTGATCTGATTGGCATTCTTGGGATCGCACGGGAGGCGATCCAGATCAGGGCTCAAGAATCCCTCCGCGAGAGGGAGCGCTACCTGCGAGCGCTTATCGACAGCTTCCCCTTTCTGGTGTGGCTCAAGGACACAGAAGGTCATTTCCTCGCGGTGAACCAAGCGTTCGCCGACTCCTGCGACATCGGCAATCCCGACTATATCGTCGGCAAGTCCGACTTTGACGTGTGGCCGTCCGAGCTTGCCGAGGCGTACACAGATGACGACCGGGCTGTCATGGAGTCGGGCCGGCAGAAGACCGTTGAGGAAGAGATCGTCGAACAAGGCGGACGGGAGTGGTTCGAGACGTTCAAGACCCCTGTCACCAGTGAACGGGGGGAGCTTCTCGGCACGGTCGGTTTCGCTAGGAACATCAGCGAGCGAAAGCGAGCCGAGGAAGAACTTGTACATCGCGACGCCTTGCTTCAGGGGCTCTCGCGGGCGACAGACCGCATCTTCGCGCACGAGGTGCTCACCAGCGGCGACATCGCGGCCGCGCTTCAAGAGCTGGGCACTGCCTCCAATGCCGACCGTGTCTACATCTTTGAGCACAAGCCCGGCCCGACCGGCACGAGGGGTTTCATATCGCAATGCTACGAGTGGGCAAACAACGGCGTCGAGCCGCAGATTGACAACCCCGACCTCCAGGACGTCTCGTGGGACGACGTGGCGCCGCGCTGGTATGACACGTTCGTGGCCGGCGGCCACATCGAAGGCAACGTTTCCGACTTCCCGGACGACGAGCGGACCGCACTGGAGCCGCAGGGCGTAGTGTCGCTGCTAGCGTTGCCCATCGAATCGAACGGCCGGATCTGGGGGTTCATCGGCTTCGACGCGTGCCGTGCCGAGCGGACGTGGCTGCCTTCTGAAGTGGACTTGCTGCGCACGGGGGCCAACAGCATCGCGTCCGCAATCGCGCGCATGCGGGCGGAAGTGGCCTTGCGAGCGAGTGAGGCGCGGTTCAGGTTGCTCGCCGAAAACGCAACGGACGTCGTCTTTACTGCCAGCAACGATGGCTCGCCCACGTGGTTCTCGCCCTCGGTCACCGACGTCATCGGCTGGCTTCCCGAGCAGCTTATGGGGCAGCCGTTCACCGACTTCGTGCATCCCGACGATCTGGCGAGTATTCAATCTGCGCAGAAGAGCGTGCTCCGCGGAGAGCCTGCGAAGTTCGAGATGCGTGTGCGCACGACCGCCGGGAACTATCGGTGGATGTCGGTTACATTGCGGCCGGTCTACGACGACGAGGGTGTCGTGATCGGGCGCGCGGGTGGCTGGCGCGATGTCCAGGACGAGGTCGAGGCTCGCGACGCGCTCGCGGCCTCGCAGGCGCTGCTACGTGCGACGCTCGATGCGCTGCTCGACCCGCACGTACTCTTGGAACCTGTTCGCGATGAGACTCGCCGGATCGTGGACTTCGTCTACACCGATGCCAACGACGCTGCCTGCGCATACATGGACATGGATTGCGAACGGTTGCTGGGCTCGCATCTGCTTGGTCCGATGTCCGCTTTGGCCGGGTCGGAACTTCTGGACATGTGCGCTCGGACAATGGAGTCCGGGCAGCCTCTGGTTGTCGACGATTACTCGTATCTCGAGGGATCCACCGACCCCGCGCGGCGGTACGACATCCGCGCGGTCCGCGTGGGCGACGCACTGAGCCTGACGTGGCACGACGTCACCAAGCGCCACGAGATCGAGTACGCGCTGCGGCAGCGCGTTGAAGAGCTCGCTGCGCTGCAACGTATATCTCAACTGCTCGCCGTGAGCGGCGACCCGCGCATCATGGTTGATGAGTTAAGCAGTGAGATAGGCGCGCTTCTCACGGCCGGCGACGTCCATATCTATGTGCTTTCCGACGGAGCCGAGGCGCCCGATGCGAGCCCAGAGGCCGCTGCGGAAAGCCTTCTGGCCGAGTGCGTCTCGGAGCTCGAGGCGGCGGTCGTTCGAGATGCCCTGGCGAACGGGCATCTCGCCACAGCCGAGAGTTCTGACGGCGATACGCAGCATGTTCTCGGCTTGCCTATGGTGGCAGGGTCGAGAACTGTGGGCTTGCTGACCGTTGCTGGAGGACCGACCTCCGTCTCGTTCTCGGCGGGGCAGATGGTGCTCGCGGCCACCGTAGCGGATCTTCTCGGAACTGCCATCCGCAACGCGCAGTTGCACGAGATTGAGACTCGGCAGGTCGCGGTCGTCGAGCGCCAGCGACTGGCCCGGGACCTTCACGACGCCGTTACGCAGAGCATCTACTCGGCGAACCTGATCGCCGAGGCCCTGCCCGCGGTTTGGGAGCGCTCCCCCGAGGAGGGACGGCACCATCTCGAGACGTTGCGTCGCCTCGTGCGAGCTGCGCTTGCCGAGTTGCGCACGCTTCTGTACGAGTTGCGTCCCGCCTCGCTTCGGGCCGCGTCTCTGGAGATGCTCATCGAGCGGCTCGGCGACGCGCTCAAGGGCCAGAACGAGATCGTGGTGGACATCACGCTGCCTGCCGAGCTGGTTCTTCCCGACGAGGTCAAGCTGGCCTTCTACCGCATCGCGCAGGAGTCGCTCAGCAACATCGGCAAGCACTCACGTGCGGCGCGGGCGACGGTGTCCGTGACCGATGACGCTGACGTCGTGCAGATCACGGTGCAAGACGACGGACAAGGTTTCGAACTCGACCAGGCTCGCCCCGAGAGCTTCGGGCTAAACATTATGCGCGAACGTGCCGAAGATATAGGAGCGGCCCTCGCAATCGAGAGTGCGCCCCGGGCAGGAACGACGATCAGTGCGATATGGCACCGCTTCGGGACTGATGCGATGTAATGCATGCGGAAGGAAAAATACCGAGATGACCGACTCAGCACGCACGCGAGTATTGATCGTTGATGACCACTACATGGTGCGCGAGGGACTCAAGGTATTCCTGTCCGCGAGCGACGGGATCGACGTCGTCGGCGAAGCGGCAAACGGTGCCGAGGCAGTTGAGCTGTGTGAGAACCTCGCGCCCGACGTCGTGCTCATGGATGTGATGATGCCGGTAATGGACGGTGCTGAGGCGACGTCGCGCATCAAGGCGGCCTTTCCGTCCGTAGAGGTAATCGCGCTGACCAGTTTTGTGGAAGAAGATCTCGTCGCGCGAACGCTCGATGCAGGAGCGATTAGCTACTTGCTCAAGGATTCTCGGCCGGAGCCATTGCTGCAGGCCATCGCCGACGCTCATGTCGGGCGGGGAACGATCGACGGCAGCGCCATGCAGGCGATGCGACATCATATGCAGGATGACGTGGGCGGAGACCTCACGCCACGAGAGCGAGAAGTGCTGATCCTCCTCGCCGAAGGTCTCTCCAACCGTGAGATCGCCACGCGTCTGGTGCTGAGCTCCGGAACCGTGCGCCTCCACGTCAGCAACATTCTCATGAAGCTCCAGGCGCCCAACCGCACCACCGCCGCAGTGATCGCGATGAAGCACGGACTATCGTGATGAGGCGCATGAGGAGAACTGACCGGTTCCGGCTCCTGGCCGTCATGGTCCTTCTGGTGTGTTCACTCGGATTGGTCATTGGATCGATAGCGAGTTTCGCTGCCGACGCAGCCAGGGCCAGCAACGTGAACTCGACCGGTATGCTGGCG
>JBAXEO010000132.1:0-5975 GCA_037140395.1 Coriobacteriia bacterium
AGCGATAGCTGACATTGTAGCAGATGCAGAGTAGTTGAGTGTTCTCAGTCGCGCACGACCGCCGTTCCACTACGCGAGAGGCCTAGTTTAGCCTCCATGCGTGCTCGCCGAAGTTGAAAACGCGTCCACCAAGCCCGACCATCGCTTCGATTCTGGAACCGATCTCACTGGGGTCGGTTCCGTTGTTTCTCGGCCGGTAATGCAGCGGTGAACGAGCGAGAATTGAGGCTGTGTTGGTCCTCGGCCCGCGGATTGTCAGTGGTATCGATATACTGTTGGCCACGCAGCGGGCGTCTGCTCGGGAGGCACGCATGACGAACAGCGACGAAATGATAAGGGCCATTGGAGAGAACGCGGGCGCGATTCGCCGTGATTTTGGCGCTGCGCGCCTCGGTGTCTTCGGTTCTCGGGTGCTGGGCGATGCCACGGCCGACAGCGATCTCGACGTGCTGGTGGAGTTCGAGCGGCCCACGTTCCGAAATTACATGGGACTCAAGCACTATCTCGAGCAGTTGCTTGGCGTGACGGTTGATTTAGTGAGTTCGGCTGCCTTGAAGCCGGTTCTCAAGGAGCACGTATTGCGCGAGGTCAAGTATGTCGCGTGACCGACGTGTGAGGTCCTGTCGCTCTATCGTGCCGTACTGTTGCTTCTCACAGATCGCCTAAACAGCTGATCCACCGCGGGTTGACGGCATCGGACCCGACAATGGACCTCCTCCACACTGTCCCATTGCCATAGTTCTCGCCAGCTAACGCCCTGCACCCCTCGGCTCCGTTCGTGGGAATCTTCCTGAACGAGTCTTGCGACCCTCTGTGTTCGCCTGTAGGGTGACGCGTGTTGCCCATGTTGAATGCCGGGGGTGGACTATGAGTCATTTCTATACGGAGGAACGCGATTTCGGCTCCTTCGTGGATGCACTTGTGCGTGTCACGCGTGTGGTGGGGCCCATCGCCAAACGCCAGAAATTCGTCTTCGGTGAGGTGCTCTCGGCTGAGGATCTGCGTCTCGACTATGACACTACGCTCTTGCCACCCAAGAAGGTGTTCTTCCCGCCCAAACAGCTGATCGCAACGTTTGATGCGGACTCCGTGCAAGGGAGCGTGGATCCTGTCGCCACCGTTTTGCTCGGCGTGCATCCGTATGACGTGCGCGGGATCGACATGACGGACTTTCTGTTTCGGGAGCGCAACGAGGACTGGAACTACCTCGCTCAGCGAGAGGCGACGACGATTATCGCCTCGAACGTCCAGAAGGTGGCGCCTCGCGCGTTCTGGGCGTCGATGATGGGCACCAATGGCCCCCAGGGTCATGACGCATTCCTCACCAAGCTCGAGAATGGCTACGTTTTCGAGACTCGCACACCGGCAGGGGAGGAGCTAGTGCGCCACGGCTGCTTCCGTGAGGCGACCGCCGAGGAGATCGCAGCCGCCGAGAAGGTTAATGCCGACGTTCTCGGCCAGTGTCAGGAGCAGTTGCCCTATTCAGGTGCGGAGATTGCGGCGAAGGTCAGAGCGTCGTTTGACAAAGAGGACTTGTGGGACGAACTGGCGATGGACTGTTTCTCATGCGGATCCTGCAACGTCGTTTGTCCCACGTGCTACTGCTTTGACATGAGGGATGCTTGGAATCTCGACCAGAACTCGGGCACTCGGACCCGCTACTGGGATGCCTGCCTTACTCGGGAGTTCGCGGCGATCTCAATGCCCGGCGGCGGCCACGAGAACTTCCGTGAGCACCATCAGTCACGCTTCCGCCACCGTTTCATGCGCAAGGGCGCCTACCTCAACGAGAAGCTCGGCGGGCCCGCCTGCACTGGCTGCGGGCGCTGCTCGATGGCATGTACGGCAGACATCGCCGACCCAGTCAGAGTCATCAACACCATCATGGAGTGGTCGGAATGAGCAACGAGTCCCACGACTGCGCGTGCGCTAACCACGAGAGCCTATTTGTCCCGCGCGAGGCCAAGATCCTCCACACCCATCAACCCACCACCACCGAGAAGCACTTTACGCTGCAGTTCGCCGACGGTGGGCCGCTCAAGTTCCAGCCTGGCCAGATCCTCGAGGTCGGAGTGATGGGCTACGGCGAGATCCCGATTGGCATCGCGAGCTCGCCCACGCGGACCAGCACCTTCGAGATCGTGGTGCGGACGGTTGGCCGCGTGTCCACCGCCATCAATAGCAAGAAGGTCGGCGATTCGCTGTGGGTCCGCGGGCCTCTCGGCCACGGATTCGACGTCGACGCGTTGCGCGGTCACGACGTGCTGGTGGTAGCCGGTGGAATCGGCATCTGCCCCACGCGCAGCCTCATCCAGTACATCGCAGATCAGCGCGACGACTTCGGTCGTTTCGTGCTGTTCTACGGCGCGCGAGACCCGCTGCAGCTGCTCTTTCCCGAGGACCGCGGCGTCTGGCGTGCGACTCACGGCATCGAGTATCACGAGACGGTGGATCGAGCTGACATCTCTTGGACGGGCAACGTTGGCGTGATTACTACGCTGTTCCGCAACACGCAGCTTTCCGCCGAAACCCGGGTCATCATCTGCGGTCCGCCCGTGATGTTTGAGTTCGTTATCCGCGAGCTCGATGAGGCGGGGATCAAGCGGGAGAACATCTACGTCGATCTGGAGCGCCGCATGAAGTGCGGCGTCGGCAAGTGTGGCCACTGCCAGATCAACGACAAGTACTGTTGTATAGATGGGCCGGTCTTCACCTATGCAGCAATCCACGAGCTTGAGGAGGCGATCTAGCATGCCGGAGGCACCAAAGCCGACACTCGCCTTCTTCGACTTCGCGAGCTGCGAGGGATGCCAAATCGAGTTCACGAACTATGGCGATGAAGCCACGCTCGAGCTGCTCAAACACATCGACATCGTCGAGTTTCGGGAGGCCATGACCGAGACCTCGCCGGGACGCATCGACATCGCCTTGGTGGAGGGGAGCTTCACTCGCGAGGAAGACCGCGCGCGGCTTCAGGACATCCGCCACCGTGCGAAGGTTGTCATCGCCTATGGCGCCTGCGCCTGCACCGGCGGCATCAACGCACTCAAGAACCACCAGGACGACTTCGCCGAGTACGTCTACGGCGCCGACGCGAGCATGCCGCATCTGCGTAGCGGCACCGCTCGGCCCATCTCGGCGGCCATCAAGGTTGACTACGAAGTCCTAGGTTGCCCGATGAGCAAGGAAGAGCTCCTCAACGTGCTCTCGAACCTTCTCCACGGGACGCGTTACATCGCGCCGACGTATCCGGTGTGCGTGCAGTGCAAACGCCGAGAGACGGTCTGCCGCTTCGACGAAGGCGACTACTGCATGGGTCAGGTGGCTCGCGCCGGTTGCGGGGCGCCATGCCCTGCCGACGGCATTCCGTGCGAAGCGTGTCGCGGTTTCGTCGAGGACGCGAATCTGCCTGCGCTTGAGAAAGTTCTGGTGGAGCGTGCTGGCTTCAGTCAGACGCGTGCAGTCGGCAAGTCCCGCATGTTTACCGCGAACCTGAGGAGCTAGCGCCCTATGGGTCAGAACATCCACATCGACGTGCATCACCTGACCCGTGTCGAGGGGCACGGCAACATCTTGGTCAACGTCACGGACGGCGTCGTTGAGCAGTGTGAGTGGCAGGTCCCGGAGGCCCCCCGCTTCTTCGAGGCGATGGTGCGCGGCCGTCACTACTCCGAGGTTGCGCGCATCGTGAGCCGCATCTGCGGTATCTGCTCGATCGGCCACACTCTCGCGTCAGTGAAAGCGACCGAGACTGCGCTCGGAATCGAGATCACGCCTCAGACCCGCAAGCTTCGCACCCTGCTCAAACACGCCGAGAACTTCGACAGTCACGTCCTGCACGTCTACATCCTGGTCGCGCCCGACCTCTTGGGCGCGCCATCGGCCTTCGCGCTCGTTCCGACCCACGCCGAGGTTGTCGCGCGCGCGCTGCGACTCAAGCGTCTCGCGCACGAGTGGGGCTCCCTCATCGGCGGTCGGACCACGCATCCCACCACCGTGCTTCCTGGAGGCTTCTCAAAGGTCCCGACCGTCGCCGAGCTCGAGGCGATGCGCGCCAAACTCGCCGAGGCGGTCCCCGATCTCGATGCTACACTGGCGACCATCACCGCGCTCGCGCCAGCGATTCCTGCCTTCCAGCGCCCCACCGAGTACATGGCTCTCACCTCGGATGAGGAGTACGGACTCTACGACGGCTACATCCAGACGATTCTTGCCGACGGGAGCCGCGCGCGCTACGAGGTTGCCGACTACCGCAGCTGCACCAACGAATACGTCTCGCCACAGTCCACGGCCAAGTTCACAAAGAACCGCCTGGACAGCTACGCCGTCGGCGCGCTCGCGCGTTTCAACGTCAACTACGATCAGCTGCATCCGAAGGCCAAGGAGTTCGCCGAGTCGCTTGGCATGAGCCCAGTGTGCACGAACCCGTACTTCAACTCCGTCGCCCAGGTCGTCGAGATCGTGCACTCTGCTTACGAGGCCTTGCGCCTGTTCGACGAGCTGATCGCCGACGGTGTGGTCGAGGAGCCGCTGGTCCAGCCCTCACGCTGGGGGACGGGCGCCTCGGCGGTCGAGGTGCCACGCGGCATCCTGTTTCACGAGTATGCCTATGACGACGAGGGCCTTTGCACCGATGCGAACTGCATCATCCCCACCAATCAGAACCACGCCAACATCCAAGCCGACTTCGATGCGCTGCTGCCGGAACTCATGGCGTCGGAGAAGACCGAGGATGAGATGCGGCTGGCTCTGGAGATGCTCGTGCGCGCGTATGACCCGTGCATCTCCTGCTCGACGCACAATCTAGACGTCGAGTTCATCCGCTAACGGACGTGCGCTATCTGATCGGCATCGGCAACTACTACGGTCGCGACGACGCGATCGGGCTGCGCATCGCCGAGCTTATCGGCGAGACGGGGCTCGACCGCGACTTTCGTGCCATCGATCTGGGGGGCAACCTGCTCGACGTTGTGCACTATCTCGACGCTCAAACCGAGCAGGTACTGATCGTCGATTCAGCGAGAATGGGGCTGGCACCTGGCGATTATGCGTTCTTCACTCTCGATCAAGTGGCGAGCGTGAAGGGAAGTGCCAGCCTGAGTACCCATGAGGGTGACCTGGTCAAAGTACTCGAGTTCGCCGAGGCAACCAATGGACCGCTGCCACCGATCACAATCCTGGGAATAGAGCCGGCTGAGCTTGCAGACGAGCCGGGGCTCTCGGACACTCTAGAGGCGCGCCTTGACCAATACGTGGCCGCGGCTGTGGAGTTTCTGGCACAAGTTGGCCCCGCGAGGCGGTGAATCCTCCGGGGCCGTGGACGGTGCCCGGCGAGGGGCACTGACGACGCGAACTGTACCACGCGGACGGCGCGGGTCCCTACTGCGGTGGCTACTTGGGGACCTTGACGTAGACAATCGGTTCTTGGTTACCCACGTTGAGCTCCTGGGACACGTCCAGACTGCCGGGCGCTCGAGACGTGAGCAGCTTTGCGCCCTGGAAGCGGTAGTAGAGTTCCGAGGGCTGGTCGACTAGCGCGTCCCACGTGATCTTGATTAGGGGATGGCCGTCGAGCTTGGTGAGCTCGTAGCGACCAGTGACGTGGTTGACCTCGCCAGGCAGGGTGTTGTCCATGACCACGGTGCCGGCGTCGGTGAATGTGACGGTCTGGTCGTATCGGGTGATACCGGCAGCGACTGTGTTGTAACCCGTCAACTGAGTGTGCCACGTGCCTAAGACCTCATTGCGCGGTGCGGTAGCGCACCCACCTGCTGCGAAAGCCACGACGACGATCGTGACGAGCCCCACCGCAATCCGGATCCATCCAACAGCCTTTCGCACAGTGCACCTCTCTCGCAGAGCACGGGTCTAGTTATCGCTGCCGCCGCCAACGCCAGCCATCAACGCCCGACGCAATAGCCTCTACCCATTCCTCAGCGGATTGCCGCGCGAATGCCACGCCAACACGATAGACT
>JBAXEO010000133.1:0-5972 GCA_037140395.1 Coriobacteriia bacterium
GTGCGTACACGGCGAACACCCCGCAGGCTTCCTCGGGGTGCTCGGGGCTATCGTTTAGGAGCGGCTCATCGCGAAAATCAGCTGTCATGCGGAGTGAGCGCCTCGCGTCGTAGAAGGGGGTGGGAACGGGCGTAGTTTAGCACGATTCGGGCCAATCAGGGCCTCATGGGCGGCAGCCGGGGCCCCAGCGGCGAGTACCGCCGAGGCCGGAATTGGGTGGTGGTGGTATGCTGTTTGCGCGTGTCAGATTGACTCTGGCCCCGAGCCGCAGCCGCTTTGTGCACTAACTACTCTCTCGGAGGACTCATCTTATGCAGAACCCATCTCACTCATCCACTGTGCAGCTGCGTCGTTTCGGTCGACGCTTCGTTGCCGTTCTAGGCGCAATGCTTGTCTGCCTGGCGTTCGCCAGCGTCGCCTTCGCCGCGCCCCCCAACCTAGTCATCTCGGACAGCAACATGCGGGCGACACAATCGATGACCGCGGCCGATGTCCAAGCCTTTCTCGACACGAAGAACGGACCGTTGAAGTCCGCGTCGTTTGCGCGTCATGACGGCGGCGCCAGCGCCACTGCAGCCGTGATCATCTGGGAAGCCTGCCAGCAGTGGGGCATCGGCCCCCGGGTCATGCTCACGATGCTCCAGAAGGAGCAAAGCCTCATTGACAATCCGATCATGCCGAACACGCTCCAGTATCGTTTCGACTGGGCGGTCGGAATGGGTGTACCGGACAGCGGGAATCGAAACTACACGTTCCAAGGCTTCGGCAACCAGCTGTGGTATTCGGCGATGCGACTCGACGGCTACGGCGAGCTGAAGCCCGGTGTCACGTATGTCCCCAAGTGGAAGGGCCCCGGCGACACGACTTGGATGCCCTCGGGTGCAGCCCCCGACAACATCGCGACTTGGAAGCTCTACGTGTACAACCCGAGCCTTACCGGCAACTCCAACTTCTACAAGATCTACCTCGGCTACTTTGGCGATCCCACGACCGGGTTCTCGTTTACGCCGATCACTGGGCCGGCATGCACGGTCTACCGCTTCTACAACGCCAAGCTGGGCTCGCACTACTACACCGCAAACGTGGACGAAGCGAACAGCGTGCAGAATCGTCTCTACGCGACACTCCGATACGAAGGCCCCGCCTACATAGCGGACCAAACGAAGAACACCACGCCCCTGTATCGCTTCTATAACAAGAAGAATGGTAGTCACTTCTACACCGTGTCGGTAACCGAGCGCGACAACGTTTACTCGAAACTCTCCGCGACCTACCAATATGACGGCCCCGCCTTCAACGTATCGGCTGCGCCAGCGGAAGGCGCGGCCACGGTGTATCGCTTCTTCAACAAGAAGAACGGGACACACTTCTACACTGCCTCGGAGACCGAGCGAGACAGCGTGGTCGCCAAACTCGGAGCAACCTATACCTATGAAGGCGGCGCCTTCTACTTGATGCCATAGGCTCTCCGAGTGCACCCGGAAGCACTTGGGAGCAGCGACGGGACCATGTCCCGAGGAAAACAATCAGAGCCGCCAGTCGACTGGCGGCTCTGAAGTCTTCCTAGAAGCGGCAGCTACGAGTTGAGTAGCTCCGCATCGGGAGATCGCTCGATCTATGGAATCAGCTGAAACTCCGCGGTAACACTCGCGTTGCTGGAAACGCTCAAATCGGTGCGTGGGTTTTCCGTTATCGTGTCACTCCACTGCACGAACTCATATCCGTCGTCAGGCACTGCCTCGACCACGGTGCCGTCCCCTCCGTTGAGAATAATCTGTCTAGCTTCACCCGTGATTGTTCCGTTGTCGCCAGCCTGGTACTCCCGCAACCAGGTCTCTCGCCAGCCTCCGGTGTAGAAGGCGGTGCCTTCGAACTTGAAGGTGCCAGCCAGAGATGCCCCACCGTTGATCTCGGAGAGGTTCGCAGTGTAGAAATGTGCATTCGTGGTGCCGTTGTAGAAGCGGAAGATCGGAAGCGAAGGACTGAAACGCCCCTTGTTGGTGAGCTCAGATTGGCCGACGGGGCCAAACATCGCCAGATCCGTCAAGCGCACATTGTAGGCCGGCCCGTCGTATCGGTAGATAGCCTGCAGGTTGTTCTTGACGTTGAGGTACTCAGCGTTGTCAGCCGTGTAGAAGTGCACGCCGGTCTGCTTGTTGAAGAAACGCTGCAGGACATCGTCGTTCATGTTCATCCAGCCGGGGCTGTTCTGCGGGTAGCCGGGATCGTTGATATCGGTGATGTACACCGGGTCGACGTCATCACCCTCAGGAACCGAATAGCCGATGCCATCGTACTTGTACATCGGAAGGTTCTTGTAGACGTTGATGAACTCGGAGTTGTCAGCCGTGTAGAAGTGCACGCCACCGGTCATATTGAAGAAGCGATAGATCGGCTGCCAGAACGTGTCGGAGCGATCGAGCACGATGTCCTGACTGGAAACCGCGCCTTCCTCTACCTTGAACTCGACTGTGCGGGTACCGACGTAGCTCCCTGCGTCGGCATAGACGGTGAATGTGTCTACATCGGTCTCAAACGAGTACGTCCCGTCGTAGGCCGCCTGCACTGCGTCGAGCGGGGCCCCGAGGCTGCTTTCAAGCGACGCAAAGGCGAACGGGATGGGATAGCCGGTCGTCCCGTCCTTGATGACGCCCGAGATACCCTGAGCCGCGAATGCGGCCACCGGAACTAGAGCAAACACAAGTGCAAGCACGAACAGCAATCCAATAGCACGATACTTCGAACGTAACATGAGCCCTCCTCCTTGCTAGATAAGCACCGCCGCGGGCGGAGCACCTTACTGCCGACCCTCTTGGCCGACAGACCCCATGGGATCCCAAGTTCGAGTCCCTATACTCAAGAGTCTACCCAGAATCGGTCACTCCCGCCCTACTCAACAGAACTTCAGGTTACGAATTCCCGTGCTAGGGGGTCACTTGGAATACTGCGGTGTACGTGGTCGGAACTTGTATGGGCCCGTCCTCGCGGGTTGGGTCCGCTACGGCGGGAACTTGGACCGGAAGCCATCCCACGAATGTGTAGCCCGTCGCCGCACTTGCAGTCACGCTCGTGCCGTATCCACCCGCGACCACAGTCTGCCTCGTACTACCGTCTATGAAGCCCACGGTGTCATCGGCGGGCACAATCGTGCCGGCCTCAATTGTGCCGTCGGTCAACTCGGCGACGTTGTACTGGAGGCTAAAGGTGTCGTCCCAATCGCCCGTGTAGAAGGCGGTGCCCTCGAACTTGTAGGTTCCAGCGAGCGAGGCCGTGTATTCGCCGTTGATCTCGGAGAGGTTCGCGGTGTAGAAGTGGGCGTTTGTGGTGCCATTGTAGAAACGGAAGATGGGAAGTCCATAGCCCTCATCAAGGCGAACATTGTAGGCGGGACCGTCGTACTTGTAGATGGCCGAGAGGTTGTTCTTGACGTTGAGGTACTCAACGCTGTCCGCCGTGTAGAAGTGCACACCGGTCTGCTTGTTGTAGAACCGCTGCAGGACGACGTCATTCATGTTCATCAGGCCTTCGCCATCCGCACCATCAGCGTAGGGCGAAATGCTATCGCCCTCGGGAACCCAATAACCGATGCCATCGTACTTGTACGTCGGAAGGCTCTTGTAGACGTTTATGAACTCCGAGTTATCGGCTGTATAGAAGTGCACGCCACCCGTCATGTTGAAGAAGCGGTAGATCGGCTGGGAGAAATTCACCCAGCGATCGAGCACGAGATTCTCCGTTGTGGCTGCTCCCGCCTCGACTCTGAATTCCGGGGTCGTGGAACCCACATAACTCTTCAAAGCGGCGTACACGGTATAAGTGCCTACTTCGGCCTCAAACGAGTACGTACCATCGTAGGCAGCTTGGGCCCAGTCAATTTCGACGCCCCCGCTGTCGCTGAGTATCGCTTGGGCGAACGGAATGGGATATCCCGTCGTCGCGTCCTTGATGACGCCAGTGACGCCCCGAGTGGGCGCAGCGAACGCAACCGCCGGGACCAGCGCAAATACGAACGCGAGCACGAGCAACAATCCGAGAGCATGATACTTGGAACGCAACATGACCCCTCCTTGTCACCGACAATCGTTGCCATGGGCGGAGCACAATACTACCGGCCGGGTTGGCCTGCATATGCCTGGGGAGTCCGAGTTTGCAAGCCCTATGGGTAGGAGCCTACCCGTTCTCGACGTGCTGCGCGACGATCTGGGGCCGAGGCCGGTATTGAAGGCCGAAGCGACTCTGGAGAAGGAGCAGGACCGCCAGAAGACTGGCGGTCCTGCATGAATCCTCAAGCCACTCAAGCTCTACCAAGTACGTGGCGCAAAAGGGGGAACGTCTTGCTGGAGACTATTCCGCCACGAATTCTGCGGTGACGTCGACGTTCATGTTCACATCGAGATCACGTCGTGACGCATTCGGGTTGCCGTCAGACCACTGGCTGAAGGAGAAGTTGGCGTCCGGCGTCGCAGTAACGGTCGTACCGTCGCTGCCCTCGAGAACGATCTGGAGACGCGAAGCTACGGGGGTGACCGTACCACCCTCGGAGCCGGAGTAACTCAGCGCCCAGGTGTTGAGCCAATCGCCGGTGTTGAAGCCGACGCCCTCGAACTTGAACGTACCGGCGAGGGAAGCCGCGCCATCGATCTCTGAGGTGTTGAGCGTGTAGAAGTGAGCGTTGGTCGTGCCGTTATAGAAACGGAAGACGGGAAGTCCCAGGCCGGAATTGGCTACCGCAACATCGTAGGCGGGACCATCATAGTGGTAGATGCTCGCCAGATTGTTCTTGACGTTAGCGAACTCGGTGGGATCCGCAGTATAGAAGTGGACACCCGTCTTCATGTTGAAGAAACGCTGGAGAACGAGTCCGTTGCTGCTCACCAAACCGGGTTCGTCGGCTTCCAGATCCGGCTCGTAGCCCGGGCCCTGCGGAATCCAGTAGCCCACACCGTCGTACTTGAAGTTCGACAGCGTCTTGTATACGTTGATGAACTCGTCGTTGCTCGCCGTATAGAAATGCACCCCGCCCGTCATGTTGAAGAAGCGGTATACCGGCTGGCGATAGGTTGCCCAGCGGTCGAGAACGACATTCTGGGCGGTCGCGGCAGCTGCTGCAACTTTGAATTCAGCCGTCTTGGAGCTGTCGTAGGTATCGTATGGGCCGTCAGCAGCCCCTGCCTCAACGGTGAACGTGTCGACGTCCGCGTCGAACCAGTAGCTGCCGTCGTAGGCTGCCACCTTGCTGCCAAGTGTCGCAGCGGGGGTGGCGCTGCTGAGCAGCGACACATGAGCGAACGGAACGGGCATACCTGATGTTCCGTCCAAAATGACGCCGCCGACGCCCTGGGCAGCCATTGCGACTGCAGGGACCAACGCAAACACAAGCGCCAGTGCGAACAACATTCCGATAGAGCGATACTTCAAACGCAAAATGACCCCTCCTTCTTGCTGACAAGCACCGCCACATGCGGCGCACTATCCCGCCGGCCGCGTCGGCCAGCAGGTCCCCATGGGGTCAAGACTTCCGCCCCAAGACAAGCAGTATACCCGTTAGTCGGTCAGTCGCACTACATCTCGCATCTCGCATGCCACGCATGCCACGGCTCTGACGGCTCTGATGGACCATTTCACCTGGGCCCGGGCAGCCCGCTCAGGGGCAGACGCCGCATCTGCCACTAGGAGAATGACTGCTTTCAATCATTGAAGTGAGGTCTCTGGCTCTGCGCACTGAGATGACAATAGACCAGCGAAGCCGTCACGAATCCAGAGAATCACGCAGGGCCGCCGGTGTTCCGGCGGCCCTGCGACTAGCTCATCTCACGCCAATGCGACCGAAATCGAAACAGCGAACAAGATGTCAAATGGGAGATCCTACGGCGTAGCCTCGAATACGGCGGTGTACGTCACGGGCGCAGTGATTGGCCCATCCGTGCGGGTTGTCTCCGTGGAGAGGCCCTCTGCCCAGCCCACGAATGAGT
>JBAXEO010000134.1:0-5953 GCA_037140395.1 Coriobacteriia bacterium
CGCAGGCGAGACCAAGTACCCTCTGCGCAAGATGGCCAAGCTGGCAACCGATGGCATCTTGTCGTTTTCGACGAGCCCACTGCGGATTGCAACTTGGCTTGGTGTCGCCTCGGCAGCGCTCGGCTTTCTCGTCGCACTTTCAGCCGTACTCACCAAGCTCACCGGGGGCTACGCCGTGCCTGGTTGGGCTTCGACGATCGTTGCCGTCCTCTTCGTTGGCGGGATGCAGCTCATTACGCTCGGCGTCATCGGGGCCTATATCGGACGCGTCTACGACGAGGTGCGCAATCGGCCGCTCTACCTGATTGAATCCGTTCGAGGCTTCGACCAAGACACCGCCGATCACTTCGCTCACTCGCCGCTGCCAAACCTGAGAGACCCCTCGTGAAGTCACAGCGCATCTCTTGGCCAATGCTCTTGGCCGCTTGCGCCTTGGGCGCAATCCTCCGAGTGCTCTGGATGACGACCGTGCACGCAGTGCCTGTGAGTGATTTCGCCTACTACCTCGACAAGGCGATGAGTCTCGCGAGCGGGCACGGATACGCCAACGGCGGCGTGCCCACCGCGTTTTGGCCGCCGGGCTACCCGATCTTTCTCGCGGGCGTGTTCAAGTTGTTCGGCTCGTCTCTCGCAATTGCGAAGGTGACCAACATCGTCCTCTGGACCGCGACGACGGTCTTGGTCTACCTGCTCGGCTTGCGCCTCGACGGACGCGCCACCGCTGCTGTCGCGGCCTTTATCGTCGCACTGTTCCCTGAGTTCATCCTGTTCGCAAACTTGGCGAGTTCGGAAAACCTCTTCATTCCGCTTGTCCTGTGTGCAGCGCTTATCTTGTCGCCCAAGCAGAAGATGTCGGATCCGCCGGACTGGAAACGGAGTCTGCTCGCGGGACTCCTGCTCGGGTTCGCGGTCGTGGTGCGCACCACGGCAGTGTTGCTGCCACCGCTCATGGCGCTCGTTCTCATACTCTGGTACCGGTCTCGGCCGGCTTTCATCTCGGCATGTCTGCTGATAGCGGCGTTCGCCATCTCGCCTGCAGCGTGGGTGGTTCGCAACGCTGTGGTGATGGGTTCTCCGGTCCTGTCGACCAACGGTGGCATCTCCCTGTGGACGGGTAACAACCCGCTTGCAACCGGCGGATACCGCCTCAAGGGCTACTACCCACCCAGAGACATCTCGACCCCCGCCGGCGAGCTCTCCGCAAACTCGGCCTACACCAAGGAGGCGATCACCTTTGTGGTGACGCAGCCCGGGCAGTTCATCGCCCTGATTCCCGAAAAGGCCAAGCAGCTCTTTGCCAAGCCAGCCACTCTAGGATGGAATACCGCCGCCAACGTCCGCGGAGCTTCGAGCTCCTACAGCGAACGCGCCCTCACCCCCGCCGAGAAGCGCGCTGTTGGGCTCGCCGTGGCCCTGCGCGCCAACCGTGCGGGATGGATGAAGCTGCTTTGGCTCGTTGGCCTGGCGGGACTCGTGATGGCGCTTCTGCTGCGCAGGAGTGTCGGCGTGTGGCTCGGCGCAATCGTAGGCTATTGGCTACTCTTCCACGTCACTATCGGCAACGGGCAGCCGCGCTATCTGATCAGCGTGGCGCCAGCAATCGCGGTCTGCGCCGCGTTCCTTGCGGTAGTGGCCATACGGTGGACTGCCGAGCGGTTCGGCTTGGATCGCAAGCGTAGGTAGATTCGCGCTGCCTAGCACGCTCACTCAGCAGTTGCGTCGGCGCCGCGAAGGTGCTGCTCTCAGTCGCCGGTTGTCGTCGCCTCGCACTCGCCTTTCCATGCGGGCGGCTCGTAGATGCAGTACGGCTCGGATTCCAGGTAGTCACCCGTGATCTCGAGCGCACGAGCGCGGCAGCCACCACACACGGCCTTGTACTCACACGCGCCACACTTGCCCTTGAGCAGCGAGTAGTCGCGTAGATCGTTAAATACCTTGCTATCGGTCCAGATCTGGCTGAACGGCTGCGCCTTGACGTTGCCGAGCTGCATGTCGAAGTAGCCGCAGGGCTGGATGTCGCCCACGTGGCTGATGAAGCAGAAAGTGATTCCGCCGAGACACCCGCGCGTCATCGCGTCGAGACCGTACTCCTCGCGCGTGACCTTCTTGCCCTCGGCCTTGGCCATCTGTCGGATGATGCGATAGTAGTGCGGCGCATCGGTGGGCTTGAAGTGCAGCGGACTCGTCTTCTGCCGCGTGTAGGCCCAGCGCAGCACACTCTCGTACTCCTCGGGCGGAAGCTCCTTGTCAAGCAGGTCGCTGCCTCGGCCGGTCGGAACCAGCATGAAGATGTGAAAAGCATCGATGCCGAGCTCCTCCGCGAGGTCATGCACGGCCTCGACCTTGTCGGCGTTGAGGGTGGTTACCGTCATGTTGATCTGGACGCCAACGCCGTGGCGCTTGGCCATCTTGATGCCCTCGATGGTTGCGTCGAAGGCGCCGGGCTGGCCGCGGAAGGCGTCGTGCTCGGCGGCGGTCGGGAAGTCGACCGATACCGAGATGCGCGGGATGCCGTGGTCGGCCATCTGCTGCGCTATCTCCTCGGTGATGAGCGTGGCGTTGGTGCCGATGACCGGCATGGCGCCCTTCTCATGCGCGTAGTCGACGATCTCCCAGATGTCGGGCCTCATGAGCGGCTCGCCGCCGGTCAGGATGATGATGGGGTTGGAGATGGTGACGATGTTGTCGATCGTCGCCTTGATCTGGTCGAGCGAGAGCTCGCCGTGGTAGTGGCCGAACTCCGCAGCAGCTCGGCAGTGGGCGCAGCTCAGGTTGCAGCTGCGCGTGATCTCCCAAGCGATGATGCGCGGCGCCTTGATCCCCGTGCGCTCCTGGTAGGCGATAGCCTCAGGGCCGCCGCCGGGGCGGAAACCAACCGAACGCGCACCGCCGTGACGCTGGCGCTCCATCGGGATGCCGGCGGGGTGACCGCCCGGATGGCCTCCCGGATGGCCGGAACCCGATTCGCCGGGAATGCCGGCGGGGTGACCGCCTGCGAGTGGGATGCCTACGCCAACGCCGCCACAGGGCGCCTCGGCGTCAGCAATTTCCTGCTCGGTCAGCGTACCTTCGTCCTCGCCGAACTCATCCTCAAGGTCGAGGTCAGGACGCCCATCAGAATTGCCCACGTTGTCAGCCACTCAGGTAACTCCTTCACTCGGATAAGGCGGGCCGATTCCCGGCCGCGCGAAGTCAAGTACGCATGCTGCAGAGCCACGCCGATGCAAGAATCGCGCCGCTCTCCATGAGAGGCACCCCGGCTCACAGCTGGAATAGTCTCTCACGAATACTGATCGTCGAGGCGCGGGCGCGGAGTCGCCCATGCAAACAACGCACCGGTACCCATAACGGCCACAGGCGTGTACACCTGACCCCAGTAGCTGCTCGTTGCCCCGATGGTCAGAGTGAACGCGATCCAGAAGACCGAAAATGCGAGAACCGGCCACAGTGCTTCCTTCTCACGCCGCAGAACAAGCCACCATCCGGGAATCTGAGCGAAAACGAAAAGCGCTCGCCTCCCTACTGCCGATCCGTAGGCAACCATCATATAGGCAGCTGGCGCAAAGAAGCGCTGGTCGAGATTGTTGACGGCGCTGACAGCCAACCTACCTCTGATGTCCGGCGAATTGGGTTGAGGTGCAACAAACGGCGCTGCCGCGCGCAAGTGCGCGAAGTACACCAGGAAGAAGCCCATCATGAACACCGCATACATGACTGCCAGTCGACGCCATCGCGCCTCGCCGCGCCAAGCTAGGACCGCGGCGTTGACCAGCAGTATTGCGAGCCAAATCAACGCTACGTCCCTAAACACTCCCGCGAGCAAAGCCAGCACGCCGGCAAGAACGTAGCGTCTGCGTATCTGAAATACCACGCTGAAGAGAATCGCGAGCGCTGCCCACCAATCCGGAAAGTACATGTTGACCCAAGCGGTTGCCATCATCAGCAATGGAAACAGGATTGGCGGCACGAGCGCCGCACGTACGCCAAGCACCGCATACAATCCCCACCACACCGCATAAAGCGCAGCAACACAGAGGAAGAGGGACACATACCAGAGCTGGCCGTTGGGAGCAATCAACCTCCATATCTGGAATGTCCATGGCATGCGGATGAACGCCGGAGAGTACGCCCAGCCATAGAACTTGCCGTCACGAACGCCTCCCTCTTCCATGACACGGCTATCTCCTGCAGCGGCCTTCACTATGCTTTCGTAGTACGGCGTGCCACCCAAGACGTTGAAGTACGTGTTCATGTAGATTGCGGCATCGTAGCGATACGTGCCTGCCGGAAGCGCGTGGGTCGACCGGAGCCGAAACGGACCCGAGAACGCTGCGAGAACCAGCGCAGCCGCTATCGCGGTTACGGCAAGGGTGCCGAACGCTATCCGAAGAGTCTGGGCTCTGGCAGAGGGTGACTTTGACACGAGCCACCCACCAAGTGCGGCTACTGCGGCGACCCCCAGAGTCATCATCACAATGAGCAACACGTCAGCTCGGCCCCAATGACCGTTGACAACCGAAGATCGAATCAACGGGGCAAGAAACTCGCCGTGTACCTCTCCCTGAGAATAGCCGACATGCCATCCCGACAGAGCGTTGATAGCTCGAGGTGCGCGGTAGGTTCTGACCGCGAACGCGGCGCCCAACAACCCGGCTGCACCGCCAACCCGCACAGACGACTCAACCCCCCGGCAGGTCGCAGCCGTCAGGGCACCGCCGACCGTCATGGCAAGCACCCATCCCCAAGGCCCGGCAAGACCAAGCGTCAGGCCGATCCCGAGAGCCAGAGCAAGCACCTGTGCGCCAACCCGTGCGTAGTCAAAGAGCCTCTGGGAGAATTCACTCATCTTGAGCTCTTCCTGCTTCGTCCCGTTGGGGGCCGGGCACGGATCAGGCCGGCGTCTGGCCAGGCTCGGAGTCCTTCACTACGTACACGGCGGTGCCATACGCCACAATCTCGTTCGTGTTGGCGGCCAAGTCGCTGCTGTCGAAGCGCATCGTCAGCACCATGTTGGCGCCGAGCGCGAGTGCGTGTGCCTCGAGCCGCTCCAGTGCTTGGTTGCGGCTCAGATTGGCGAGTTCGGTATACATCGTTATCTCTCCACCGCCAAGCGTCTGAAGCCCGGCTACAAACTGCCCGCCAATGCTTCGGCTGCGCACGGTGATTCCCCAGCACGGGCCGAGAATCGAGTGTATCTTCCAGCCCGGCGGCGGGTCGAAGGTCGTGACCACCGGGATACTCGGATGATAGATCTCGTCAGAACTAGGCATCGGAATCCTCTGAAAGCCACCGCGCCGCATCCTTGGCGTGGTAGGTCAGGATCAAGTCCGCACCCGCTCGCTTGAACCCCAGGAGCGTTTCGAGCACCACGCGCTTCTCATCGATCCAGTCATTGGCGGCAGCTGCCTTGACCATCGCATACTCGCCACTGACGTTGTATGCCGCAGTCGGGTAGCCGAATTCGTTCTTCACGCGCCAGATCATGTCCATGTACGCCAGCGCCGGCTTGACCATCACGATGTCAGCACCCTCGTCGATGTCGAGAGCGGCTTCGCGCAGGCCCTCCTCCGCATTGGCAGGGTCCATCTGGTACTGCTTGCGGTCGCCAAAGGTCGGCGTGCTGTCGGCGGCGTCGCGAAACGGGCCGTAGTAGCCGCTGGCGTATTTCACCGAGTAGGCCATGATCGGGATGTCCGCAAATCCTTCTGAGTCTAGCGCGGCACGAATGGCGGCGACTCGGCCGTCCATCATGTCGCTGGGAGCGACCATGTCGGCACCTGCTTCGGCGTGGGTGACGGCCTCTTTGGCCAGCAGCTCCAGGGTGACGTCATTGATGACGCAGCCAGCGTCGTCGATGATGCCACAGTGGCCGTGGCTCGTGTACTCACACATGCACACGTCGGTGATGACGTAGAAGTCGGGGTCGTGGGCCTTGATGGTGCGAGTGGCTCGC